>CAXBRM010000123.1:0-6246 GCA_963978305.1 uncultured Rhodospirillales bacterium
ATGCCAAAGGGTTACATGTCTTCATTTAAACGGGCATGAAGCGCTTTACCAGTTCTAAAGAGCGGCGCCTTCTTTTCGGGTACGTCTACGGTTTCGCCGGTTCTGGGATTGCGGCCGATCCGGGACGAGCGGGTGGTGACCGAAAATGCGCCGAACCCTCGCAGCTCGATCCGCTTACCTTTTGCGAGAGCATCTGAAATTTCATTAAACACACAGTTAACGATCCGCTCCACATCGCGCAGATACAAATGAGGGTTATCCGTTGCGATCATTTGAATAAGCTCTGACTTCGTCATTTTCCGTACTCCTCAAAAAAACTAACTTGTTGTAAAGCAAAGCTTGGATCAGGTCGAGAAGGACTTTTTAACCATGTTGTCCAAAACAAAAAGGGCCAAAGTACGCTGCTACTCTGACCCCTTTGCTTTACAGTAGATGCAACTGCCGGTTCATTGACAATCAATTAACCGTTTTTCTCAGCCGCTTCTCGTGCTTTGCTCAAAGCGTCGCCGAGAATGTCGCCAAGGCTTGCGGAGCTTTCCGCATTGCCAAACTCGGCCATGGCTTGCTTTTCTTCTTCAGCTTCCAAGGCCTTAATCGACAGGTTTAACCGACGTGTTTTGGCTTCAATCTGAGTTACTTTCGCCTCGATCTCATCGCCCTCTTTGAATTGGTCGGTACGTTGATCAGCCCGATCCCTCGCCAATTCGGCGCGGCGAATAAAGCCATTCACCCCGTCAGCGATAGAAACTTCAAGGCCGTTTTCGGTGACTTCAGTAATTGTAACCTTTACGTTTTGACCTTTTTTGACGCCTTTCATGGCGCTTGCGAATGGATCTTCTTCAACTTGCTTGATGCCCAGACTGATCCGTTCTTTTTCAACATCAACGTCAAGCACTTTCGCAGTGACAGTATCACCCTTGCTGAAGTCCTGCACCGCATCTTCGCCGGAACGGTTCCAATCAATGTCGGTCAGGTGGACCATGCCATCAATGTCTCCATCCAAGCCAATAAACAAACCGAACTCGGTGATGTTACGGATTTCACCTTGTATCACAGCACCAACCGGATTGTTATCCAGGAAACCCTCCCAAGGATTGTCCATGGTTTGCTTCAACCCGAGACTAATACGGCGTTTGCTGGTATCAACTTCCAAAACTTTAACTTCAACTTCTTGGCTGGTTGATACGATTTTGCCAGGATGGACATTCTTTTTTGTCCAAGACATTTCGCTGACGTGCACCAAGCCTTCGATGCCTGGCTCAAGCTCAACAAAAGCACCATAGTCGGTAATGTTGGTCACGCGACCTTCGAACTTTGCACCAATCACGTAGCGAGCCGGTGCGGTATCCCAAGGATCTGCTTCAAGTTGCTTCATGCCAAGGCTGATCCGCTGCGTCTCGCTGTTGAACTTGATGACCTGAACATCAAGTTCCTGGCCAACGGTCAGCATTTCGCTTGGATGGTTGACGCGACGCCACGAAATATCGGTGACGTGGAGCAGACCGTCGACGCCGCCCAAATCCACAAAAGCGCCATAATCGGTGATGTTCTTGACTGTGCCTTTGAGGACTTTCCCTTCTTCCAAAGTCGAAATGAGTTCGCCACGTTGTTCTGCACGGGTCTCTTCAAGGATCGCACGGCGGGACACAACGATATTGCCTCGCGCGCGGTCCATTTTCAAAATTTGGAATGGCTGTTCAATGTTCATGAGTGGCGTAACATCCCGCACAGGGCGAATGTCAATTTGCGAGCCTGGGAGGAACGCCACCGCTCCACCGAGATCGACGGTGAAACCGCCTTTCACACGGCTGAAAATGACACCTGTCACGCGAACATTGTCTTCAAATTTCTTTTCCAGCTCAATCCAGGCCTCTTCGCGACGGGCCTTCTCACGGCTCAACATCACTTCGCCATTGCGGTCTTCGTAGCGTTCAACGAATACCTCAACGCTATCGCCTTCGTTGATGCTCATTTCTACGCCGGGCGTAGAGAATTCTTTCAAAGGCACGCGGCCTTCCGACTTGAGACCGACGTCAATGATGACAAGGTCATTTTCTACACCGAGAACGGTACCTGTCAGGACACTGCCCTCAAGGTTGTTGCCCATGGTTTCGTTGAGGAGATCCTCAAAACTTTCCATTGGAATGGTTTCCTATTTCTATCAAGCTGCTGTATCGAACCACTTGCTTCAAGCGCCGATAGGACCCAGCACATCGTCACGATAACGCGCTCGCCCCAGCAGGGTTAAATGTCTAAGTTAAACGAGATCGGCCTCGCCTGTACACCAGCCCAAGTAGCCTATTGTTCGAGTCAAGCGCTGGAGCGCGGCTTATAGACGCTAAAAAACCGCTGCGCAAGAAAAGTGCTCGACTCGGCAATTATGGTAAGAAACTGAATTCATGATATTTTGCTTGTGTGCTTTGCCAATGCAAGACGGTGTTGCAACCGAACTAACTGCTTATGCGACCACCAAGTGATCGCATGAGGTCAAAAAAGATTGGAAAGCTTGTGTTTGCTGGGCTTGCATCGTCCACGTGGAGGCCGGTTTTGCAACGCAACCCCAAGACCAAGCTGGCCATGACACGCCGGTGATCCAGCGCGCTTATCACTCTCCCACCGCCAGGAACAAGTGCATCGCCGCCAACACCATCAACTTCAAGCCAATCCGGACCACTTCGGTGTTCAACACCGGCTTCACGCAGCATATGGCAAATACCGTCCAGTCGGTCACTTTCCTTAACGCGCAGCTCCGCTAAACCCTCCATCCGTGTCGTCCCTTCCGCACAAGCCGCCGCCGCCGCCAGCACCGGGTATTCATCAATTTGGCTTGATGCGCGATCGGCAGGAATCAAACAGCCTGTTAAGGGCGCCCAACCAACCTGCAAATCGGCTATTTGCTCCCCGGCCATTTCACGCTGATTTTGAACGTCGATGGAGGCCCCTAAATCGATGAGTGAGGCAAGAATACCGGTGCGCAGCGGGTTCATGCCGACGTCTGTCAGTGTAATCTGACTGCCAGGTACGATCGCGGCTGCGACCATCGGAAACGCGGCAGAGCTAATATCCGCAGGCACAACAACCTGCGTGCCAAATAACGTCGGCTGCCCGACGATCGTTGAATGTTTTATACCCTTTTCATCAAATGTTACCCGAACTTCAGCACCAAAACCGCGCAGCATATTTTCTGTATGATCGCGTGTCGGCTCGGGTTCCAGCACGGTGGTTTCTCCTCGGGCATTGAGTCCGCACAGTAAGACAGCTGATTTTACCTGTGCTGACGCAACGGGTAACTCGTAAGAGCATGCCAAAACATCTTGCGGACCACGCATCGTGAGCGGTAACTTGTCATCATCTCGCGCCAAAAACTGCACACCCATATCCGACAATGGTTTGATCACGCGCCCCATGGGCCGGCTGTTCAAGCTGGCGTCGCCAAACATCGTGACTGTTATGTGGTGACCACCGATCAAACCGGCAAGCAAACGAGCACTGGTGCCGCTGTTACCTAAGTCAAGGGGCTCCTGCGGTTCTTGCAACAGGCCAAGTCCGCAACCGGTAACAATCCATTCTTCACGGTTTCTTTCGATTGTTGCGCCAAGCTGTCGCATGATGCGGGCTGTTGACATAACATCTTCGCCCTCCAAAAGGCCTTTGAGCCTGGTCTCGCCGATTGCTAACGCACCAAACATCAGGCTCCTGTGAGACATGCTTTTGTCACCAGGAACGCGCGCACGACCAGCAAGCTGTTCGCTGGCATAACTACTGGCTGCTATTGGGGTTGCTACGGAACTCAAAAGAAACACCCTTACTATCAAAAAATCTTCAGATACTTGCCTTTAACGCCAGCGAGCATAGAAAGAAAACACTATGTTTGCATGGCGCGCTGGATCGCTGTGCGTGTAGCTCAGTTGACAATTGACTGCTGACACTGCATCCAGCGGCATTCGCAATTGTAAATTCTATTTTTGAACAGCAGGAGTCAGCTTGTGGACTTAGGTCTAACCGAAGAAACAATGGGCACCAAGCGCCTATGCCAATCTTGCGGGGCAAAATATTACGATTTCAACAAAGATCTAATCATTTGCCCATCCTGCGGTACTGAGTTTGATCCAGAAGCAGTCATGCGCAGTCGCCGTGGCCGTGGTGCCGCCGCCGCTGTTGCCGCCAGCAAAGAAGAAGCTGAAACGTCTGAGGCGCAACTTGAGGATGCAACCGACCTCGAAGATGAGGACACCGATATCGAGATGGCCAGCGATGACGACGATGATGCGACGCTGCTAAGCGACAATGAAGACGTCAACGTTGATGTCGATCTCGACGAAGATGTCGATTTGGGCGATGACTTTGGCGACGATGGCGATGACGGCACGTTGCTGGAGGAAGATGAAGAAGACTTGGGAGACCATGGTCTAAGCGAAGTCGAATTCGGCGATAATAGCGAAGAAGAATAAAAACTTGATCCTTGTCGGCAGCTTGGCTACGGGTCATTCTCTGACATCAGTTGGGACAAATCCGCTGTCCCAGCCCACTTCGGGGCCTTAGCTCAGCTGGGAGAGCGCTACACTGGCAGTGTAGAGGTCAGGGGTTCGATTCCCCTAGGCTCCACCAATTTCTCGATTCCCCCTGTTGCCGACCTCAACTGCGGATCAGGCTTCGAGAACGCTTGACCATCTTCAACAAACCGCGTTGAACAACCGATATATGGTCAGCCTCAATCGGCAGACGACGGGTAGACGCTGAATTCAAATCAGATCTGTCGTGGCTTTGGGCAAGCCATTTAGGCGGCTGTTTTTTATTGTTAAACTCATGCCTGTCTCGGCTGGGGATTTTCCGTATGTTTGCCCAAAATTCAGGAAAATTTCTCAGCGATTTACTTTCCCTGAGCAACTTTATGTTTCTACTGTAATAATATTTAAGCCTACTTTAGATATCTATATTTTACGAAACTGGTGAACAAAAGTACCCTGGTTTATTGCACTGCTATTTTTGCGATGTATAGATCTTGAAAATGAAGCGTGCAGTCAGACTGTCAGAGGCATACTCGAAATGACCGAAATAAACCTTTATCTTTAACTCAACAAACGGGAAGGATTAATAGATGTCTATCTTAGTCAAAGGGCAAATTACGATTACGAAGGGTTTTGATACCTGGCAGAAGATGGTTTACGCTCAAGATGCAAAGCTGAAAGAACATGGAATCAAGTTCCTGTTTGCCGGAACGGAAAAGGACAATCCGCACCAACTGCACGTCATCATGATGTTTCCAAGCATGGAAGCCATCCAAGCGTTCGGTGCTGATGACGAACTGACAGAAAAACGCAGAGAGGCTGGTGCGGTGATTGAGAGCGGCGTCATGACGCCGATTTCGGGTGATTATTTTACCAATTATCCCGAAGCTTTTATCAAAAACTGATCATCACCATTAGTAGTCATTTTCTTAACCGATCGTCTGCCTGACGTTTCGTTTGGATAGCGAGTAACACCTTTTTCACCGGATCGCTTTTGCCAAGATCAAATGAAGAGTTGCCCAGGATCCTGTTCTGGACAGTCTTCATCAGCGGCAATATTTAGCCCGTTTTTTCGCCAGTACCATTCCGGTAACCGGTTTTGTAGACATCTGCATCCTCAGCAAACCCCACGAACGGCAAAGCACTCAGGAAAGAGCTTTATCAATAAAAGCCCCGTCGATTAATGATACACTTCACACAACCACTGTACGGGCACAGCAGCATTTATGCTCTGAAAGCAGGAGAAAAAACTGCCTTAAGCGTCAAGCATCAGTGCCGGTTTAGCCTGGCATATAATCGGCACCAATCGGCGATATAATTTCAGTCGATGCAACGATTGCCCCCGCATCTGAACGTGCTTTCGCAATATCTTCACGCTCACCGAAAGTTTTCATCTGCGATTGATCTTGGACTTCTACGACAACATAGACTTGAGTTTCATCTGGATTGGCGCCAGCCCAAATTGTGTAGATACCGTGCTTAGCCGCTTCATCTGCCAAAGACTTCGACATCTCAACCCAAGTGTCGAACCCCTTAGTGATTGTAACAGTGACAAGTATTTTCATGTTCTCCTCCAGTAAAAAAGGTGATCTAAACATAAAACTAAGGCATAACTTCGTGCCGACACCAGCCACGGCTCAAGTATATTTGTATAACTCAAACGGAGTTAGCTTTCCATCAATAGTAGAGACGCGTAGTGGTAGAGGTCAAGATCCAAATGAGTTTAGAAGAAAATACG
>CAXBRM010000124.1:0-6222 GCA_963978305.1 uncultured Rhodospirillales bacterium
CGTCTAAGTCGGTATCCGCTATGGTTTCATCAGATAATCCATGGGTAGGCGGTGGGACTGCCGCATCAAAAAATGAATGTTCATCACTACCACGCATAACAACAAAACGCTACCTTGCCATGGTGCGTATCGCAATCATCAATGCGTCCCCTGTGACAAAAAACCACTGTTTTGATGGGATGGTTAAGGCTTTTGATAAAGCCACTAACTATTTCGTTCATAAACCGTTATGAGGATCAGGCGAAAAAAGCTTGATAAGCGCCGCCGCATGGTGCAGATATAGCGCGTCATCACATATTATGAGGGTCTCTTACCAATGTGATGCCGATAAAAATGCGTGGGGCGTGTAGCTCAGCGGGAGAGCACTACGTTGACATCGTAGGGGTCACAGGTTCAATCCCTGTCACGCCCACCATTTCCTTCTCAAAAAATTGGATTACATCTCGCCCCATGTCAGCTAACAGTGAGGAAATAGTCGAGCCGAAGATGCCGTGGTCAGCGGTTGTCGAGCGCGGCAGGACGCTGACAATTACAGATTTAGAAGGGCAGCAGGCAGTTGATTTTCTTTGTTACGATGCGGACGATTTGACCGATAGGTTCTCGGCAACCAATACCATCAAGGTTCAAGGAAACATCTATATCGAAGAAGGCTCAGTCTTGAGAGCTGACAGTGGCAAGCCACTTTTTACGGTCGTCAAAGACACTGTAGGCAAACATGACACCATTTACGGTTGCTGCAGCAATCCGAACAACATGCTCCGCTACGGGGTAGAGACGACGGAGTCCTGCTACACAAATTTTGAAGCAGAGCTTGCTCAGCGGGGAATGGGCCGCGACGCAATAGTCCCGAATGTGAACTGGTTCATGAGTGTTCCCGTTTTGGAAAATGGCGCAGCTGGCGTCGCCAGTGCACAGCTGAAGCCCGGTAGTTTTGTTTCTCTCCGTGCTGAATGCAACGTTCTGGCAGTCCTTTCAAACTGCCCGCAAATGCATAATCCCTGCAACGGCTATAACCCAAGTCCAATCAAAGTGACCATCAGTTAACATGACGTGATGAGTCAATTTGGTTTCGGTTGTTACAGATGAATTTTCAGAGCCGCTTCAAATTACTCTTTGGCTGAGTTTCGATGCTTTACCGTGAATCCATCAAGCGACCGGATCACTCTTAACCATATGCCCACAAAAGGCCCTATGGGTAAGTTGTCAAACCCTTACCTGTAACCTTGCTTGAACACTGCACCGTGCCTGGAGCGCTATGGTCCAAACACAAAGTTTTAAGGTTCCACCGACCTTCAGCCACAGTTCACCGACCTCGAATCGGGATAAATTTCGTAAGGTTGCGCTAAATTCAGGTTTAGAAGGCTGTTTTGAAGCAATTTAAAATGTTCCAACGCTGATGCGCTATTGATTGGCACCAGGCTGTGCGAAACAAAATTGAATTTTGCATGATTATTTCTTCTTGTCCGTTGTTGGTCTTTAGCAGAGAATTTTAGAACAACCGTCCGGCGCCAACAGACTTTTGGTCGAACTTTTTGGAGCAATTCCATGAATATTCTTCCGGCTATTGCCGCCGCCAAAGACGAGATGGTGGCCATTTATCGGGATCTGCACGCCAATCCGGAACTGGGGTTTGAAGAAACTCGAACCAGTAAAATTGTTGCCGAAAAGCTCGCCGAATATGGTGTTGATGAAGTTCACACAGGATTGGGCAAAACTGGTGTTGTCGCTGTGATACACGGAAAATCGGCGGGTAATCGACGCATTGGCCTGCGAGCTGACATGGATGCATTGCCGATTGATGAAATAAGCGGTGTATCGTTTGCGTCACAAACATCAGGAAAAATGCACGCTTGTGGTCATGACGGCCACACAACGATGCTGCTTGGCGCTGCTCGGCACCTCTCAGAAACACGCGATTTTAATGGAACGGCTGTATTGATTTTCCAGCCTGCGGAAGAAGGCCTTGGCGGCGCGCGGCAAATGATTGCCGATGGGCTTTTTGAGAAATTTCCTGTTAACGAAATATATGGCATGCACAATTCCCCGAATGGGCGGCCGGGCACATTCGACATATGTAACGGCGTTGCGATGGCGGGCGCTATGTTCTTCGATGCACATATTCGTGGAGTTGGTAGCCATGCCGCTATGCCTCAACAGTCACGGGATGCCGTGATGATTGCCTCAACCCTTGTTGGGCAATTGCAAAGCATTGTCAGCCGAAATGTTGCGCCGCTAGAAAGCTGTGTTCTGTCCGTCACGCAGATCCATGCCGGGGCAGCGTATAATGTGGTGCCGGAGACAGCTCATATTGCCGGTACCGTCCGGTATTTTCGTGATGAGGTATGTGCCCTTGCCACACAACGCATGCAAACTATTTGCAACGGCATTGCTGCTGCCTATGAGGTCGAGATTGATCTCGATACGCGTAATGTATTCAACGTGCTTGAGAACACCCCCGAACTATCGGATGCGTATGCCGATGCCGCCAGGGACATCGTGGGGTCAGGCAATGTCTCTGACAGGGCCGTGCCTTCGACCGTCTCGGAGGATTTTGCAGATATGCTGCGCGTGGTTCCTGGTGCGTATTGCCGTGTTGGTCACACCGGCACTAATGTCCTACATAGTCCTTCTTTCGTATTAGGCGAGGAGTTGCTGCCAGTCGGGGCGTCTATCATGGCGCGTATCGTTGAAAAGCGTTTGCCGTTGACTTAATACGTCGTACCGGTTGCATAGAAGCTTCTGCTCGTCGCTTCACCCTACCAGTTACCGAATTATCAAGGGTGGCCTTGACTTAGCCTTCAGAGTAACTCACGCCAGCCTGTCTTCGAGCCATTGCGCGACCAATAATGCTTTGGCGTCCTGCCTGAAACCGGCGATCACCTGAACACCGACTGGGTAGCCTTCATCACTGGAGAGTCCCGGCACGTTTACCGCCGGCACCCCCAGAAGGCTCCATGTCCTGTTGAAAATTGGATCGCCTGTTCCATCTTCTTTCCTTGGCGGGATTCCTGGCGAGCTGGGGGTGACGAGGGCATCAAAATCGCTTGATAACGTGTCAAAGAGCATCCTCAAATTTTGCATTTTGGAAAGTGCGCACTCATAGGTCTTATTGGTTAATTCTTGTCCCTCCTGAAGAATTTCGCAGATCTGGTTGCTGAGGTAGGTCTCATAATTGGTAAATTCGAAGTGCAATGCCTCGTATGCCTGTTTGGCAAAGATGGTTTGGTGGACATTTTCAGCATCATGAAATTCTTTTGGCAAATTCACCTCAACCACTTGGACAGAAGAAGACTGGTGTGCAAGCACATTTTCCAACTGGCTCCAGGCTTTGGCCAGCGTTTCGTTTCCACGGTCCCAGAATGGTGAGCGGCACAGCCCAATCCTAAGACTTTGTGGTTTCATTTTGGTCGCTGGTTCATTTTGCGCTTTTAGAATAGTGTACAGATCACGCGACTCCTGCACCGTTCGGGAGAACCACCCGATTGTATCGAAACTGCGCGCAAGCGACTTCACTCCTGAAAGATCAAAAGATCCCAATGACGGTTTAAAACCAACTACGCCACAATACGAGGCAGGTCTTATAATTGAACCAGCGGTCTGGGTGCCGACTCCAATATTTACCATGCCTGCAGCTACAGCTGCTGCAGAACCGCTGGATGAACCGCCGGGCGTCCGACCCTTTGCTGCCGGATTTGCGGTTGCTGACGGCTTGAAAGTTGCAAACTCGGTCGTGACTGTTTTGCCGAGAATGAGGGCGCCTTTGCTTTTGAGCAATGAGACAAATGCGGCATCCACTGACGGACTATAATTGATCGCTGCATTTGGTTGCTCGTAAATGGCTGAACCAAACCCGGTACGGTAGCCGATAACATCAATGATGTCCTTGATACCGAAGGTGACGCCCAGTAACGGCAAAGGCTCAGCTTTGCCAGCCAACTCGATTCTCTGTTTACGGTAAGCGGAGTTGTTGATCTCCTGCCAGGCGTTTATGCCCTCGTCGCTAGCTCGCAAAATTGAAAGTGCTCTTTCAGACTGCATTTTCATGTTCACTCGCCTCGAATGCGCCGCTCCGGTTGGCATATTGCACAAGTCACACCTCGGAAAACATGGCAACCAAATGTGACCAAGTGTCTCGTTGGATAATATTCGGGGTTTTTTTTCGATTTATAAGTTGTGAAAGTTTCTCCTTGTGGCATCGTTCTTTAGACGATGTCTAAAAACTAACAAAAATTTGGAATGGAGAGGAACAAATGCTCAGGTCAAACAGACTGTTTACAATGTTGAGTGTTGCTGCGATCGGGATCTCAGCTTTCGCACTCCAGCTCGGACCAAAAGCCGCTTATGCAGCTGACAGCATCAAAGTGGGAATCCTGCTGCCGCTCAGCGGAGGTGTTGCACCTATCGGGATCAACAATCGCAGAGGCCACGAGCTTGCCGTTGAAGAAATCAATGCCAATGGTGGAATAGCCGCACTTGGCGGCGCCAAGCTGGAAATGATTGACGGTGACACTCAAGGCAAGCCTGAAATCGGTATTACAGAGCTCCAGAAGCTTGAGAGAAAAGGTGTAGTGGCCATTATGGGCGCCTACCAGTCGGGCGTTACATTCCCGGTTACACAGGTTTCAGAGAAGCTGCAGGTACCTTTCATCGACCCAGTTGCAATCGCCGACTCAATCACAAGCCGCGGATTCAAATATTTGTTCAAGGTGTCTCCGCAGGCGTCTTGGTATGCACGTGACCAGATCAGGTTTGTGAAAGAAGCTAGTGAAAAGGCCGGAAAGCCCGTCAAATCAGTGGTGCTGCTTCACGAGGACACGCTGTTTGGAAAGTCGACCGGGGACGGTCAGGTTAAAGCGGCAGCCGATTATGGCATTGAAGTCCTGGACCGTATTGCGTACCCGAAGGAAACAGCCGACATGACGGCGACTCTGGCCAAGATCAAGCAGTTGAATCCGGATGCGGTTCTGCTCGTTTCATATTTGTCGGACGCGGTTCTGATCACCAAAACGATGAAAGAACTCGGTATCAACGCGCCGATCGTTGGCACGTCTGCTGGTCACATCGACCCGGCCTACATCTCAACTCTCGGGGCTGATGCAGACTATACATTCACCGTTGGTGAATGGGCCACTGACGTCAAGAAAACCGGTGTTGAGGAAATCGCCAAGAAATTCAAGGCGAAGTTCGGCATCGATATGAACGGACATGCGGCGGAAACGTATATGTCAACCTACGTGCTGAAGGATGCGTTGGAGCGAGCCGGTTCCATGGATCGCAAGAAGCTCCGTGATGCCCTGGCCGAAACAAAGTTGTGCGGGGATAAGAACATCCTGCCTTACGACTGCATCCGTTTCGACCAGACCGGCCAGTCACCCGAGGCCCAGCTGATCATCATGCAAATCATTGATGGCAAGCATAAGACAGTGTGGCCGTTCGAGTCAGCGTCCGCTGACCTTAACTGGCCTGTGCCGGCCTGGAATGCGCGGTAAGGTAAACCAAACCGAACACAGTGCGATACGTCGCACTGTGTTACTCCTTAAGCTGATGTCCTTAAACTCGCTGGCTGAATAATCGGTTCTATGGTTGCTGTTTATCTACAAGCCCTGATAAGCGGGCTGCTGATCGGTGGTGTGTTTTCCCTCATTTCGGTAGGGCTGACACTTACGTTCGGCGTCATGAAAATCAAAAATTTTGCCCATGGCGACTTTCTGATCGTGGGAATGTATTTTGCTTTTTTCTGCTACACGCTGATCGGCATAGACCCCTACATCGCGGCGCTGATCGGCGTCCCGCTGTTCTTTGGCATCGGCTGGATACTGCAGAAGTTCCTGATACGGCCTGTACTGGAAGCACCCGAGACCATTAAAATCTTGATTACTGTCGGCATATCTCTGTGCCTTCAGAATATTGCCGTCTTCTTCTTCAGCTCAGATTACCAAACTGTTCAGGTGGCCTATGCGTCCAATACCATTGAAGTTCTTGGCGCTCGGATCAGTCTGACCCGTCTGGCGGCAACATTGTTAGCGGTCGTGATTGTTGTTGGGCTCTACCAATTCTTGATGCGGACTCGCACGGGAAGAGCAATAAGGGCAGTTGCCGAAGACGGAGACGGCGCGCGCGCCGTTGGTATCAACATAGACCGCATTTACATGACTGCCCTCGGCATTTCCACTGCATGCGTTTGCATCGCCGGTGCAATGATGACGCCTTTTTTCTACATCG
>CAXBRM010000125.1:0-6203 GCA_963978305.1 uncultured Rhodospirillales bacterium
TTACGACAGCGCCCTGTGCTCGCTCCAGCCCTAACTCCTCCGCAATAGCGTCGCTAATCTCATCGATCCGTACGCCGATAAAGCCTCGCACAACCTCCCGCTCAACAATCAAATCTTCCACAACCCGCTGTGCAATGCGACTGGGAATGGCAAAGCCAATACCAACGCTGGCACCGGTAGGTGAATAAATGGCCGAATTCACACCGACAACTTTGCCATCAATGTTGAAACTTGGACCGCCACTGTTGCCACGGTTGATACTGGCATCGGTTTGGATGAATTGATCATAAGGACCAGAACTAATGCTGCGACCTTTGGCGGATACGATCCCGGCGGTGACAGTAGAGCCGAACCCGAAAGGATTACCAATCGCGATCAACCATTCACCCACGCGTAGGTCTTGACTGCTGCCCCACTCAATTTCTGGCAAATCGCGGCCACCACTGTCAATTTGCAGAACCGCTAGGTCCGTGTCAGGGTCTGTAGCCCATATTTCCGCTGCGAACTGGCTACCATCATTCAAGGTAACAATGACCTCGCTCGCGCCTTCAACGACATGGTTATTTGTCACGATAAATCGATCGCTGACAATGAAGCCCGAGCCTGCCCCAGCGGTTTCACGTTGTTGAGGTTGCATACGCTCCATAAATTCTCGGAACGTTCGCGGCAACTCCTGGCCCTCGGGCAAATCAAATTGAGCGCCACCGACACTTATTGTCGAGCGGGTGTCAACGTTAACGACCGTCGGCAGCAAATCCTCAACAATATCAGCGAGCTGATTGACATCTGGCCTAATGCCAACTTGCCCATTGGCCAGATTGGGCACAAAAACAATGGACGCTAGCGCTATCATTGCGATTAATTTCTCGAGGAAAATATTAGACTGTCTGCTCGTCACGACATTCATACTGTATTTCTTCTCCACAATTGATTTTGCGGTCGATAACCGGTCCCGACGCCAACACGTCAGCTCAGACCTCGGTCCCGGCAGGTGCTCATTTAACACGGCAAAAACCGCAGCAGAACATCCCGCCCTGTTACACCTTGACCGATATCAAGGCTAAATCTTGGCGAAAAATGACAGCTACGCGGCATTGAGCGTAAAAGTACCCCCTTGGGTCAAAATTACGCACCTGCCCGACACGCCGGGCCCGCAACGCCAGAGCGTTGCTCCAGTCGAGATCTTCGTCAGGAGCAACAGCCCATCCTGATGAAAGCGGGCGAAAAGAAAATTCACTCAGCTTGAGGCACAACCGAACTTAGTTGTCACCCAACAGGTTAGCGCAGCCGCTTTGGAAGGCGCCAAAAAACGCATTACCAGTGGTCAGCACCAAACGAACATCTGAATCGTCTTTTTGGACCGGGCTGTTGGTATCATCAATCTGAATCGCGCCCGAGCCTAATACGTTGTCGTAACTGCGCAATGCCAAATAGCAAGCAGCAAACTGCGGGTTTTGGGCGTACGCGCCATCGACTTCCGTGATCCTGAACTGGTCACCCTGGCCTCGTAGTCGCTCGGCACCCTCGCGCGCTTCTGCCACGATTGTTCTGGCCTGCTTATTGGCCTCTGCCAGAATGTTTCGCGCCACCTGCTCACCATTGGCCCGCAGCTCATCGGCCTGCTCTTTACGCTCTGTCCGCATGCGAACAAACACTTGATTTTGGTTGGCATCAAGCAAGTCGGCTTTACCGATCCGGATATCAACAATTTCCACGCCAAATCGGTTCATCTCTTCAGCAACTTTCTCTTGCACATCGGCAATGAGAATCAGTCGTTGCTCGCTCAACAAATTGTCAAGCGTTGCCTTACCCAGAGCATCCCTAATTTTCGCGTCTGTTGTCGATTTCAGCCGCGTATCAGCGCTGCCAATGCCAAAGGATTCATAGAACTTCTGGATATCGGCAATACGATATTGAACGTAATAATCGACAGCAACCCGTTGCTGATCTGAGAGCAGCAACTCTTGTGCACTCGGATCGAAGTTCTGGATGCGGTTGTCTCTAATCACCACGTTTTGGATGAAGGGAAACTTAACTTTTAGTCCTGGCTGTGTGACCGAGCGCACGGGGTCACCAAATTGCAAGACGATCGCCGATCTTGATTCGGGTAAGATATAAAGGCTGTTCAGCCCCACGAAAGCGATGGCACCAAAGATCACCGCGATAACGACACCTAAAGATTGGTTCATCTTTCTATTCTCCTTAGTCGGTGATTAATTGCCAGACGGGCTGGTTGACAAGTTCAGTAACGGCAAAGCGCTGTCGCCAAGACTACCGTCGAGGATAACTGCCCCACGCTGCGCCAAGATCCGTTCCATCGTTTCAATGTATAAGCGTCTGACCGTCACATCAGGATTACTTTGGTAAGCCTCCAAAACCGCAAGGAATCGGTCGCGCTCACCCTTGGCTAAGCTCTCTTGCTCCGCTTTGTACGCTTCAGCCGATTGTAGAAGTTCTACTGCTTGAGCCTGAGCCTGCGGGATCAAGACGTTGCGACGGGCCTCGGCTTCATTTTGAAAGCGTTCTTGGTCTTGACGTGCGTCCTGAACGTCGTCAAATGCTGGCTTCACCTGCTGAGGTGGTTGCGCATTGACCAATAAGACGTTGTCAATTTCGACGCCAACGCCAGCGCCAGTCGGATCATCAATGCGCTGATAGCTGTTAAGCGTCTGTTGGAGTTCGGCTTTCACATCGCTCTGGACGATATCCTTTCCCTGGGCCAAGACACTTTCAAGCGTCGTCCGACCGATCACAGAGCGTAACGCCGCTTCGCCAGCCACTTTAACAACTTTTTCGACATCGGATCGCACATCGCGAGAGCGCTGGGCCGTGGTATACAAAAACGCGGTCGGATCGCTGACCAGCCAACGAATGGTCAACTCAACGTCCACAATATTAATGTCACTTGTAAGCATTAACGATTCATCACGGTTGTTGACGCCGCCGATCGTTGTCTCCTGGGGTTCCAGGACATTGACTGTTTGGTGGTCCTGAATCGGGCTAGGCATCCGCCAATGAAGACCTGGGCCCGTTTCGCCTGAGATACGTCCAAAGGTCGTCACAACAGCACGATCAGACGCATCGACAGTGTAAAAACCGCTGGCAAGCCAGACGGCTAGCAGGCCTATTAGGATGAGCCACCAGAAACGCCGGACCAGCCCCATGATATCACCACCGCCAGCGCCGCCACGTCTGCCGGGACGATTGCCACCGCCACCGCCATTATTCGTGTTGCGTCGGACACGCTCTAAAAAGTCCTCAACATTGCCAGAGTTGTCACCCGGCTCGCTGGTGCGCCGTGGTGTTCGCGATGGCCCATCGCTGCCACCGGCATTATTGCCACCCCAGGGACCACTGCCCGATCCGTTTGAGCTACCGCTTTTGCCACCCCAGGGGCCATCGCCGTTGCTCATCGCCAGTTCAGGATCGGTGACACCATGGCCGCCGGCCGTTGGTTGATTACTCATCAACTTCGCCTTTCATTTTTCCGAAGGAATGCCTTCATGATTTGTGTTGTTCGCAGAGAAATTTCAACGTACGCATCACGAATATCTAAAAAAGAGTGGGCTTTTTCTCAACTAAATGCCAGCGAAATCATTGTTGTTGCAATTGCCAACAAAGCACTTGGCCAAATGCTTCGGCTAAACTCGGTTAGTAAGCAAGCCACCAAACCCTTTATTATCAAGTCCACAGCCTGAACACTTGCCACATAATGGGTGGAAACTTCAAGAATGTGGTCATAGGTGCCAACGTAACTGGCCGCGTAAAGAGCACTGGAGATAAACGCAGATGGCCAAAACCCCATGCGCATGCGCAGCCAGCCAAAGACCCAACCGCGAAACACAACAGCCATGGCCAACGGGCGCAAAACTGCCACTACGCTCCAATAAGCAAACTGTGAGATAAAATCAGCACGATAGGCCGCCTGATATTCTTGATGAATGGTTGACAGCGTGTCCAAACCGGATTGTCCAGACACCAAGGAATACAGCAAGCCAATAATTTGAGCCGATACAAACCAGGCTGGTATAAGGAGAATGTAAGCTGGTATTGGCGCGGTTTTTAAAGAAAGCATCGCCGGTGTATAGCGTCGCATTCTGGCCAAAGCCCAAAGCGAGATCAATGCCAAGCTGAAGCCAGCAAAGGACATGAGGGTCCCGAAGCGTACATTCCTTGCAAAAGCGTCGTCGGGTTGAGAGGCCCAATTATTGCTGGCGTTTGCGCCACCGTCAAAAGCAAAAGACAGTAAAACAATCCATGCCGAAATGCCAAGCGCGATTAAGATCAAATCACTCGACTTGATGGCGGCTGCCGGGCTGTTTTTGGGCCAGGGCTTGGCCAACGACTGCAATGAAAATTCAGGATCCGATGACACTTCTTTGCACCAACCGCTAACCAAATACTAATCTACTGAGAGCTCAAAAACGCGGCAAAATTCCGACCATTCCCGCCGGCTCATGGCTGTGTCTTCACGTTTGACTGTCTCGCCTGCCATCATCCGCCGAGCCGCAGCAATCATTTGTGCGGACATTTCAAAAGCGCCAACCCGGTAATCTTCAAATGCTTTCGCCGTAAATGGCACCCAATCGTGTAAAATTTGGATCATCACGTCGGCATAGGCACGAATTTCGTATTGCGCATGTGGGTCGGCACGAAGCGCCAAAAAGTGCATCAAATTATTCAAGTCAATTTTCCAATACCATTGCGTGTAGGTGTTCAATGGCAGCATCATCCGCGCAAGCTCCCGAGCGAGACCTTGGCGAGTGCTGTCAATGATTGCCCCACCCTGGCGCTCGTTTAAAAGTTCTTCGTAGCGCGTATAAGCAGCATCGCTATCTCGGCGCAAAGCATCCAAAACCCATTGGGCTTCGTCACCTGCCAAAACAGCCCCGCGCCCCTGGTTGTTCACCATTGATTGTGCCGCGAGATGCTCCGGTGCCGGCACGTAAAACTCTTTGTCTAAAACCGAGTAGCGAGCGCTGTATTCATTAACGTTGGCTGTCCGATGCCGGATCCATTGACGCGCAACAAAAATTGGCAGCTTGATATGCAATTTGATCTCGCACATTTCGAATGGCGTCGAATGACGGTGCCGCATCAAATAGCGAATGAGCCCTTCATCATCACGTACGCTCTTTGTGCCTTTGCCGTATGAAACCCTTGCCGATTGAACGACACTGGCATCATCGCCCATATAATCGACCACCCGGATAAAGCCATGATCCAGAACCGGGTGGATTTTGTAAAGACGATCCTCAAGCGCGTGTACTGTCGTCCGGGCTGTCTTATGGTTGAGTGCACGAAGCTCATCAATTTCTAAATCGATGGCATGCTGGTTCAATGTCTGATTTGTCATGCTGTCACTGTTTAGTCATGCAAATCACTTTGCCAAGGGCGAAAGCGACCCGAGCATGGGATTATTGCGCTTTCTTCAAGTCGCCTTGTGTTTGACATTTATAACGCCTATAGTCTTTGGTGAGCTTTGCTCTATGGCGATAAATTGGCTGTGCAATAGGTGTTGCGGACCGGGGGGCGGTACCCCGCGCCTCCACCATCATCCTCACAACGTTGTGAGGCTTTGGGGGCGAAATAGGATCGACGTGCATTGAAAGACAGTACTTTCGCTCGGCATGGTACCACCGTATCGGACCATCAAAATAGTTGCAAATGATAACTATGCTCCAGTTGCAGTCGCTGCTTAATTGTAGTGCCTTAAACTGAACTAAATCCCTAGGGCATGAGCGCTTTAGGTGGGGGACGAGGCACCTAGCAACAGAACGCCTCATTCGCTCCATTTCCAATTCATTTTTCGCACAACATTGCGTGTGACGTTGTTGTGAGACCGCATTGCCGATTCGGCTCAGACACTGGGCATAATCCGGTGGCAATTGTGCACTGGGGACACTTAACGATTAATTTGACCCCCAATATCGACTTAGTTTCACGATCTTGCCTGAGATTGATTGCAAGGAACCAAATAAATATTCTATGCATCAGACCGTAACATTATGCGTTTAATAGAAAGAAGCCCGCTTGTTGATGGCGAATGACGACGATAATACTGGTGCTGTGGATGGACTGATTCCCTACGATGAGTGGATGATTGATGGCATGCGGCGGATCATCTATTTGGCGCTTTGGCAAACCGCTGAATACGGACTGCCTGGCGACCATCACTTCTACATCACCTTTAAAACGCAGCA
>CAXBRM010000126.1:0-6101 GCA_963978305.1 uncultured Rhodospirillales bacterium
ACGGTTTCTTTGCCGATGTCATCCAGCATAACCGAACCAACCCGCTGCAAACGCGCCTCAGTATAACGCATTGCTGCTGGCGGATCACCATCGACACTCCCGAAGTTGCCTTGGCCATCTACTAAAGGCAACCGCAACGAGAAGTTCTGTGCCATCCGCACCATCGCGTCATAAATCGCGCTATCACCATGGGGATGATATGCACCCATGACATCACCAACGATGCGGGCCGATTTTCGGTAAGGCCGGTTCCAATCGTACCCACCTTCCTTCATGGCATAGAGAATTCGTCGGTGAACTGGCTTTAAGCCGTCTCGGACGTCTGGGAGCGCACGACTGACAATCACGCTCATGGCATAGTCCATGTAGCTGCGCCGCATCTCGTCGATCAGGCTTACAGGGGCAATGTCGGAACCACCATCACCAAAACCGGCCGCATCCGAGGTCGGCGGCGAACCATCACCACCGTCATTGCTGTTCGTGTCTACGATGTTTGGTTTGTCGTCGTCAGTGATGCTCAAAGCAATTTCCTGTCTAAATATCTGCCTAATCGCACCCGTTTCAGTTCAAGGGCTGGATGGTAACTTTTGGCGTAACAATTGACATGGCAAAAAAAAGAAATTCCAGCACTCACTCGATTGTACTGTCGCAGTTCAAGCGATGGAGAGAATCTGATTTTTCGAACCAAAACTCCATCAGTTTTTACCTCTATTGCCGCATAATAACAAGCATTTTAGCGCTAATTGTCTCGGTGATTGTGAGTAGGTGCGCTTTATCATTTAGATCAGAATTGGGTTTCGAATTGATTTACTCCATTGTCGACGTACTCAAGTGCGTTGGAGAAAGTTAGCCGATCAAGCACCGACAACTTTGTCCCGTTGATAAGCGCAAATGGTTCCGATGCACCGATAAGTCGACGATCAAATTTTCGATTACCATTTTCGTCAGCGAAAATAATGAAGCCATAGGCGCCAGCAGTCGGCAGTTCGATTTCAAGGACGGCTCGTCCATTGCCTAGCTGCGTCCAAGCCTGATTAATAAATCGATCTGCTTTCAGCCAATCGCTGGAGTTATCATAGGCCAACAGACCCAGATCGATAGTTGGCTGGCCGGTCCATCTCACAAACACATTGACCACTGGCCGCTGTTGAGCGGTGGCCAAGCTAGCGATGAACAGCAACATCAGGATCGCCGCCCAGAACCGAGCCTTTGTGAAGATAAAACGACGAAACTCACGAGTAAAAAGGGCGACACTGCCAGTCCGTATCGCTGAACGGCTTTGCGGTTCGGACGTCAAATGGTGGCAGGCAGTTGATCGGAACCGATTGACCATTGTCCTTCGCATCATCCCCTAAAACGGGATTTCATCGTCAAAATCTCCACTGCCCTGGCCAAAGCCGCCACCCGCACCTTGGCTGGCACCGCCTTGTCCTAAACCACCACCGCTGCTGCCAAAGCCGCTGTCGCTGGTTTGCCCGAACCCGGCGCCTTGCATGTCGCTCGGATCGGCTCCAGCCTGCATGTCGTTACGTCCGCCCAGCATCGTAAGCTCACCGCGAAATTGCTGAAGGACGACTTCTGTCGTGTATTTATCTTGGCCGTTCTGATCTTGCCATTTTCGGGTTTGCAATTGTCCTTCGACGTAAATGTTACTGCCCTTGCGAAGATAGCGTTCGGCAACGTCAGCCAGCCTGTCGTTGAAAATGACGACTCGATGCCATTCGGTTTTCTCTCGTTGCTCGCCACTTTGCTTGTCTCGCCAACGTTCGCTTGTTGCCAGAGAAAGGTTGACCACTTTGTTGCCATTGTTCATGGTTCTGGTATCGGGATCTGCGCCCAGCCGACCGACTAAAATAACTTTGTTTACGCTACCAGACATCGACGAAGCCTCCGTTCCGTGTTTTTAAAGGCGCTATAATGGCGCATGCGTTGCTGCTCTGTTCACAATTTGTTTATACACCGCTGCCAGAAAAGGCGAGGGTTTTTCGACGCTCACGATCAATATGTTTGAAAAAAATTTTCTCCATCCGGTTTTCGATGCCGTTCATGGCGTGATCTTTGATAAAGATGGCACGTTGCTGGATCATCATGCGACCTGGGTAGAGGCAACCAAAACCTTTGGGGTTATTGCTGCTGGCGGAAATGTTTGTTTGGCAAAACGCCTGTTGAAAGAACAAAAATTCGATTGGGATACTGAGCAATTTGATGGTGGTGATGGCATCGCTGGCAACACGTGGGAGGTCACAATTGAGTGTTTCCGGAAGTCGATGTTGCGTTCAGGTGAAGACACCAGTCACCTTGCTGACGCCCACCACTATATCATGACATCGCCAGACACAGTAAATCCGGTACCACTGCCAGGCGTGCACGCACTCATTTCAACCCTGATATCAAGCGGGGTTAAAGTCGGTTTGGCAACGAACGACGCGGAGGCGAGCGCACGCGATCATTTGCAGCGTTTGGGGCTTATCAGTGCTTTCAACGCTGTTGTGGGCGCGGACAGTGGCTTTGGCGGCAAGCCAGATCCGGGCATGATCATCGGCTGCGCACACCTTATGGGCCTGAAAGCACAAGATGTTATCATGGTTGGTGATACGGACCGCGATACACTCGCTGGCAGCGCGGCTGGGTGCCGAGCAGTGGTTGGTGTTTTGAACGGGAATGCCATCAGTACAAGCATGAAAGCTAGCGCCACGCTCATATTGCCGGAGACACGCAACCTGTTGGTGAGATGACGTAACGACACATGGGTTATTTGCATAGCTTGTGTATAGGCCAGCCTGTCAAATGTTAAGGGACGCGCTATTTTGACAGGACACGCCTTGAACCAGGAAAAATGCAATGCCAGACGGCTCGATAAACGAACCCAATCCTTCGGCTGCTGTGCCAACCCCAAGCGACTTGAGGGTGATCAGTGTCCGGGGCGCGCGGGAGCACAATTTAAAAGATGTGAATATCGACATTCCCCGCGACCAGCTGGTCGTTATCACTGGGCTATCGGGTTCAGGGAAAAGCTCGCTGGCCTTTGACACCATTTACGCTGAAGGTCAGCGTCGCTATGTCGAAAGCCTCAGCGCCTATGCCCGCCAGTTTTTGGAGCTGATGGAAAAGCCTGACGTCGATAGCATCGAAGGCTTATCGCCAGCGATCAGTATTGAGCAAAAAACCACGAGTAAGAATCCGCGATCAACAGTTGGCACTGTGACCGAGATTTACGACTACCTGCGACTGTTGTTTGCGCGAATCGGTGTGCCATACTCGCCAGCAACAGGATTGCCGATTGAAAGTCAAACTATCAGCCAAATGGTTGACCGGATTATGACCATGCCAGAGGGGACGCGGCTGTACTTGCTTGCGCCTATTGTCCGTGGTCGTAAAGGCGAGTACCGAAAAGAAATCCAAGATTTGCAGAAGCGCGGTTTTCAGCGTCTAAAGGTTGATGGCGAGCTTTATTTGATTGAGGATACGCCCGTCCTCGACAAGAAATTGAAGCATGACATCGAAGTTGTCGTGGACCGCGTTGCGGTCAAGCCAGGCATTGAACAGCGTCTCGCTGATTCGCTTGAAACAGCCCTTGGGCTCAGCGAAGGACTCGTCTTTGCCGAGGATGCAAAAAGTGGCGATATGACAACGTTTTCAGCTAAGTTTGCGTGTCCTGACAGTGGGTTTAGCATCGATGAAATTGAACCGCGGTTGTTTAGTTTCAACAACCCATTT
The DNA here is from genome assembly GCA_963978305.1 of uncultured Rhodospirillales bacterium. Taxonomy (GTDB): domain Bacteria; phylum Pseudomonadota; class Alphaproteobacteria; order UBA7985; family UBA7985; genus CAXBRM01. The sequence continues at coordinate 3,718 of CAXBRM010000126.1, forward strand.
GGGGCTTGCCCCAAATGCGACGGGCTGGGGCACGAGCTTTATTTTGATCCCGACCTGGTTGTCCCTGATCGCACGTTAACCTTGGGAGAGGGGGCATTGGCACCTTGGGCGAAATCTACCAGCAAATACTATATGCAAACGCTTGAGGCCCTGGGTGCTCATTTCGATTTTAACCTTAACGTGCCTTTTCAGCAGTTACCTGACAGGGCGCAAGACATTTTGCTCAACGGTTCAGGCGATGAAAGGATAAATTTCGTCTATGAGGACGGCACGAGAGCTTACAAGACCACGCGTCCTTTTGAGGGAATTTTGCCTAATCTTGACCGTCGGTTTCGTGAAACTGATAGCGATTGGATGCGCGATGAATTGGGCAAATATCAAAACAAAAAAGCCTGTGCGGCCTGTGAAGGGCATCGATTAAAGCCTGAAGCTCTTGCCGTCAAAATTGCTGGCAATCACGCAGGCCAAGTCAGCCTCATGAGTATCGGTGAGGCTGTTAACTGGTTCGCAGCTTTGCCGGAAAAACTATCTGAAAAGCAAAGGGATATCGCTAACCGTATTCTCAAAGAAATCAATGATCGTCTTGGTTTTCTGAACAACGTTGGTTTGAGCTATTTAAGCCTTGCGCGAAGTTCGGGCACGCTATCGGGTGGTGAAAGTCAACGGATACGATTGGCCAGTCAAATCGGGTCTGGCCTCCAGGGTGTTTTGTATGTGTTGGATGAACCCAGCATTGGCCTGCATCAGCGCGATAATGATCGCCTGCTGGAAACGCTGACGAGACTACGCGACCTTGGCAACACTGTGATTGTGGTTGAGCATGATGAGGATGCCATTCGCACAGCGGATTTTTTGGTGGATATGGGGCCACGGGCCGGGGTTCACGGCGGTACTGTCGTCGCCCAGGGGACGCCATCCGAGGTGATGGCCAATCCTAAAAGCATTACCGGGCAATACCTAAGTGGGATGGAGGGCATCGCTGTTCCTCCGACCAGGCGACAGGCACAGAAAGGTCAATGGCTTAAAATCAAAGGGGCCAAGCACAACAATCTCGACAATGTAAACGTTGACATACCAATTGGCGTGATGACATGCGTCACCGGCGTTTCGGGATCGGGTAAGAGCACCTTGACCATTGAAACGCTCTACAAAGCATTGGCGCGTCATCTCCACGGCGCCAAAGACGCGCCGGGAGCCTATGACAGCATTGAGGGACTCGAGTTTCTCGATAAAGTTATCGATATTGATCAATCACCAATTGGGCGGACGCCAAGGAGTAATCCGGCAACCTATACAGGTGCTTTTGGGCCGATTCGAGACTGGTTTGCTCAACTGCCGGAAGCAAAAGCGCGTGGCTATAAGCCTGGTAGATTTAGTTTTAACGTTAAGGGCGGTCGATGCGAGGCCTGTCAGGGTGACGGCCTGATCAAAATTGAGATGCATTTTTTGCCAGACGTTTATGTCCAATGCGATGTTTGCAAGGGTCGACGCTACAACCGCGAGACTTTAGAGGTTCGTTTCAAAGACAAAAACATTCACGAAATTCTCGATATGACGGTCGAAGAAGGCGTAAGTTTCTTTTCGGCTGTGCCAAGCATCAGAACCAAAATGGAAATGCTTCAGCGTGTCGGGCTTGGCTATATCAAAATTGGTCAGTCAGCGACGACTCTCTCTGGCGGTGAGGCTCAGCGTGTCAAACTGGCCAAAGAGTTATCGCGTCGGGCAACGGGCAAAACGGTTTATATTCTCGATGAACCAACCACAGGACTGCATTTTGATGATGTGAAAAAGTTGTTGGACGTCCTTCATGAGTTGGTCGATGCCGGCAACACGGTCATTATTATTGAACACAATCTCGAAGTGATCAAAACGGCCGATTGGGTGATTGACATGGGGCCAGAGGGCGGTAGCGGTGGCGGTAAGGTGATCGCCAACGGGACACCGGAGGATGTCGCTGCCACGCCAGGCAGTTACACGGGACATTATTTAAAGGCGAGCCTCGGGCAAGAGGCTTGAGCGCCCTCGCTTACGAGCAAAAATGTGGCCGACAGCTTACATGGATGGCCTTATCGTTTCCAGGGTAGATTTATTTATAGATCGGCTGGCGCTTCTGCATCAAAGCCGTGGCGCTTTCCCGAAAATCCTCGGTTTGGAGCTGTTCGGCGAATATGGTGACTTCGTCGATCATCCGCTTGGCAACGAGATCTCGCTGATACCGGATCAGTTCCTTGCTGCGCCGAAGAGCGGTTGGGGATGTTGCTGCGATATGGTCTGCAATTTTGTCGACTTCTTGCATGAGTGCCACATCGGGAAAAATACGGGCGACAAGGCCAAAATTCAACGCCTCGTCCGCGCTTAAGGTTCGACCCGCCAATAGAATATCG
>CAXBRM010000127.1:0-6083 GCA_963978305.1 uncultured Rhodospirillales bacterium
AGGCTAAGTGATTGCTTGACCCCAAAACCAGACTGTCTGGATCGTAAACGCGGAGCGTTGCAAGCGGCAACGAAAACTGACCGCTCCGGCCATAAGAACTCTGGTCAATCATTTTTCTCTTAACGTAGTTGAATGGTGCCAAGATCAAGCAAAGTCACACCGGCTGGCACTGTCATAACACTTGGCATCGCTAAAAACCCGATAATGCTTGGCTGAGCAATCAAGCTGTAAGCCTCAAACCGAAAACCCAGCGCATCAAAATGTTCTTGCAGCTCGGTTAATGAGCCCCGAAAATGTATCGCAGCGTCAATAATATTCTGTCGGACCTGCAGAAACTCCACTCCCTCAATCATTGGTTTTGCCTCAAGCTGTATTTTAAACGACGACCATTCATCCCGAGACAATCCTAAAAACACAACCCCAATTGAATTGGTCAGCGTGTGAAACTCTGCGGTCGCAGCCAACCATTCATCAGTAATCAAATTGGTCAATTCCGAAATCGCACGAGCATACAAATCGTTTAGGCCTGTTAGAGCATTGTTGTTCGTCAGCTCATACTGGCGTTCAACCTCGTCGGGACCAACAGCATCACCAAATCGCAAAGCCCTTAGAACGATCCTCTCGACTTGCTCGGGTGTCTTGCCGATGTTGCTCACAGATGCGATATACCCCCCAGAAAGGCCCTGGTCACCAGCTACCTCTTCTGCGTATCTTGCATCAATCGTTTGGCCAGAGAGCAAAAAAGCACTGTTTTCTGTGAATTCAGTAGGAACCCAATCGATAGAATTGTCACCAGCTAGCTTGGTTACAGCGGTTAACCAGCTATTTGAATCGTCAAACATTAGAACGCGGCCATCGGCCGTGATCAGTTGTGGAACCAACAGTAGTTTTTGAGGTTCACGCTTGGAATAAGGGACATTGAGTGCATCCAGATAAGAGTGCACGGCAATTTTATCATATGACAGATCAGTCACGAGTTTGTAATTTCTGAGCCCATAACGTGCGTACAAGTCGGAACGTTCGGTAATCATTTGATCCAGAATTTCATCTTTTGGCACTGGAATCGTGCCACGAAATTCTGTTGGGACAAGCCGAGATAACAACTCGCGAAGACCAAATAGCTGCGCATTACGGATAGCAACCGATTCGGCTTGGACGCCGTGCTCACCGACCGCGTCGCTCGTAATATTTCGAACGACATAAGACTGCTCCTCAGCTTCTTGCTGCGCCCAAGAAGCGCCGCACAAGAGCATTGACACAATCATGATCAATAGACTGGCAATGCGCATTCCTGGTTCTTTCTTTCTAACATAATTACCAAGGCCTAACATGCTGAGTGCTTGGCTTACAATGCTCGTCCCCTAAGCCAAGGCTTTAACTGTACAAAACACAGTTCGGCCCTGTTTCCTCGGGACTTGTAACACAACATAACCTCGCCTAGACCTGCGGAGGTTTAGAGCAAAAACGGAGGCAAGGCCCCTGATGTCAAATGATGGATTTCCTTTGGAAGTTGATTCGGCACCAGAAGATCACAAAGTAACTTACGATGGCACATGGCAAAACGCGCGCATCGGGATCATGGTTGTGTTTTATAGTCTTCTTGCCGTCATTTATGTCTTCGCAAACTCAATGGCAGCCGTGGCAGCTGGTGTGATTTTCGCGATGGGCATTTTCAAATTTTTAGGCGGTCGCTGGATCAGCGCGATCGTGTGGGGGCTTTTTTCAATTGTACTTTTTGCAATCGTTGCCTTTGTCAAATCTATGATTGTCGGCTGAGCTAAACACGGTTTTTCGTCCCTTTTGGAGTATCCGTCTTAGAATTGCGGCGCGTTCGCGTTTTGCCAGAACAATACTGGTTTCGATTTTTCACAACTGGTGAACAAGATTACTGCTTGAATGGTACCGCTAGCCATGCAATATCGCGGATCTCACATCGGGGCGTAGCTCAGCCTGGTAGAGTGCTAGTTTTGGGTACTAGATGTCGTAGGTTCAAATCCTGCCGCCCCGACCATGCCTTTTAAAAATTTGGTTCGAGGTCGAGATGCAGGTTCGAATATACAAACCGTCAAAGACGGCGATGCAGTCAGGGCGTGCTGCTACAAAAAAGTGGCTACTTGAACACGAACCAACCGCAGCAAGAACAACGGATCCGATTATGGGTTGGACCGGCAGCAGCGAAACTACAACACAACTAAAGCTATGGTTCGAAACACAAGAAGCAGCCATCAGCTACGCGAAAGGCCAGGGCCTCCAGTACTCGGTAGAGCCAGAAAAAACGCGTCGGATCAAACCGAAAGCGTATAGTGATAATTTTGCGCACGATCGGATATTGCGCTGGACGCATTGACAATCAGCACCGACGCACCATTGCACGAAGACGCCCATAATCTCCGACAAAAGTTGCTAACTTAGATCGCTGCGGCAACTGCTCAAATTCCATGGCAGCAGCATCGAGAAAAGATCTCGAATAATCGACTAAAGGGGGACATTTTGAGACCTGTTCGATTATTGTAGCCGTCTGCTTTCGGGCTTGGACGCCTGGCCAAATGCCAAAACTTGGATCAAAATTTACCAGCTCGCATCCGCTCAGCAACAGTGTCACGATCCCCACGAACCACAAGGCTGGCCTGTAATTGCTCATTTTGAATCTTCGCAGTATGTTGGATTGACTGGCCTTTAATTTCATTTGACCACCCCAATTTATGCTGTTGAAACCGGCCATGCCTTAGACCAAATAAAAAGAGTACAAACGCAATTCCGAATACTGACCATTGAACGAGCCTTTTGGCGCTATTGAGCAAACAAATAATCATCTTAAGCCTCTCATGTGATCGTCAAATCGTGCAAAAAAGACCATACCGACGCCGACCAGGACTAAAATGACGGCGAACCACGGCACTATTCTCAGTATTCCTGTTGTGGTGCTAAAAAGTAGTGCTGGCTCAAGCTCAGAGAGGAGCCCGAGACCATCAACTATCGGCGTTGGAATAGTCGACGTTTCCCCTGCAGCATTTGGACCCGCAGTTTGAGCAAGCGGTTCAAAGACACTTTCATCAACCGCGGACAACGCTGCCCCAAGCGTCGCGACACGGCCGCCAACAATGGTACGGCTGCGAGACAAATCAAGCCGTGGTTGTTTTAGATAACCACTTGGTGTTAGCGCAAGAATCGTTTCGTAATCAAAGACCGGACAATTCTTGTTACTGACTTCACAATGCCCATGGAAGGTGATTTGGCCATCATAGGCGTCATGGATGGCCCGACAAAGTCGCTTGAGCGACTGAAATTGCGCAGTGGTAAAAGCTTCGGTGGTGCCGTCTTGTCCGCCCGCCAAACAAATGGCAATGCTGAGCGCATTATGGCCACGTTGTGCGGCAGGAAGCCTCTCAAGTTCGCGCCCAGTTTCGATTTTGCCGTCAAACCCAATGAAAAAATGATAGCCAATATCGGCAAAACCGCGTGAAAGATGCCATAGCCTGATTGTTTCAACATTGCTGTCTTCAGGTCGGTTGCTCGCAGAGCAATGAATAAAGACGCGTTTCACACCGCGTCGTGGTCGTTTGAACATAACGTTTCAGCCTTTAAATTTTACATTCGTTGCGCGTTAGGGTTGCGAGCGCTCCAAAGCGCTCACGCGATCACGAAGCATGGATTGCTGTTCGCTAAGCCGCGCCAGACTATTGCGAATATTTTCGTAGGCTGAATCCGCCTCTCGTCTTGGATAGAGCGCCTGTAGACGTTCATCCAAAGCCGCCAGCCGGTCATCCAACTGCTCCAACTTGGCTGACACAGAGCCACCCCAGATCAAAAATTGGAAGCCACCACCCAAACCAAGCGTAGCGAGCGCTACCAGAATCGGAAATAAGAGGCTGTTTCGCCAATCAACCCTACTTTCTGTGGAACCATTCTTAAATGACATTCAATGAATCACCCTTGTTTCGACCATAAACGAAATCGACAGCCACATCATTTTATCGATAGAGATAAATGAAAGAGTATGCCTACCCTGACTGTTCTGATACCCTGTCGGTTTGGATCAACCGGCAACGACACAGTAACGAACGGCAATATTCATCATTCTCGTCTCCGGCTCGCCAAATGTCTGAACCTTAGTCTGACCGTTAAGGACCGGATTACCCACTGTATTGTATTGTCCAATGGACAAATCATTTGGCGGCATGCCTAAGGCAATTTTCTGGATGTAATTGGTGGGCACGTCATGGCTATGCGCGCCCACACTGTCTGTTTGATATGTACCGACCGCTGCACCCATGCGACCATCGCCAGCGCGTGCAATGCGGCTGCTTGCACCTTTGTCTCGATTGGCATGCGGATCGAGATGGCGAAGCACCAAGCCCTGAAAATCTGGTAATTGAATGTTTCCACCCACAACCATCCAAGGATAACGCGCTGCAATTTTTGGATATCGCGCCACACCATCGTCAAGCATTGCGCCATTTAACTCTAAGAGTGATGCTGGAAGGGTATCCTCAAGCGATATCACAATATCACCGGCCGCTTGGACGGTGCTTCCTTCCGTTGTTGAAGTCACTGCACCATCGTCATTATAGCCAATACCATGGCCAAGTTTTAACGGTTGATAACTCCCCGATGACAGATCAAAACAGGCACCAGTAGGCCGCCATGCATCCTCCATATAGATTTGTTGGTGAAGCCCATCAGATGTGACCCTCCACCATACATCACCTTCGAGTGGGTTTACCGGTGGAGTTCGAGACTTAGTAAAAGCAGAACCCGATTCTGGACGCATCAAAGATTTTGCGCGTTCACCATCAAGTAAAACGTTAGTTCCCATTAATTTTTCCTCGTAAAATAACGATTAGGCGTAGCGACCTGCTAACAAGTCTCGGAAGTTGTTTGCATGTTGCGCTGCACGTGCCAGCCGCTCTTGCTCTACGTCTTGCGCCGTCGCCTGCACCATCAACTGATGGGAGGCATCAGCAAATCCCTTTTCATTCTCGTAAGCGGCGTAGGCGGCACGTCGTCTCGCACCTGCCCCCTGCAGCCCACTTGCACCAATGCTAGCAATCGAAAGGCCTCTTTTTTGTTGAGCCTCCTGGTCTTTCATCTGCTGATTTAAAGCAGCTTTTGCTAGGGCCAGAAGAGCTTGGCGCAAGCGAACATGGTATTTTTGTTCAATAACTGCCGCACGATCGCGAAACGTATCGGCCTCATCAAGACTAAAATTATGTGTGCTTTTATAGTTCCCGTCTGGATCATTTTTCGCCATTTCTATTTATTCGAAAGAAAATCAGGGCGTAATGCCTGACCAAATCTTTGACCTTTCATTTGAGTGTTAACCATCAGAATCTTGGAAACGAAGCAGTGCTGACAATACGACCAAAGGCATTGGGGTTTTGCTGCGCCAAGCCATTTTGACTTGACGAGACCAGCCACCAGAATCCCGCTTAATCCGCAGTCCGCCTGTGTATGGCTCGTGTCGCTCGTTCGCTACATTCTCGGCTGGTTCGTGCAGTCTGCGAGGATCTTCGCCAGTGTATTCCACCCAGCGTCCGTCTAGGCTCGCTTCTACGCTGACAGAACGCCATAAACGCAGTATCACTTCGTACAAATGCCGCGGTCGTCCGTCGCTAAACGCCCCAAACCCGCTAGCATCGATATCCATCAAGTCGGCCCGAGACTCAAAGGGCAGCCCCATGATAACTGTTTTCCCAGGCGAAATGTTCACCGCTCCGCCGCTTACAGGCTTTGGCGTTTGAAGGGCGCCATCGCTCAAACCTTCAACTATCAAACCTTCAAGATGATCAAGGCCAGTTAAACGAGAGAAACTATACGACTCTTTTATTTTCACGGCACCATCGACAAATTCAGCGTCAGATAATTTAGTGTCGTGCTCATAAGCATCACCAAGCATTTCCACGCTGTAGCGTTTGCCAGACGATAGCGTTCGTTCAACGACCATAAACAAACTATCCTGCTTTCGCGCATTATCGCTGCGTACACCCGGCAGTGTTGCAATGCTGAGAATCCGCGCATCAGGTCCAGCAATTTGGTGGCGGTGCCAGCCCAGAGTTTGCTCACCGTCCGTCATTGTCAGACCT
>CAXBRM010000128.1:0-5942 GCA_963978305.1 uncultured Rhodospirillales bacterium
TATTCGCAGCATGAGCGATATCAATATCTGACATAAGTCGGTGACCCTTTTTTGGAATGAAAAGAAAGGCAGCCGCGCAACTTAACAGCTACGAAGTCCCTTTCCATGATATGTAATAAACTCAGGAAACATTAGGTTCTGTTAGTGCGTGTAAATGACAGAAGACGAACAAAATCGCCAATTTGCGACCACTTTTGGCTACACGGGAGGCGCATAATTAAGCGCTTTGTTGTCTGCTGAGCAAGATCAGCGTGGCCATGAGCGCCACGTTGTTTCTGTTAAACCTCACGACGGTTCGGATAATACGGCACGATGGTGAAAACTGGCTTGAGACATAGTGTAAGCTGTCGACAAAGGACACGCACGACGAGCCAAACAACCACCTTGCCAGCAGGCACCAACATTTGCTTGTCGGTCCAGCTCAGAACGGCACCCTGGATAATCATAGCCTGTGTCAGAAAAAGCGTTGACTGGGCACGCTGACAAACAGGGTTGATCGGTACACTCTTCACAAGGCGAGCCGTGTGGCGCAGCTTGCCAGCCCAGCCGATCAGCCAAAGCCGTCACCTCTTTGGTCGGTCCCTCAAGCCAGGCTCTGATACCAAACATAAGACCGAAGCGCGTACTCACTAACATGCCAAGCGGCGATTGGCTAAGGCTGGGAAAACACTCAATGGCGTGCCGAATGAAGGGAAAGACGGGTTGATCGTCAGGGAAATGAGCCCGAATTGGTCGATCTGCAATCAACGCCATTGTTCTGAGCCGACCCCAATGATCCAAGGGGTCCCGCAGTTCTGGCTGACTCGCGCTGAACATTTCAAAATCGTTCCAGCTTGACGGATCAATTTGCGCCGACACTGTCCCAAGCAACAAATGCGCTTGGCCTGGTGTTTTCGAATCAATGGCAACGTCCAGTGGATGCATGGGTGCTCCGATTTTCACCAACATATTTTGGGCTTGCGTTTGACGACATGTGCCATCACATCGTGGTTAATTTGTCAAAGAGATAAACGGACCGGATCAATATGGGCGAAATCCACGTTATTGAGCGCGATGGAAACACGAAAACCGTTGAGGCCACGCCTGGCGCCAAGGTTATGGAGGTTATTCGTGATGCTGGGTTAGACATTGAAGCTGCCTGTGGCGGATGTGCTGCTTGCGCGACCTGTCATGTGTACGTCGATCCTGAGTGGAAAGACAAGCTTCAGGAAGCAAGCGAAGAAGAGCTTGATATGCTTGATCTGGCAATGGATGTAACAGATGAGAGCCGATTAAGTTGCCAAATCGAGTTCGACGAATCCCTCAACGGGATGAAAGTAACGCTAGCCCCCGCTTAACAGCGCGTTACTTTGTCGGTTTCGATATCGCAATTGTCGTTATTGCTAGCCTTTTTTAAAAACCACCGTATAGGCTGCGCGAAACGAAAAGAGCTGGCCGTGTTGGTCAGCCAAGCCAAGGAAGCTCGCGATGAGTGAAGAAGACGATCTCGACCTATCGACCCTGAATGACGAGGAACTGGTCGATCAAATGCACGACGACTTGTACGACGGCCTAAAAGAGGAAATCGACGAAGCAGTTCACATCCTGCTGGACCGTGGCTGGGAACCTTATCAGGTTTTGACCGAAGCCTTGGTGTCGGGAATGACAATCGTGGGCCGCGATTTTCGCGACGGCATTTTGTATGTACCCGAAGTCTTAATGGCGGCAAATGCCATGAAAGCAGGAATGGCAATTTTGAAGCCACTGCTGGCCGAAACCGGGGCGCCACGCATGGGTGCGATGGTGATTGGCACGGTGAAAGGCGATATTCATGACATCGGTAAAAATTTGGTGTCAATGATGATGGAAGGTGCCGGCTTCGAAGTCGTTGATCTCGGCATCAACAACCCCGTTGAAAATTACTTAGAAGCGCTTGAAGAACACAAACCCGACATTTTGGGCATGAGCGCACTTTTGACCACTACAATGCCTTATATGAAGGTGGTTATTGAAACGTTGAAAGAGCAAGGCCTGCGCGATGACTACATTGTCCTGGTCGGTGGCGCGCCACCCAATGAAGACTTCGCGATGGCCATCGGCGCAGACGCCTACTGCCGCGACGCAGCAGTTGCTGTTGACACAGCCAAAGATCTCATCAATCGTAAGCACAATCAGTTGGGTGGTGTAAGCGCCTAGGATTGAGAGCCTGTTGGGACCGATGACGTGGGGTGGAGGACCAAAACAGTCGCCACCCTTTTTTGATGGAACGCACGATGCTTGAGCTTGATGTCACCGAGACTTATGAAAGCGCGCCACAGGCCGATCGGCCACTGATTATTGCCTGTGGTGCAATCGCCACCGAGCTTGTTGCTGTATTGGATGCCAATAAAGCGCGAGAACGAGTCGAAATTCAATGTTTGCCAGCTATTTGGCACAACCGGCCAGAGCGGATTCCGGGTGGTGTGAAAGAAAAAATTGAGGCTGCGCGCCTGGCTGACCCAACGCGTTCGATTTTTGTTGCTTATGCCGACTGCGGTAGCGGCGGTATGCTAGACCGCGAACTGGCAAAACACGACAATGTAGAACGATTGCCCGGCGCCCACTGCTATGCTTTCTTTGCTGGCCTGCAAGCCTTCGATACCATGATGGAACAGGAGATCGGGACGTTTTTTCTCACCGACTACCTAGCGCGTCATTTCCAACGTCTGATCTGGGACGGCATGGGCCTGACGGCCCATCCAGAGCTCAAAGAACTCATCTTCGGTCATTACACCAAAGTCACCTATCTGGCGCAACAAAACCCTGCGCCCTATGTTGCAGAAGCGCAGGCGGCAGCTGATCTCATCTGTGGCGGGAAACTCGAGATCGTTCACACTGGCTACGGCTTGCTGGAAACCATCACCAGCTTCGCCAATGATGAGGCTTGATGTAAGGGTGCGTGAATGTGAAAGCCTAAATTCTTGAGGTCATCCAGGGGCAGGATCGAACGGGATGAGTATTCTTCGCATCACGGGCACCCAGGCAGGATTTGCCAAAAATGCGTTGCTGTACTTCTTGCTGGACCGAACCGGTTTACCCCAGCGCCAAGCACGCACACTGGTTGAAGATGTGTCAAATGGCTTCCATGTCGAATTCGAAATTTATGACTATAGTGACGCGGATTTCGATTCCCTAAACTCGCTTTATACCGAATTCGAGATTATCAGATAAGCAGATTGGAGTAACATGATGCCCACCATGCAAATCGTCTATTGGCGCGACATTCCGGCACAAATCAAAGGCCGCGAGGGACGCAAGCGCTCAAGCCTGCCGCTAGAAGAACGCTTCGAAAAGGCGATCGATGCGGCGGCAATGCGGGGTGGCGCTGACAGTACCGACGATTATCTCGCAGACTTTTGGACAAGCGAGCCGGTTGAAGTCGAAGGCGATCTCGCCACGGCGATGGCAGACAAAGTCGCGGAACTACAAGCCGCTTTCAATAGCGAGACGTTGCGATCCTACATTGCGAACGCAGGACGCAAACCTGAATGAATTAGTCGAGTAATTCGCAGTTGAGCAAAGCACCAATAACACCAAAGTATAACCAAGGGGACGTTTTTGCGATTGATGAAGTCGCCTTTGAGCCGCCTGAAAAAACTGCTGTGCCTTAAGCGCTGGAGGCCAGCTAGTTCTACACCAAGAAAGAATTCTAATGACGCCGGATCAGCGCAAGACTGCAGTCATGGAGCTATTTTCAGGCTTCACGATGGAGACAACGCCAAAATCGGCGGAAAAAATTCCTGACTATAATGAGCGCTTACGTCACGATACGCCCATCTACGTAACCTTCTTGCCCGGGAGTGACGTGCGGGAGACGGTCGCCCTATGCCGCCGGATCATTGGTGAAGGGTTCACGCCCATACCCCATATAGCCGCGCGCAGCTTGCAAAGCCGAGACATGCTCGACAACTTGGCAAAAGCGTACGGGCAAGAGTTGGGGCTAAAGAAAGTCTTGTGCATCGCTGGCGGGGTTGATCAGCCACTCGGACCATTTCGTGATAGCATGCAGGTGCTTGACTCGGGTATCCTGAACAAAGCTGGGATCACAGACATTAGTGTCGCTGGTCACCCGGAAGGCAGCCCTGATATGAGCGATGAAGCCATTCAGTCAGCACTTGAGTGGAAAAACAAGTACGCTGCGACCAGCGGTGTTTCCCTTGACATATGCACCCAGTTCGCATTCGAAAGCCAGCCAGTGTTGGCCTGGGAAAAGCGAATACGAGATCTTGGTAATAAACTGCCCATTATTGTCGGCTTTCCTGGCGTCGCGTCGATCAAAACACTGCTTAACTTTGGCTTGGCAGCTGGCGTCGGTCAGAGCCTGAAGTTCATTCGCAAGCGCGCCATGGACGTGACGAAATTGCTGACCGTTAACGCGCCCGATGAATTAGCAGCAGACCTAGCTGTCGGTGTTGCAGGTGATCCAAATTGCTTGATCAAAGGTGTGCATATGTACGCCATCGGTGGGCTGAAAAAGACAAGTTTTTGGGCCTATGCGTTGGCGGACGGGAAATTTGATGTCAATGAGCGTGGTAAAATCAAGCTTCACGACGCTTTACCTTAGACAGCCGTCGACATCTTTTTGCCTGTCGCACTTGACGTCATAGAGTGCTAGGGTAGTTCGCCCATGAAGTCCACGTTACTTGTCTCATTTCTACAAGGAATCCCAATATGGCCCGCACCATTGTTGCCTCTGCCACTAAAGAAATCGCGATCGGCTTTGATCAGCCCTTTTGCGTGATCGGTGAGCGTTTAAACCCAACAAACCGAAAAACGTTCATGGAAGAGCTGGCGGCAAAAGACTACAGCCGGGTCGAGCGCGATTGTATCGCACAAGTTGAAGCAGGCGCGACGATGCTGGACGTCAACGCTGGAATTCCTGTTCATATGGGCGAGGAGTCGGAAATCTTGGTTGATATGATCAATCTGGTGCAATCGCTATGCGATCTGCCAATCGCGGTCGATAGCAGCATGATCCACGCGCTCGAAGCCGGGGTGCCAGCGGTTCAGGGTCGTCCGCTGATCAATTCGGTGACAGGGGAAGACGATAGCCTCGAGCGTGTTTTGCCCCTTGCAAAAAAATATGATTGTCCTGTCGTAGCAATCTGTAACGACGAAACAGGGATTAGCCCAGACCCCGCTGTCCGCTATGCCGTCGCAGAAAAAATTGTGAACCGTGCGGCCGATCATGGGATCAAAAAAGAAGATATCGTCGTCGACCCCCTGGTGATGCCGTTGGGTGCGACCCCAGCAGACGCAACGCTCACCTATGCTGTTCAAGCCTTTGAAATTGTTCATCAAATTCGTCATCAGCTTGGCTGTAACACAACCTGTGGCTTATCCAATGTCAGTTTTGGCTTGCCAAATCGTCATGCCCTCAACGGTATTTTCGTGGCGATGGCGGCAGGACACGGCATGACCTCAGCGATTATGAACCCGCTGCATGAACCCGAAATGACAGCAATACGAGCCGCTAACGCAATGATGGGCACGGATCCAAACTGTGGAAATTGGATCGTGGCCAATCGTGATCCGAGTGCCGCTGCGACAGGCGCCGAGGGCGGGCGGCGTGGCGGCGGTCGGCGACGACGCGGTTGAGCCTGCTCAACGCGCGAAACTTGCGCTCAGCAGCGATCAAACAAGCAAGATCAACTCGGTCTTTTTTTCCGCGAGGCTATTGCTCGGAGTAAAGATTGATCCACGGCTTTTTTAAATAGTCAGCTTTTATAGACGCATAATACATGCAAAATCCCTGCATGTTTTCACAAATATCGCACGCGCTGAACTTAGCAGTCATCGCCACTTGCAGTGCGGTGGGCCTGATGGGCTGCGCCTCATATGCTGGCCACAAGTCTGGGATCGCTGGGACAAATACATCCTCGCGTTTAGCGCCGGTCGCGATTGCTCTGGGACCAGTTGATGTT
>CAXBRM010000129.1:0-5919 GCA_963978305.1 uncultured Rhodospirillales bacterium
GGCTTTACACTCGGTTTTTTAAGGATATCAGCGGGCGCACATTTTGCGTCCGATGTGGTGATGTCAGCGATATTTATGCTGCCACTAAGCTATGCACTTTGGTGGGTTCATAGCGGCATCCTAAAGCGGATTCACCGTCGCTTGACCGAAGACTAATATCGCAAAATGACTGAACCCCAGCTGATACCTGCGCCCATAGCCACCAGAATAATGAGTTGATCTCGCTTGAGTTTACCTTGCCGTCTTGCAACATCGAGGGCTAAAGGAATGCTAGCAGCCGATGTGTTGGCCTGCTTATCGACGGTTTTGACAATTTTTTCCTCATCAATCTTTAACTTATCTGCAACAGCGTTGATAATCCTGAGGTTCGCTTGATGTGGTATAACCCAATCAATTTCTTCAACGCTGTGGCCAGTTTGAAGAATTGCGCGCTGAGTGGCTTTCGACATCTTGTCGACCGCATGGCGAAAGACTTCACGGCCATTCATATGAATAGCATCAAAACGGCTTAAACCGTCGGCTCTTGAACGTGTTTCCAGAATGTTGGCCAGACTACCTTCGCTATGAAGAACGGACCCTAATATCCCGGCGTGGTAGCCATCCCCTTCGCGACCACTTAGAACAAGTGCGCCAGCGCCATCGCCAAAAAGAACCATCGTCGAGCGGTCAGACATATCGAGCAGGGCGCTCATGCGTTCCGAGCCAATCACGAGGGCGTTTTTACCCATGCCTTTCGATAATAGTGCCTCGGCGGTAACCAGAGCGGGCAAAAAACCAGTGCACGCTGCATTGACATCAAAGGCGATGCCACCGGGCTTTGCGCCAATGTCTCGCTGGACATAACTGGCCATAGCGGGCAAATTGGTGTCGGCTGTGCTGGTCGCGACGATGATAATATCGATTTCGTCAGCCGCTAACTGTGAATCCTCGATTGCTCTTATGGCGGCCTTCACGGCCATCGAAACATTGGTCTCGCCCGGTGCTGCAAACCTTCGCTCCTGAATACCACTGCGCGTCCTTATCCATTCGTCGCTGGTCTCGACAAACTGCGAAAGATCGTCATTGGAAACAATGTTTTCGGGTTGATAACTTCCACTGCCAATGATGAGAGACTGAAACATGTGCTGACCTAATCATAAGTTCGGTTGATGGTAGAACGTCAGCACCTGATCTACAACTAAACCGGCGGTTTCACTTTAGATTTTTTCTATGTTGGCACTTCATAGGCGCTATTTGAGCGTGGGCTAGCGAGCCAATTTTAAGTGATAAAGCGCTGTGAGGTTGGGGTATTGGGAGTTTTTATGAGCGTGATTGGCTCTGGCGTTGGCATGATGCCCGCCAGTGGTTTGCTCGCAAATATCGTTTAGCCTGACAGAGGATTGATTATTGGCATGCGATTGGCGAGTGATCATAGAACATATGACCGTCAGGCCAGGACTTGATCCTGGGATAAACCTGACAAGTAGGCAGGGTTGTGATTAGCGTAAATCGTATTGTAATTTTCCACTTGCGCGCCAGATCACGGCTAGTTATGAACGGGTTCTTCGCAGTGTCCCGTTCGTCTAGAGGCCTAGGACACCGCCCTTTCACGGCGGCGACACGGGTTCGAATCCCGTACGGGATGCCATCCAGTCGTGGTGGCATTTACCGGGGACCTACGAAGGCTGAACACGACCCCGCCGAGATAAGATCTCAGGCGGGGTTTTGTTTTTCGAGATTTCCGTGTAGCGTTGTTGTTTTTGGTAATGCTGATGGAAAAACTGCCGATGCGCGCCAATGGCTATAATGCCACCACGATCATTATGCACTGGGTCACAGTAGTTTGGGTGATCACCATGCTGGTTCTGGGCACGGTTTTTCATGAACTTAGTTATACAGACGCCACACGTTATGTGCTTGAAACAGCCCATATTTTGCTGGGTGTCGTTGCGCTTGTCTTTCTTTTTGTTAGGGTGGTGCGCCGTCTGCGCAACGGCTTCAAAAACCATCCCAACCATGCTTGGTATGAGCAACTTTTATCGCGCGCTGTTCAGTCCTGCTTCATGGTCCTGTTGGTGCTTGTGCCGATCACGGGGCTCATAATGGTATTGGGCAATGGATACGCATTTCCTGGCGGGCTAAATTTGCCATCAAGCGATGTTTTGTTTGAGATTTCCTACATTTCAAGCCAAGCCCATGATCTGCTGACGAAGGTGCTGGCTGCAACAATTTTGCTTCACATTTTGGGTGCCGTTAAGCATGCTGTTTTTGATCGTGACGGTACGCTGATGGGAATTTTGAAGCCGGTTATCAATGGCAAGTAGTTTTGCGGCGTTGGCTACCGCCATTGTTTATGGCGTCATGTCGGCGCTTAGTAGCCGATCGCGCAACCGTCTTTGCGTGGATCGCTGCCACCCCAAAGGTAACCCTGCTCGTGGTCAATCCAAACCCCTTGGGCGCCGCCATGTGGGGTTCGTGTGCGCTCGAGTTTGTGCCCCTTCCTTTGTAAAGCAGCTATAATGTGCTCTGGCATGGTTGGATCAATCTCCACCATGCCCGCTGACGCGTTGGCATAAAGACGGGGTAGGTCGATTGCTGTTTGGATATCAAGACCGTGATCTAGCATTGCGGTCAAAATTTGAACCTGTCCTTGTGGCTGGTAGTCGCCACCCATCACCCCAAAAGCAGCTTGAATGCGGCTGTCTTTGCTGAGCATAGCCGGAATAATGGTGTGCATAGGACGTTTGTTGGGGGCTAAAACATTTGGATGCTGTTCATCCAGCTGAAAGCTTTGACCGCGATTGTGGAACACAATCCCTGAGCGAGGTGATACAATACCACTGCCAAAACCGTTGAATAAGCTATTAATCAAGCTGATAGCATTTCGATCTCGGTCAACGCAGCTGACGATCACAGTGTCGCCGCCTTTTAGCGGACGTGGTGCTATCAAGGGCGCGAGCGTTGTCTCCGGATTGATCATTGCTTGGCCAACGCGTGCGCGTTCCTCGGACAGCAGGTCTTTCACTAAGTGCCCCATGCCTTCTGCAATAAAGCTGTTTCGATCAGTGTAGCACAGGTGTGCGGCTTCCGTTTGATAATGGAACCGCTCAGCGCATACAGGAGCGCTGCCGGCAGGCAAATTTCTCAATATCTTGAGCATCATTAGAGCAACGAGACCTTGGCCATTTGGTGGGATCTCCGACAATTGGTATCCGCGGTAATCTACCCCTATGGGCTCAACCCAGTTGGCACGGGTTGCGCTAAAATCATCAGCGCTGTGAACACCACCAATACTGGCAAGCGTTGTCAACATGTCCTCGAGCACCCAACCATCATAAAAGCCAGCACGACCATTTGCAGCAATTGTCCGCATTGTTTTAGCCAGTTTTGGGAAAGCCCACCGTTGGCCAACCAGGGGCGCAGAACCGTTTGCGGTCAGCATTGCCTTTGACTCGGCGAAGCTGTTGAGCACATCGAGATTATTGTGCCAATCAAATTGAACCCTTGGATGAACGGCAAAGCCGTTTTCAGCATAGTCAATGGCTGGCGCTAATACGCGCGCTATGTCCCAGGTGCCGTGGGCTTCAAGTAAGGTCAGCCACGCATCGACTGCGCCAGGGACGGGGACTGCCCACGCAGACGTTCTGGGAATGTGGCGGGCATTTTCGCCCAAGGCAGCTTTGGCTTGCGCCAATGTTGCGCGCGCAGGGGAGCGCCCCGATCCGTTCAGGCCAAACACAGGTCCAGAACCATTACGGCTTAGCAGGGCGAAACAATCGCCACCGATGCCGGTACTTTGCGGTTCAACAACGCCCTGAACCGCGATGGCTGCAATCGCTGCATCAATGGCGTTGCCACCCTCTTGCAAAACCTTGAGGCCGACCGCTGAACTGAGCGGATGGCTGGTTGCTATCATACCATTTTCTGCAATGACGGGGCTACGACCAGGGCTGTGAAAGTCCCGTGTAGAGTGGATTGGCTTGATCATGGTTCTGGCTATCGTCTGTCATAATTTGTTGTGTCGGCCCAAACAGTTGCTATTTCGACCAGCGGTGGGCATTTGTGAGTGGAAATGGAAGATAAAACACTCAGAGCAGTTCCGAGTACCGCTGTTGTGTGAATAATTTTTGTTAATTTTCCCTCGCTGGTAGTGGTAGCACTAAATTCACTGGCTGTCGCCACTCAGCGGTGTTATGGAACCGTACCAAACCCATTAGCACGCTGTTTTATGCCCCGTTTATCGACACCTAAAATTCGCGCTTTAAAGGGCGTACGCAAATTGGTCACTTTGTCCCTGGGGACAGCCAGCCTTGCCCGCGTCGCTGACGAATTCTGCGACTTTATTTTGGTTGGTGACAGCATCAATATGACCATCTATGGGCAGCCTTCGACGCGTGGGATTTCCTTGGATACAATGATTGCTCACGGGAAATCGGTTGTCCGCTCGACGCAAAATGCAGCAATAATTGTCGATCTTCCCTTTGGGACCTACGAACAAAGCCCCCAGCAAGCCTTCGCCAACGCGGAGCGTGTGCTGAGAGAGACAGAATGCGACGGGGTCAAATTAGAGGGTGGAATGGCAATGATACCAACAATCAGCTTCCTGATTGAACGCGGTATTCCTGTCCTTGGCCATGTTGGCTTGTATCCTCAGCACTCGGCGGTCTTGGGTGGTTTTGTCAAAGAACGCGATGAGGGTAAAGTAATCGCCGAAGCTAAGGCACAGCAAGAGGCTGGTGTTTTTTCGATGGTTGTCGAAGCGGTACCCGAGGATATTGGAGAGTCTGTCAGCCAGTCCGTCTCCGTCCCTGTGATCGGCATAGCTGCGGGTGACAGGGTCGACGGTCAAATATTGGTCGTTGACGATTTAATTGGTGTAAATCCAGCTGGTGCACCGCCATTTGTTCGGCAAAAAGCCCAAATCCACAGCATCGTTCGTGATGCTGTCAGCGATTACGCGGACGATATTCGGAGTTTATAAGTTTATGATAGGCTCGTTTGACGCTGATTACGTGATTGTCGGCGCGGGGTCGTCTGGGTCCGTCGTGGCTGAGGTTCTGTCGCGATCCGGGCAGTATAAAGTGCTGGTTATTGAAGCGGGGTATTCAGCTCAATTTAACCCCTGGACAAGAATCCCACTAGGGTTCGGGAAAACCTATGCTGATCAATCGGTGAATTGGTGCTTTGAGACCGAATTGGATCCTGGTCTCAGTCGGTCGGATTTTTGGCCCCGAGGCCGGGTGTGGGGTGGGTCAAGCACCATCAACGGCTTGGTTTGGATCAGGCCTTTTCCAGACGACATCGACGCGTGGCGCGAGTCTTGCGGCTTTGGTTGGACGGAGCTACGGCCGCACTTTGATGCCATCGAAAATCGGCAGGCGGTGGTCGGTCGCGATGGTCCAATTGCTGTGGAAAATCCTGAGCCCTTTTTTGATCAATCGGATCGGCGCCTTCATAACGCTTTTTTTGAAGCAGCGACAAATCTCGGTTTAACCCGCCGCAATAATTTTGACCATGATCTCGATGATCCAGTGTGTGCTTGTGTTGGCTATTATCACACAAATACACGCTCGGGCTTGCGAGTAGGGTGTGCTGAGGCGTTTCTCAGGCCGGCAAATAAGCGTGTGAACGTCAAAATTTTGAGTGGGTTTAACGCCCATGTTTTACGCTTAGAGGCTGGTGAAGCGAGAGCGGTGTGCGATGGTCAAGGCAACGAGATTCGCGCACGAAAAGAGATAATTCTATGTGCTGGCAGCATTGGTTCACCTGTAATTTTGCTGAATTCAAAGTTGAAGGCGCAACTGCCGCACTTGGGCGAAAATCTGACTGATCATCTTGGGATCAATTACAGTTTCCAAAGCAAAATTCCAACAACGAATGATAAGCTGAATTCTTTTCCCCGGCGTGTTTGGTCGGGGTTTCAGTATAGATCGGAGAGCG
>CAXBRM010000130.1:0-5813 GCA_963978305.1 uncultured Rhodospirillales bacterium
ATGTTGCGATCCCAATGCCAAGCGTGATGGCGAAACCACGCACCGGTCCGCTACCAAAAATAGCCAATACCAGGGCGGCAATAAAGGTGGTCAGGTTAGCGTCGATAATCGTACTCATCGCTGCGCGATAGCCGGCATCAATGGCACCACCAACGCTCATGCCACGCTTTAATTCTTCTCTGATCCGTTCAAAAACCAGCACATTGGCGTCGACAGCCATGCCGACTGTGAGGATAATGCCAGCAATACCCGGTAGAGTAAGGGTTGCACTTAACAAACTCAAAACCCCAAACAGCATGACCATATTGATCGCTAAGGCCACATTCGCGAACAGGCCAAACCATCCGTACATGACAAACATAAACACGACCACGGCGATCAAGCCAATGATCCCGGCTGTCGTGCCGGCAGCAATGCTGTCGGCCCCAAGCGATGGCCCGACTTTTCGGTCATCAAGCACTGAGACTTTTGCCGGCAAGGCACCGCTGCGCATGATCGTCGCAAGCGTTTCGGCCTCGGTTTGACTAAAGTTCCCAGTGATCTGGCCATTGGCGCCGCAAATAGGTGACTGGATGGTGGGCGCGCTGAGGACCGTTCCATCAAAACTAATCGCCATTTGCTTGAACTGGTTGTCGGTGGTTAGGTTGCACAGCTCGGTGCCACCTGCTTGGTTGAAGCGAAAGTTGATCAAGTAAAAGCCGTTTGGTGATTGATCATTTAGCGTGGCGCTGGCCGAAACTAAGTTTTTGCCATCTAAAGAGCGGACTTCATCAAGGAAGATACTGCCGGCATCACCACCATCTCCCGATGGGGCATAAGCGAATTCGACCAAATTGGGGTCGTTTTGATCCTCGCCAACAATGATGAAGCGCAACTCACCGACGCTGGTCAAATCGTCAATGTCAATAGCACTGCCAGGAATTTGAACAACCACACGATTTTCGCCTTGGGTTGTGATCGTGGGTTCGGTCAGGCCAAAAGCATCGATACGGCTACGAAATTGCTCTACAGTCCGGTTTTGCAGATCTCGATAAAACGCTTCCGCCCCATCTGGCGTCATCACCAAATCAACATTGGTCTCTTCCACGACGTTCACGCTCACAAACGGGGACCGATTGTTAAGTTCGCGCTGCATGAGCCCAGCTGATCCAGCGTCCTCTAAGCGGATGCGCAGACCGCCGACCACTTCGTCGCTGGCTGGAATGGCACGAAACCGGATGCGAAAACTTTTTTCCGCTGCATACTGACGCGCGGCCAAACGCAAATCATTCAGCTCACCGATCAGTGCGTCCTGCCGGTCAATTTCAATGACCACGTACTGCCCACCCTGCAAGTCAAGCCCGAGATTAAGCTGACCTTGCGGAAGGTATGCAGGCACAAAGCGTTCATAGCTGACGCTACCGTCATTATTTTTGTTGAGCTCAGGACGCGGAAACAGGTTGGGCGCGGCGAACCAAAATCCAGCCGCAATCAACAAAATGATCAGTGCTGCCTGCCATACAGGAGTGCGAGTCATAGCGTCATGCCCTCCGCTTGGTTGGAGTAGGGTGTCATTAGCTCTTCGTTACTTCCTGGTTTTTTCGACAGCTTTTGCGTCATCAGCTTTTTTCTTTGCCTCAGCCTGGCGTTCCGCATCACTGAGGTTTGCGATGACAAAGTCTCTGGCAACCTTGACGTCGACTTTGGCGTCTTGACCGATCTCCAGCGTCAGCGTGTTGTCATCAATATGACGGACCTTTCCTTCAAAACCACTGTTCAGCAAAACCATATCATTTTGGGTGATACTGTCTTGCATCTGGCGGGTTTGACTCGCTCGCCGTTGTTGAGGACGAATCAGAAAAAAGTAAAAGATCGCTAAGAAGGCGATTAGGTACGGTGCACTTTGAAGCAAGGCTTCCATGATTTTTTCCTGCAGATGTGGGTCGACTGACCCGTTGTTTCACTCGCTGTTGTAAAGGGCTTATAGTCTGCCAGCCTGACAAAGCAATTCGACGCTGCTATGTGGGTTTACAGTACGCAAATGCAATAACTGGTTTTGCTGCCATGCCGAGTATTTATCATTCAATCCTGCGCATCGCCAATGCTCTTGACCCGTCGGGACGTAAAGTGGTCGGCCCAGACCTGACCTTGGCGGATTCTTTCGTTTGGCAACCCGAGCAAGCTTGTTTGTCGCCTGTGCAGGAAGTGGCTCGGATTCCCCTGCATTTATTGAAGGGTATTGATCGTGCGAAAGATCTGTTGTTGTCAAACACGCTGCGTTTTGCCAATGGGCTGCCAGCCAACAATGCACTCTTGTGGGGTGCGCGCGGCATGGGCAAAAGCAGTCTGGTGAAGGCGCTTCATGCCCATGTTCAAGCCCAAGAGGCAATCGACAAGCCCCTAATTTTGGTGGAGTTGCAGCGCGAAGATGTTGCAACCGTCGCTGGTCTGCTTGAAGTTCTTCGTGGGCTGGAAGCGAATTGCAGTCTTTTTTGTGACGATTTGAGTTTTGATTATGACGACGCCAGCTATAAAGCTTTGAAAGCGGTTTTGGACGGTGGCCTTCGAGGACGCCCCGATAACGTTATTTTTTACGCAACCAGCAACCGCCGTCACTTGATACCTCGCGATATGATGGACAATGAGCGGCATAGCGCGATCAATCCCAATGAGGCGATTGATGAAAAGATCTCACTCAGTGACCGGTTTGGCCTGTGGCTAGGGTTTCATCGTTGCACTCAAGACGAGTACCTTGCGATGATCGCTGCTTATGCTGAATACCTCGGGCTGTCAGCGGATATAGCGACGCTGCGGCCGCACGCCTTGGAGTGGGCGACGACGCGCGGCAGTCGCTCAGGACGGGTCGCTTGGCAGTTTGCCCAAGAATGGGCCGGCCGCGAGGCGATGGTTCAGCAATAGTCTATTCAGTTGTTCTGATCTGCCATTCTGCTTCGTATTGCGCGTGTTTTTCCAGTGCGCGTGCCGCCATGATTTTTTTGCGGTCTAACCCTCTGGGTGGCCGCAATTTTCCTTTTGCATTTGGCACCATGGGCGGTGGAGGCATCAAACCGAAATTCACGTTCATTGGCTGAAAGCTTTCGGCATCGGCGCCGCCAGTTACATGTGATAGTAATGCGCCGAAGGCGCTCTCTTGTGCTGGAACTGGTGCTTCAATACCCAAAATTTCAGCCGCTGCCAGCCGCCCGGCGAGCAAGCCAGTGGCAGCGCTTTCCACATAGCCTTCCACGCCCGTGATTTGTCCGGCAAATCGAACCCGTGGGTCACTGTTTAAGCGCAGCTGATCATCAAGCAAAATCGGTGATTTGATAAAGCTGTTGCGGTGAATGCCGCCCAGCCGCGCGAACTCGGCGTTTTCCAATCCGGGGATCATCCGGAAAATATCTTTCTGAGCGAGGTATTTTAATTTGGTTTGGAAACCAACAATGTTGAACAAGGTGCCCAGAGCATTGTCCTGGCGTAGCTGTACCACAGCATGCGGCGTCGACCCATCGCGCGGGTCTGTGAGCCCGACTGGCTTCATGGGCCCGAACCGGAGGGTTTCCCGCCCACGCTCGGCCATGACCTCAATCGGTAAGCAGGCATCAAAATAAGGCGTATCTTTTTCCCAATCTTTGAACTCAGTTTTGTCGCCGTTGATCAGTGCGTCAATGAATGCATTGTATTGCGGCTCGGTCAGTGGACAGTTGATGTAGTCTTTGCCTGTGCCACCAGGGCCCATCTTGTCATATCTCGATTGGAACCAAGCAACATTGAAGTTGATGCTTTCACGATAAACGATTGGCGCAATGGCATCAAAGAAGGCCAAGGCGTTTTGTCCTGTTTTGTCCTGGATTGACGCCGCTAAACCCGGGGATGTCAGGGGGCCCGTCGCGATAATGGCATGCTGCCAATCTGATGGCGGCCAGCCGCTGATTTCTTGCCTGACAAGCTCGATAAGCGGATGCGCTAAAACCTTTTTTTGCACCTGTTGCGCAAAACCCTCACGGTCAACAGCGAGTGCTGAGCCAGCTGGCACCTGGTTTTGATCCGCTGATGCCATCACCAGCGACCCCGAGCGTCTAAGCTCCTCGTGCAGCACCCCAACAGCATTCGCCGTCGCGTCATCGCTGCGCAGCGAATTGCTACAGACAAGTTCTGCGAGTGTATCTGTCTGATGAGCAAAGGTTTTCTGTGTGCCACGCATCTCATGCAAGATCACTGAAACACCCAGATTAGCCGCCGCATATGCTGCTTCTGAGCCTGCTAAACCACCGCCAATAATGTGAAGTTTTGTATCCGCCTGTGCCTGCATGCCATCCCTCATCGCTGGCTTATTGCTATGAGCGTATCTGCAAAGAGAAACAAGGGTAATTGATCAGGATGCAACAGCCCGATGAAAAAGAGTTGCGATTTTATGCGATTCCACTTCAGGGCTATGGTCCGATAATGTCTTGCGATAATTCAAACATATTATTTTGCAGGCCGGGCAGGAGACTGTTTGGTTTTGCTTCAGCAATTTAAGCAGCAGGCATATTTAAATACGGTGAGTGCATTTTCACTCAATATGCAGAGGTTACCGCATGATTGCGCGGTACATTTGGCAGCAGGCACCTCAGTCAGGCGCCCCAGCCCCCCTGCGCGCCTGTCCGGTGCTGTTTGGCTGCTGTTTTGTTCGTTAGCTTTGCTAATGGCAGCAATGCCGTCGCCGTTGCTTAATGCTTTTGCACAGCCAGCTGCTGTCTTGATCCAACCCGAGCAAAGTGCTGGCTCTGGTGCAACGAAGCCGAGGGGGTCGGCGTTGCTCCAAACGGATGTGTTTTTGCCAGCGATGTTGGGAGGGTTGGCGCTTGATGATGAATTGTTGTTTTCAGCAGATTCTATCGAAATAAACTCAAAGACACAGGACGTCACATTGGCAGGGGCTGTTGAAATCTACAGCGACGACCTGACACTTTTGGCAGACGCTGTGTTCCTGAATTTGGCCAATGGCAGTGGTGAGGCAGTCGGAAATGTCGTTGTCAAAGTCAATGGCAATGTCATTGCTGCCGACGAATTTCGACTTGACCAACCAACCTCAAAATTTCTCGCGTCAAACATTATGCTCGCTATCGATGACGTCGTCGACGCAAGCGCTCGTCGAATCTCGACGGATGTAAACGGACGAACCTTGATTGACTATTTTAGCGCCTCACCTTGTCAAACCTGCTTGGCGAATGGGGTTACACCGATTTGGCACGTGGAAGCGCGTCGGGTGGAACTCGATCAGGACACCCAGCAAATGTATATGTACGGCGCAACGATACATTTTTTGGGTGTACCGGTTTTGCCTGTGCCCTATTATCAAGACGTGATTCCCGGGACAACGCGACAAAGCGGTCTGTTATCGGCTGTTTTCGAATCAGATGAGCGCGTCGACTATCAGCTGGGCTTGAGTTACTTTTATGCTTTTGATGACAGTGCTGACATTACGCTGACTCCATCACTATACGTTGACGACGTTGACGCCATTGGCTCTAAGCTGCGATCAGAGTATCGGCAAGCCTTTGCCAATGGGACTTTGGGTGTGGATGTAAATGCGGGGCACGTATGGTCAGAAGCCAATGCGGCGGCTTTTGATGCTGGTACGTCTGGTGTTGATGGCGATCTGCGGCTGTTCGGCGACTATGGCTTCCATCCCAACTGGCGTCTGTCGTGGGACTGGACTGAAACCACAAACGACCGTTTTGATGACACATTTTTGGGATCGTCGGCGCGTTGGAAGAATAATCAGATCATGATTGAAGGCTTTAGCCGGCGCAATTATCTCTCTCTGGCGGCTCGTGATGCCCGTGTTG
>CAXBRM010000131.1:0-5813 GCA_963978305.1 uncultured Rhodospirillales bacterium
GTGGCAAGCCGTCGGCTTTCTGTCGCTGGTGAGGTCGAGCCACACGCCTGGAACGATCCACAAAATGCGATCGCCATGATGACTCAAATTGCGAAGGCTTTGGGCCAGCTTGTACCGTCTAAGCAGACAGAATTCGATCGCAATCGGCAAGCGAGTGCTCAAAGACTGACGACCAGTCTTAGCCCTGTTTTAGAACGCATTGAATCGCTACCGGCCAACCGAAAGACGGTGGTGACGGCGCACGATGCCTTTGGATATTTGGGTCGCGCTACGGGCTTAACTTTCTTGGCGCCCGTCGGAATCGATGGTGAGAGTGAGCCAAGCGCCCACCAGCTTGCCGCTTTAATTGAACAAATCAAATCAACTGAAGCAGCGGCTTTGTTCGTTGAGAATGTCAACACTCCAGAATTGGTCCGCCAAATTGGAGATGAAACAGGATTGAGTATTGGGGGTCGTCTGTTTAGCGATGCGCTCAGCGAGAAAGGTGGACCTGCGCATAGCTATCGCGCCATGATGGTATACAACTTGACAGCTATATTGTCTGAACTTGAAAAGTAAATTCGATTGCGACCCAGCGGCATCATTGAGCCGCTGGGTATCAAAAGCCAGCTAGGCCGGATTGAAAAAGTGACGAAGCTTAAAATCCAACCATGCCTTGGTCAGGATAACTTGACGGGCGATAGCGGCCAGGGTTGAGCACCAATTTGCTGGCGTGCGTGGTGACGTTTTTTGTTATGGCAGCTTGGAATCAGATTTCGACTATGAAATCCTTGCAGGTTTACTAAATCCTCCTAGGTATAGCTTGAAGGTGCCATGACAAAATCTGCCTCTAAACCGTCGGCCATTGGCAACACGCGTCAAGTTGACATTGATCGTGGCTCTGGCTTTGCGGCTTCGCTTGACCGAGACCGACAACATCGTGAAAAGGCCAAATCAATTCGGCCTTTGCGGCGCCTACTGCCGTTCATCTTTGCTTACCCGGGAACTGTCTTGGGTTTCATCTTGGCGTTGTTAGTGGCCGCGGGTCTGACGCTGCTGCTGCCACAGGTAGGACGCTTGGTCATTGATTGTGGTTTTGGGGATATCGCCGCAGCAAATCCGCAGTGTACTCGCCTTCCGATCCTGTCGGGCCTGTCATCTTATTTCATCCTCGGTTTCGCAGTGGCTGTTGCGTTCGGCTTTGTCTCAGCGCTGAGATTTTTTCTGATCAGTCGTTTAGCCGAACGTGTCGTGGCCGATTTAAGAAAAGCGGTTTATGATCATCTGTTGAGCCTCTCGCTGACTTTTTACAGCAAGGTCAGAACGGGTGAGGTTCTCTCAAGACTGACGACAGATACGACTTTGATCCAAACCGTTGTGGGCTACAGTATCAGTTTTGCTTTGCGAACCGTTGTGACGATGGTGGGTGCTGTCGTGATGATGTTTGTCACCAACTGGCAACTCTGCTTGATGGTTTTGATCATTGGCCCTCTGATTATGATGCCTCTTATCTTGTTTGGCCGGCGCCTACAGCGGCTTTCGCGCGACAGCCAAGACCGGCTGGCAGACGCGAGCGCTCGAGCAAGTGAAGTGCTGCGTGCCATTGGCACAGTGCAGGCGTTCACGCGCGAACCGAGCCAGCGCCAAGATTTCGGCGACGCCGTTGAAGTAACATATCGCGCCGGTCTGGCGCGGATCGTAACACGTAGCCTCATGACTTTCGCTCTGTTTTCTTTTGTTCTGAGCGCCCTGATTGCGGTGTTGTGGTTTGGCGCAAGCCAAGTCGCAAATGGCAACATAACGCCCGGTGAAATGGCACAATTTGTCTTTTATGCCATCATGGCGGTTAGTGGTGGCAGCGTGTTGAGTGAGGCTTTCGCCGACATCATGCGTGCTGCTGGTGCCTCTGAGCGGTTAATGGAACTATTGAGCGAGAAACCCGATATCGTTGCGCCAGCGCGCGCTTATCAGCTCCTTGAACCGGTCAAAGGCCAAATTGACCTTAAAAATGTTAGTTTCTCCTATCCCGGACATCGTGAGCAATTGACTTTGAACAGCGTAAATTTTTCGGTCCAGCCTGGGCAAACAGTTGCGTTGGTTGGTCCCAGTGGCGCAGGTAAGAGCACAGTGTTTCAGCTGTTGCTTCGCTTGTATGACCCGGTCGAAGGACAAATTTGCCTGGACGGCGTCAATGTTAAAGACTTGTCCCCTACCGCGTTACGCGGAGCGATAGCGATTGTCAGCCAAAACGCACCACTTTTTGCGGGAACCGTTGCTGAAAACATTCGGTTTGGTCAAGAAGCCGCGACTGATGCCCAAATTCTTGAGGCGGCGAAAGCCGCCAACGCTCATGATTTTATTATGTCACTACCGAATAAATACGAGACGGTGCTGGCTGAGGGCGCTGGCAACCTTAGTGGTGGACAACGGCAACGAATTGCTATCGCGCGCGCCATTGTGCGCGATGCGCCCTTGCTGTTACTCGATGAGGCGACCAGTGCACTCGACAGCGAAAGCGAGACGGCGATTCAAACGGCGTTTGAGACCATCAGTGCCAGCCGAACGACCATCATCATTGCCCATCGCTTGGCTACTGTCCGTCGATCAGATAACATTATCGTGTTGGACCAGGGAAGAGTCGTCGACCAAGGAACACACGATCAGCTACTCGCCAATCGGGGGCTGTACGCGCGCCTGGTAGAGCTACAGTTCGGTGATGCTGAACCATGAAAGAATTTGATTTCATCGACCGCTATCTCAAGCCTATCTGTGCTGTGAACGCGCTTGATGACGACACGTCGCTGGCGATCAGGGGCGACAATATGGTGGTGAACACTGATTGTATTGTTGAAGGCCGTCACTTTTTGCCAACCGACCCCCCCGACACTGTTGCGAAGAAACTGATCCGTGTGAATGTCAGCGATCTGGCTTCAACCGGCGCCAAACCGCGCTATCTGTCGCTCGCGATGTCTCTGGGCGACACCGCACGCGAGTCATGGTTGGCGACATTTGCATCGGGCTTGGCTGAAGATTTAGAAGAATGGGGGATCACTTTGATCGGCGGGGATACCACCCGAACACAGGGGGCGACAGCTTTAACGGCCAGTGTGATAGGAGATCTGGAACAGCGTACACCCATGCGGCGCTGGTTGGCACAACCTGGTGACCGGGTTTGGTTGGGCCGGCCACTGGGCCTTGGTGGACTCGGATTGAGGGACGCTCAAGCCGGTCGGCGCACCCCGATGGCTTGGCAATACTGGGTACCGCAACCTCAACTAGAGCTTGGCCTCACGATGAGCACGCTTTACCCACGGGTGGCATGTGCAGATGTTTCCGATGGGTTGGGTGCCGATCTTGGCCATATTGCGCGCGCAAGTGCTGTGGCCATCACGCTTTTCGATGTGCCGGTGGAACCGAATGGTGATATCAACGCCGGTGACGATTACTGCCTCGTTGCCGTTACAGATCATGATCTGAACGTGCATGGGATGACGCAAATCGGCACAGTGGCGGCTGGTCTACCCGCTGTTTGGCACCAGCACCAAGATATCTCGCGTAGCGGCTATGAGCACCATTGACTGCAAGCTGGCGACGGTTCGTGGCATATACGCGCCAGACACTCTCCCAATTTCGTCGGAAGGACCACCGTTATGGACATCAGTAAAGTCAGCATGGGTAAAGACGCGCCAAACGATATCAATGTCATTATCGAAGTACCTGCAAACAGCAACGTTAAGCATGACTTGGATAAGGCTAGCGGGGCCGTGGTTGTGGATCGCATTCTTTTCACGCCAATGTTCTATCCGTGTAACTATGGTTTCATGCCGCAAACGTTGAGCGATGATGGTGATCCAGTGGATGTGCTGGTGGTTGGGCGTCACGAACTGGCGCCGGGGTCTGTGATTCGCGCCGTGCCTGTTGGTGTTCTGAAGATGACTGACGAGAAGGGCGGGGATGAAAAAATTCTTGCTGTGCCACATGAGAAAATCGACGCTCAATACAAAGGCATTAGCAACTATGATCAATTGCCACAGAATTTAATTGATCAAATCACACACTTTTTTGAGCGCTATAAAGATCTGGAACCTGGAAAATGGGTCAAAGTCGATGCCTGGGGTGATCACATAGAAGCAAAGAAAATGATTCAAGAGGGCATTGATCGCGCAAACGCGTAAACAAGCCATCTTGAAATAGTAAATTTTCAGTGTTTCCGGCAGGACTAAAAGTCATCGAGGAGAGGATTTGATGGGCTTGCCGAGGCACCATTTTGCTCGTCGGCCAAAGCGCTTTGAAGGCGGTCGATCAGTGCATAGGCGCGATTAAGCTCTGCGCGCAGGTCTGCTGCACTCATGACTTGCTCTTCACCCACTGTTGTTGTGTCGCTATTGGCCAACAGGCCCTCTAACATCCGGATTTGGCGGGTATAATTTGCAAGTACCTCCGTACTGCCGTCCACCATCATTTCCGCAGCGGCTAAATTTTCTTTTGTTGCAGCAAGTTCGTCGGTTGCGTTGGATAACGCGCGTTCGAGGGCAATTGACTCGGCCTTTGACGGGTCGGTCAGTCGCGCTAGGCGATAGCCTGAAAAGCCGCCAGTTGCCAATCCAAGCACTAATATAAGAAACGTTCCAAAAGCTCGCATGACATCTTTGTTGCTGGTTGGCAGTACTCTTAAACAATTAAAATGGGCAGTTAAATGGCCAAGGCTGTGATTCCTGCAGTTCGGCTAAGCTGCTCAGGATTATTTGCGATTAACGCGTGCAATTGACGGCTGGGCCTCGGCCCGTTATCTTCCGAAGTCTATGGCGGTTGTAGCTCAGTTGGTTAGAGCACCTGGTTGTGATCCAGGGGGCCGTGGGTTCGAGTCCCATCATCCGCCCCACCACGTCTGCTTTTTGTTGAAAGGCTGATCTTGGCCAACTCTCTCGTCATTGCCCCCAGTTTGCTTGCGAGCGATTTCGCGAATCTGGCAACTGAAGTCAAAGCGGTCGAAGCAGCTCAGGCAGATTGGTTGCATATTGACGTGATGGACGGTCAGTTTGTGCCGAATATTAGTTTTGGTCAGCCTGTTGTGAAAGCGATCGCCAGCCATGCCACCAAACCGTTAGACGTGCATTTGATGGTGCAAGAACCTGGCGCTTATTTGCCTGAGTTCGCGCGTCTTGGTGCTGCTATGCTTACTGTCCACGCTGAAGCGGTTCAACATCTCCATCGAACAATCGGCGCCATTAAGGAGCTGGGTGTGATGGCTGGCGTCGCCTTGAATCCAGCATCGCCCCTCACCATGGTGGAGGATATTTTAGCTGATTTGGACATGATTTGTTTGATGAGTGTGAATCCTGGTTTTGGTGGTCAAAAGTTCATTGAACGGACCTTCGACAAATGCTCTCGACTGCGCAAGATGAGTGATTCAAAAGGCCTCGATTTACGGATCCAAATCGATGGAGGGGTCGGTCCTAGTAATGCCTCGCAGCTCATCGGTGCAGGAGCTGATGTGTTGGTTGCTGGCACCAGTGTATTCGGCCACGCAGACTATGCCACTGCCATCAAAGCGTTGCGCGGCTAAATGCTGATGTTGTCGAGCAATCGAGTGGCACCAAGATTTGCCGCTGCTATTATGCGCGAGTCAATTTCCGGGTTAAATTCTGATATGGCTGATAGATTGTCAGAGCGGACTGCGGAAAAATACCCAACTCGGTCGAAGCCAGTTTGCAACAAGCGATCATATCCATCTGATTGGGCCTGAGCGATTGGCTTGCCAGCGCGAATGTCTCTGCCGACAATCTGCATTGTTTTGAAGAGTTCGGGCGCCTTCATGCGTTCTTCATTGGACA
>CAXBRM010000132.1:0-5700 GCA_963978305.1 uncultured Rhodospirillales bacterium
CGCTGCCGAAGCTTTGCTGACAGCCCCCGATCCTGATGTTCTAGAGTTTGATGGCGCTGTTAGTGCTGGTGGTATCGGTGCGCCACTTGTCGCTGGTCTGGAAGCACTGGAGCCCTACGGGCAGGGCAATCCGTTGCCTCGATTTGCCGTGACGCGCGTGCGTGTGACTTACGCCAATGTTGTGGGTAAGGATCACATTGCCGCGCAATTAGAGGGTGTCGATGGCGCACGCGTGAGAGCCATTGCGTTCAAGTCATTTGGGACACCACTTGGTGAGCGATTGATGAATGCCAAAGATCGCCCCATTCACGTGGCGGGTGTTCCTATCCGGGATACCTTCCGTGGCGGAGACCAAGTCCAGGTTCGCGTTGAAGATGCTGCGTGGGCGGAGGCTTAGCACCATGGTAGTACCAAAAAAAATGATGGCTATCGTAACGACGGGAAACGGCGGCTATGAAAAATTGGATTACCGGGAAGTGCCGGTTCCTGCCTTAGCTAATGGCGACGTTTTGATAAAAGTTTTGGCCGCAGGCGTGAACAATACTGAGATCAACACGCGACTTGGTTGGTATTCTGCGAGCGTGGTGTCGGCAACACAATCTCTGGCAGATCTCCAAAGTTTGGACGTCGAGCAGAAGGCTGATGGTGGTTGGAACAAAGCGACGCCATTCCCAATCATTCAAGGAACAGACTGCTGTGGTTTGGTCGTCGCGGCAGGTAACCAGAAAGACAATTGCTTACTCGGGAAACGCGTGATTGTCCGTCCCTGTATGCGTCTCAAAGGTTGGGACAACCTGGAACATGCCTGGATGGCAAGCGATTTCGATGGTGCTTTTGCTGAGTATGTCAAAGTGCCAGCTACAGAGGTGTTTGTTGTCGATTGCGAATGGTCAGATACAGAGTTGGCGAGCGTTCCATGTGCCTATGGGACGAGCGAAAATATGCTGCACCGAGCTGCAGTTGGGCAAGGCCAAAGGGTTTTGGTGACAGGTGCCTCGGGTGGGGTTGGCTCGGCAACGGTGCAACTTGCCAAAAGGCGTGGTGCGAGTGTCATTGCCGTCACAACCGAAGCAAAAGCGCACCATCTGAAGGCGTTGGGTGTCGATCAAATTGTCTACCGAGGTCAGGACTTGGTTGCCGTCTTGGGTGAGGAGTGTCTTGATGTTGTTGTCGACAATGTTGCAGGTGATGACTTTGGACAATTTTTGAAGCTTTTAAAACGGGGTGGACGGTATGTATCTTCTGGCGCGATCGCGGGCCCGATTGTCAAGATGGATTTACGCGATATGTACCTCAAAGATATTCGCCTTATTGGCTGCACAGCGTGGGATGAACCAGTTTTTGCCAATCTGATCCGGTACATCGAACGTGGTGAGATTAAACCGATGGTGGCCCGGACTTTCCGGCTCGCTGACATAGCGCAAGCGCAACAAGAGTTTTTGAACAAAGAATTTGTTGGTAAATTTGTTCTGCTCCCTTAGGGTCAAAGGACGGCGCTGAGGGTCCAGTGTATTGCTGCGGCAGACAAAATGGTCAGAAAAACCTGGCCTGTCGTTAAGTATAACACACCTAATGCCAGCAATATTGCCACCTCGAGTGCAATCCCAAGCCATCCGCCCGAAAGACCTGTGTCTAAGCCAATCAAAACCAGCAAAAAGATGATACCCATGGGCGCAAGGCGATTGAGGGACTTAAGAAAGGGTCGCTCAAGATGGCGTTTCGGAATCATGAAACTAGCACCGCGTTGAAGCCAAATGCTGGCACCCAAGATTGGCACGATCCACCACAAAATGTTATTTGCATTTTCCACCTTTGCCCTCGCTTTCACTGACGGTTTAAAGCCAAAAAATGAACGGCAGATAGCACCAGTATCAAACCAAAAATCATGATCAAAAGCTGAAATCCAAGCTGCAGACCGGATCCCAGCAATCCAACAAATGTCCAGATTATCAGCGCACAGCCGATTGGCAGCATGGTGCGATGGTTTCGCCATTGCTCAATCACCATGACCACGAACAGGGCTGTTAATGAAAAGCTGAGACTTTTTTGGGGGATGCTGATCGCTTGACCCACAAAGCCGCCCAAAACACAGCCAAAAGTCCAAGCAAGATGTGCGAAGAAGCCGACCCATAAAATTGATGGTCTTTGCTCCGCTGGACGGCTTGTCATCACGCTATAGACTTCGTCCGTCAGCCAAAAAATGGACAGGAACTTTTGGATGCGACCCTTGGGCAAACTGTCTAATAGAGGTAAGCCATAGAAAATATGTCGCATGTTTAACACGACCAAAGTGCCCAAAATCCCAAACGCAGGTGTCGCGGTTGCCAGCAACGCTACCAGTAAAAATTGACCTGCCCCGCTATACTGCACCAAAGCCAGGATGACTGGCCAGTACCAAGCCAATCCTTCAGCAACAGCATAAATACCAAAGGCGATTCCAATCGGGAAATACCCTAGCATAACTGGCAAGCAAGCAACCAAAGCATCGCTTGGTAAAAACGGCGAGGCTTTTCCCATCTTAATCCCCGGTTATCCAAGATGCTCACAGACTTTTCACTATACAGCGCATAACATTTGTAAGATAGCTTTAGAGTTAGAGTATTTATATTGGAGTAGTCAATGTCACCTCTTGTTTCGCGGCGGACATTTTTGGCGACCGCGGCCAGCGTGTCGCTCGTTGGGGTGTCGGGCTGTAATGAACCACGCTACAGCGCGCAATTCAGCGGCACAGCCGAAGACGGACCGATTTTGGCTTTTGATGACGCCATCGCGGTTCCAGGCAGTGACGAAAGTTTCATTCATCATTTGTCCGGTGAGAAGCTTCGCCATTTTGACGCTCTGTTTTTTGTCAACAAAAGCGCTTACGGCGTCTACGCTCAGACTTTGAAGATTCTGAAACCGGACTCACCTGGTGAAGAAAATACGGTTTGGCGGGTTCGGGAAACAATTGATGTTTCTACAGGTCGAGAAATGGAAGAGCGGTATTTCACAACGACACCGCGTGGTATCTTCACTCTCGACCCTTATCGGCGGTATGAGGAATATCAGAGCGTCCAATGGGATGGGGCGGATATGCCTTTCGCGATGTTCTGGGATTATATCTACCCAGATGGCCGTCCAACGGGTATCGCCTTCCATGCCGCCACGGGTGTCAATGAACATTATATCGGTATCCGCGCTTCAGGGGGCTGTATTCGGACAAAAATGGACGATGCAAAGCGGCTTTTTGAAATGGTTGATGGCTACCGTGGTAAAATTCCTGACTTTCAGGATCGCGATCCGCGTGGCCTTCTGCAGTATGATGACGACGGTGCAGTGGTCACAAAGAATGCTTTTAAGATATTGGTCGCAGTTGAAGATAATGAGAATATCGTTTGGAACCCGTTTGTGCGTGAGGAAATTTGGGAGCGTCGGCTTGGCAATAAGCGAATTCTGAGGGACAACCCAAGCTTCTTCGAGCTGGTAGACGCCGGTCAAAATTAGTCTTACGCGATTTTACTTGCTTATTTTTTGCGTTGAATCAAAATTGTGCCGGGGATGATTAGTGACAGGCTTAGCCAGTGGTACCACGCCAGCCGTTCGTCTAAATCTGTGACCAGGCTTACCAGTGTCGCGAGCGCAGCGACAAAGAATGGCAGTAAATTCATCATGAGAGCCGGCGTTTTGGGACCAGCAATGCGTATGGCCTGATTCACAAGCAGGGGAGCTGCGAGGGTCGGTGCTAATACAATATAAGTCAAATGGACGACTGCCCCGGGTTCGTGCCACGGGAACTGGTTTTGTCGGCTAAGCGTATCCCAAAGCCAAAGAAAACTGACAAAAATTAGCGCCCAAAAAAGAAGGGACCAAAGGAAACTGTATTGTCCTAGACCATCGGGGCGCAAACGCAGGCAGGCCATGTAAAGACCGTAGCCAAAAACAGCGCCCAATATCCATACTTTGCCAGTGCTTAGTCTGAATGCAAGGGCATTTTCAAGGGATCCCTCAAAGGCTGTGATTAAGCCGCCTAGCAAGGCTAATGCGACGCCAAGCCACCCCAGTGGGCCAATTTTTTCCCGGAAAACCAGGACGCTGACCCCGATAATTACCACGGGAAACAGATTGTTAATGGTGGCAGCCGCGGGTGCTTCTTCGCCACTCGAGAGACCAAAATATAAAAGCAAATTATAGGCCACCATGGATGTGATCCCGAGGAATGCCAGAACATGCCAATGACGCCACATCAGCTGCCAGTCTTGGCGAATCTGAGTGATGGCCAGAAGTGTGACGACGGCAAATCCAACCAGGGTCCGCCAAAAACTGAGCTGAATCGGGCTAACGTCGATGTTGACCAATAACAGGCGTGTAAATACGGCGTTCCCGGCCCAACAAACGAGAGCCCCGCTGAACAGTAAAGTGGGCGTATGCCCAAGACGAGCGATGATAGTGTGCATAGAATTATCGGGCGGACAGAGGCCGCGATCATCCTTTCCTCGACAAGCTGTTTGGGCTATGGACCGTAGTGAGTTTTAACAGGATTATGCGTTTATGACAGTTGATAAAACGGATGAAAGCGACGAAACCAACGCTCCAGGCATGCGAGATGTTGTTTTCAATGAAGCGTTGAGTGAACGCTACTTGGCGTATGCTTTGTCAACAATCATGTCACGATCGCTTCCGGATGTCCGCGATGGCCTGAAACCGGTTCAGCGCCGTCTCCTGTATGCAATGCGACAGTTGCGCTTGGACCCGAATGGGCCAACAAAAAAGAGTGCGCGTGTGGTGGGGGACGTCATGGGTAAATTTCATCCCCATGGCGATGCGAGCATCTATGATGCGTTGGTGCGCTTGGCGCAAGCGTTCAGTCTTCGATATCCACTGATCGATGGCCATGGTAATTTTGGTAACATTGACGGGGATAATCCTGCGGCCATGCGGTACACTGAGGCCCGTATGACCTTGTTTGCTGAGTTGATGCTGCAGGGGATTGATCTTAACACCGTCGATTTTCGAGAAAATTACGATGGCGAGGATCAGGAGCCAGTCGTCCTGCCAGCAAATTTTCCCAATTTGCTTGCAAATGGCAGTCAAGGCATTGCCGTTGGGATGGCAACCAGCATTCCACCCCACAACGCGAGTGAGCTTTTGGAAGGCTTGCTGCATCTCATTGACGCCCCGAAGACATCAGTCGCCGAGTTGTTAGCCTTCATTCCAGGCCCAGATTTCCCAACGGGTGGTACGCTGGTCGAAGATGGGAGCACCATTGCTGCTGGTTATAGCAGCGGAAAAGGCAGTTTCCGGGTGCGCGCAAAGTGGGAAGTCGAGAAACTAAAGGGGGGAACTTACCAGATCGTCGTGACTGAGATTCCCTTTCAGGTGCAAAAATCTCGACTGATGGAACGGTTGGGTGAGCTGGTGACAGCCAAGAAGTTACCAATGCTAAGCGATGTGCTTGATGAAAGTGCAGAAGACATCCGTCTGATTCTCGAGCCACGCGCTCGTAACGTTCAACCAGAATTGTTGATGGAGCAACTGTTTAAGCACACGGAGTTAGAATCTCGGTTTTCGCTTAATCTGAACGTGCTCGACAAAAACAATGCGCCGAAAGTGATGGACCTCAAGCAAATCCTCGAAGCCTTCCTGGATCATCGGAAGGAAGGTTTGCTACGGCGCAGCCAAAATCGGCTCGATAAAATTGATAAGCGTTTGCAGCTCCTCGAT
>CAXBRM010000133.1:0-5696 GCA_963978305.1 uncultured Rhodospirillales bacterium
ACCGTTTTCATGCGATCCGGGTCTTCATTTTTCAGTGTCCAGGGTGCTTGAGCATCTATGTAAACGTTGGCCTGACCAATGATCCCCCATACCGTTTCTAGCGCGCTATGAAAAGCCTGAACATCGAGGCGGTCTGTGACAGATGTTTTGAGGCCAGCGACTGCGGCCAACAACTCACGGTCAACGTCTAAAAACTTTCCTGGTTCAGGTATCTGCGCATCACAATTCTTATGCACCATTGATAGACTGCGTTGCGCAAGGTTACCATAGGCATTTGACAGATCGCTGTTCATCCGCTGGACCATGGCAGTTCTGGAAAAATCCCCATCGTTGCCAAAAGGCACTTCGCGCAGCAGAAAATATCGTGTCTGATCGAGGCCATAGTCTGCAACCAAATCGTACGGATCGATCACATTGCCCACTGACTTGCTGATCTTCTGTCCTTCGTTGGTCCACCAGCCATGAGCGAAAATACGCTTTGGAAGCGGCAAGCCTGCCGCCATCAGAAAAGCTGGCCAATAAACCGCGTGGAAACGCAAAATATCCTTGCCCACAACGTGCAACGAGGCTGGCCAGAAACTGTCGGCACTGCCCGGCTCACGGTCGGGATAGCCCGCTGCAGTCAAGTAATTGCTTAAGGCATCAAACCAAACATACATGACATGATTTTCGTCGCCAGGCACCGGAATACCCCAATCAAACGTGGTCCGGCTGCATGACAAATCCTTCAAGCCACCTTTGACGAAGGACATTACCTCGTTCCGGCGTGACTTCGGCAAAACACAGTCAGGCTGGCTTTCATAAAAATCGATTAAACGCTGCTCATAAGCAGATAATTTGAAAAAGTAACTTTCCTCTTCAACCCACTCAACAGCGGCGCCTGTTGGGGCGAGTTTCTGACCATGGGATCCCTCCACAAGCTCATCTGCCTGATAGAATGCTTCATCGCGAACACAATACCAGCCGCTATAGGTTCCAAGGTAAATATCCCCTTTACTCGCAATCCGCTGCCATAGGGCTTGAGCCGCCCTATAATGCCGCGGTTCCGTGGTGCGAATAAAATCATCATTGCTGTAGCCCATGTCTTGGGCCAAACGCCGAAAGGAATCAGAAACGTCATCAGTGAAAGCTTGTGGACTGACTCCCCTTTTTTCCGCCGACTGTTGTACTTTTTGCCCGTGTTCATCGGTACCTGTCAGGAACAGGACATCGTTTCCCAACCAACGCTGAAAACGCGCCAATACATCACAAGCCAAAGACGTGTATGCGTGCCCAATGTGCGGTTTGTCGTTCACATAGTAAATTGGCGTTGTCACGTAGAAGTATGGTTTGTTCGGCACAATAATTTTCTCTTATGTCTTTGGCGAAATTCAGGTTCACGTTGCGTTGCATAATAACACTTTAAATAACGACGGCATCTCTCCCGCCTGCAGTGCTATGCTGTCTAAAATTTACAGCAAGTAATCCGTTCCAACAATAGGGCGGGTTTGCAATTCACCCTGACGCAAAACCCTTGAGGTCTATAAGCGTATCTAACCAGCTAGACTGTGAATCTAATCCCAATATCTGTCGTTGTTTTATGCGTTGAGCAGCCCGAAGATACCAATCAACTCGCTGGGGTGTTAGCTGCTTTCTTTGACCCTTAAAAAAATCCGACGATATAATAGCTTCAACAAGCACCCGCGAGGCATCATGAGTTCCTAATTGTTTCTCCCAAAACGCAAGTTTCACGCCATATTTATTCAGCAGTCTCGCATCAGGAACAAAAATGTACTGAACAATTTCTGTGAGTTCTGCAGGATCAAATTCGATGCGTGCTAAATCTATTGCCAATCCCGCATCCCCGTTCGCCAGTGACAAAACGCGATCATCGATCCGCAACGCACTGTTCGCAACAATCGACGCTAGCTGGCTGCTCGTCAGCTTTTCAAGAACGAATTGCGCGCACCGCGATCGTATTGTTGGCAGCAACATGTGCGCGTTACTTGCCACCAAAAGCATAGCCAATCGTGAATTTGGCTCCTCAAGGACTTTAAGAATAGCGTTTGATGATGATCGATTGAGGGCGTTAGCGTCGCTGATTATTGCTACTTTTCCCCGCCCAATTGATGGCGTCACACGGGCAAAATTCTGGATTTCCCTTACTTGGCTTACGGTGAGTTCACCCTTTTCACTGGTGGGTTGTAGCATCAATATATCCGGATGGGCGCCCTGTTCGAGCAACCGAACCGCATTATGCTCATTAGCAGGCCATGACTGAACCGGATCTGAAAACCGTTGCACATAGTTTCCGGTCGCGGCAAAGCCAACCGCAAGCCGGCTTGCAACTGTTTTGCGGCCAGACCCTGATGGCCCCGATAACAACACGGAGCGTGGCAGCCTTGACGCTGAAATGGCCAAAGCCAGCTGGCTCACCAATCGTGACTGGCCAACCAGCTCTTGCGCGACAACCACTTGAGTTGGACGACCTTCAGCGCCCATTCGGCGCACTCATTGGCAGATCGAACGTCGTCTCTAAAAGTCGAATGATTCGTTCTCTAACCTCTTCAACTTTCCCCTTCGCCGATACCCTGGCGACTCTCTGAGGGTATCGTTCATGCAATTCATAAAACGCATTTAAAGCTTTGCGCTGAAATTCTACACCTTTGGTTTCAAAGCGCCTTTCCTTCCCACCCTGCTCTTCAATGCGCGCAAAAGCTTCGGCCATTGGAAATTCCAATAGAATTGTCAAATCAGGTTCCAACCCACCAGTAGCAGCCTGAATGACGTTCTCTGCCAACGCAGGGTTAAGCTCTCCAGCCGCAATTTGATAAGCTCGGGAGCTATCGGCGAAGCGATCAGCCACGACCCAGCTGCCATTGTCTAATGCAGGTTTGATGATCCGTTCAATCAGGTCATGTCGTGCAGCGTTCATCAACAGCAACTCACTCATGGGTAACCAATCATCAGGCTCGCCTTCCAGAATAATTCTGCGAATTCGCTCAGCGCCAGGTGTTGAACCTGGCTCCCGAACTCGAACGACATTGAGACCGAAATCCCTCAAATAGGACTCCAATTGGCCAATTTGAGTCGATTTCCCGACGCCATCGCCGCCCTCAAAACTGATCAGCCGCCCTTTACTCATAGCCACTCCAAGTTTTTTATAACCTTGAGATCAACGCACAAGCCGCCAAGATTGCAGAAAAGATCCAGTGACCGCTTTTTGCCAGTTCCTATTGGACAACAAACCGTTGGAATTATGGTGCTTAACTCCATTTAGCCCAAC
Source organism: uncultured Rhodospirillales bacterium (assembly GCA_963978305.1). Classification (GTDB taxonomy): domain Bacteria; phylum Pseudomonadota; class Alphaproteobacteria; order UBA7985; family UBA7985; genus CAXBRM01. Next base: position 3,266 of record CAXBRM010000133.1, read on the forward strand.
CTGATTTCAAAAAAACGGCAATCAGAGGCAGCAAACCGCCGACGTAAATCAACCAAAATTTCTTTGGGTTGAAAGCTACCGACTCAACGGCGAACCGGCTGAACAGCAATGCGACCACAACAACTATTCCGACGAAAAAATAGGCCCCTAAGGGCGCGCGCCGAAGATGTAGCCCGCCAACCAAAAATGTATAGACAAAAATAACCACTGAACCGACCAGAAGTGCAGTCGCGAGGCGCCGATGAAATTCATTGCTCGGCACACGGATATACTGCACCGTCATATCAAGATCAGAAAAAAGATTTTCTAATACGTAACGCGCACCGTTGACTGCAAGCCCTGGCAGTATTTGTTCTGGACGCAAATTGCCGACATGGATGCCGCCTTCCTTAGTCCAATAAGTCGGTCCTGGTGGCCAGTTTTTATCTCTTAGTAAACTGGGGCTTAAAAGATCACCGTCCGCGTCCGTGTTTCGCGACTGGACGACACTGATGGGCGCACCACGCCCTGTGGATAACGGTTGCACCCATACCGAGAAACTAGTGGCAACAGGAAAATCAGCACCACTACTCTCCCCAACGTTGAAGCCATTGGATAACAGCAACACCACTTGATCATTTGCCGTGTGTATAATGCCTCGCTCGGCATATGTTGTTCGTTGTCCAGCAACCCCTGCACCGCTCACCACGCGTATTGCGTTAAAACGACGGCTGTCCGCGCGACTATGAGCATAGATTGAGCACTCTCGATCCGGCTCATCACCACAAATTTGCGCTGGCAGCTCAATGACCCGACCCGGAGAAATCGCCCGCCACAAATTTGCTTCTTTCAGATATCCGTTTCTCAGCGCCAAATGATGTCCAACGGTTGGCGGAACAATAAACGTGGAAATCACGACGTGGGTCATGCCAAGCGTGACCGCGATCACCGCAAAGGGGAGCAGCCGATCCATCGGTGATAGACCCAACGCATTCTGAATAAGAATTTCTCGAGAGGCACGAAGGTCAACGAGCAACAATGCGATACCTACCGCTGCGCCAACGGCCATCGCTCCATCAATCATGGATGGCAACAGGGCCAGCAGAATGTTTACGAAGGTGAAGATATCCATCCCACCATTGGCAACCGATCCCACCAAACGTTGCCCCTGCGTAAAAACGCCTGTGACGGCCAAAACAAGCGTGGCGCCTGAGCTGAAAAGTAAAGCTCGAAAAATCAAAAAACGGTCAAATGATCCCATAGTCACATTTTATAGAGCGCGATGCCAATACGCAATTAGCCGAGACTGGTTTTTCGAAAACTAGTGGCGCACCCGCGTTAAAAGGATTAACTCAACACCAAAAGATCATTAGGAATTGCGCTATGGTTGATCGCTACCGCATCGATACACTCAGCCTTCATGCTGGGCACACACCCGATCCAGTCCATGGTTCACGGGCCGTGCCGATCCATCAAACCACAAGTTACGTCTTTCAAAACAGTGAACATGCAGCCAGCTTGTACAATATGGAGCAAGGGGGGCACCTATATTCTCGCATTTCGAACCCCACAGTGGCCGTTCTTGAGCAAAGGATCGCAGCCTTGGACAAGGGTGTCGCCTGCACCGCAACGAGCAGTGGAATGGCAGCACTCCACCTGGCTCTGTCGGTCTTGGTGAGTTCAGGTGACCATATTGTTTATTCAAGCCAGCTCTATGGCGCAGCGATCAATCTGATCGACCAGACGCTTGCTCGATTTGGTGTCAGCTCGACCGCGTTCGACCCCAAAGACCTGTCAGCGCTTGATAGGGCGATCACGCCAAACACCAAATGCGTCCTCGCTGAACTTATCTCCAATCCAGGCTTGGACGTTTTCGACATCAAACGAGCCGCGGCAATAACACAGGCACATCAAGTGCCGTTGATTGTCGATGGGACTTTTAATACGCCGTACCTTTGTCAGCCGATAGAGCATGGAGCAAACATCGTCACTCACTCTCTTACGAAATGGATGGGCGGCCACGGCACAACAATTGCCGGCGCAGTGGTCGATGGTGGCAATTTTGCGTGGGACGCTAAAAACGCTGACGGGTCTTTAAAATTCCCCTGTATTGCTGGCAATCATTATTCGATGGATGGGATAAATTTTTGGGAAGAATTCGGGCCTAGCGCGGCAACCATGCGGATGAGAGCTGAAGGTATGTATAATTTTGGTCCGAGCCTCTCTCCTTTCTCCGCCTTTCAGATATTACAAGGCTTGGAAACCCTCCACATCCGGATGGACCGACACATGGCCAATGCCCACGCGATGGTGACATTCTTGAAGTCCCACGATGCCGTTGCCTGGGTTCGCCACCCTAGCGATCCCGCGCATCCTGATTACGAGCTTGCCAAAGATATTCTGCCCAAGGGTGCCGGATCTATTATTAGCTTTGGTATCAAAGGCGGGCGAC
>CAXBRM010000134.1:0-5631 GCA_963978305.1 uncultured Rhodospirillales bacterium
TAAGCGTTTGCATCTCCTTGATGGGTTTTTGGTGGTCTACCTCAATTTAGATGAGGTGATCCAGATCATCCGCTTTGATGATCATCCAAAGCAAAAGTTAATGGAAACTTTTGAGCTTAGCGAAGCCCAGGCGGAAGCCGTTTTGAATTTGAGGCTTAGGGCGCTCCATAAACTCCAAGAGTTAGAGCTTAAAGGTGAGCACAAAGACCTTACTGACGAGAAAGCGCAACTGACGCTCTTGATGGGAAGTGATCGACGACAATGGACTGCTATCAAAGGGGAATTGAAGACACTGCGTGAGATGCTTGCTGAGAAAACTCCGGATCTTTTGAAGCGGCGGACAGTGATTGCTGAAGCGCCTAAAGAGCTTGAGGTACCTGTCGAAGCCTTGATTGATAAAGAGCCAATCACTGTCATATTGAGCAAAATCGGCTGGATTAGAGCGGTCAAAGGGCATGCTGTTGCGCCGGCTGATATCAAATTTAAAGCGGGCGATGCCCCCATGTTCTTTGTTCGTGGCTACACGACCGATCGATTTGTTGTTATGTCACAAAGCGGTCGAGCTTTCACTCTGTCGGGCGATAAACTGCCAAGCGGCCGCGGGTTTGGCGAGCCAATCTCATTGATTGTTGATTGGCAAGGGAGTCAGTTGATTGACTTGTGGGCCTACAACGAGAAAGGGCGAAGGCTGTTTGCCGCCGATGACGGGCGTGGGTTTGTGTGTAAAGAAGAAGACCTGCTTTCGAACCAGCGTGGCGGCAAGCAGGCGGTGAATCTCGGGGCAGGTGCCGTCCTTATTGTCACCCGTGAGGTGGTTGCTGGTGATGACCATGTTGCTGTGACGGGCACCAGCAAGAAGATGTTGATTTTCCCATTGGAAGACTTGCCAGAGTTAGCCAGAGGGCGTGGCAATGTTTTGATGAAATTTAGCAAGGGAAAGCTGACCGATGCCAAAACATTTTGTCTTGAAGATGGTCTGACCTGGCGGTGGGGGGCCGACAAAACCCGAACGTTTAGTGATTTGTCAGGCTATGTTGCCCAGCGGGCGCAGGCCGGTAAAACGGTGCCAGCCGGTTTCCCAAAAGACTTTCGCTTCGATTAGCCAAACGAACGGCTTATCATCGGTCCTATTGCGGTAAAATGATACCACACTCAACAACCCTCTGTAATAATGATATATATCGGAGCATTTCCCATAAAAACCTCTGTTGCATTTTAACGGTTGTTTGCTAGATTACTATCGATTTGCGGTAATTAGATACCGCAAAATGTTATTGTTGCTTTTATCGAAAGAATAATCCGATGAGAACGCATTCTCTTACTGCCGCAGAAGCAGCTGAAGGCAAAAAATGGGTGCTGATTGATGCCGATGGCGTCGTCTTGGGCCGGCTGGCTAGCTATGTTGCCAATATACTTCGGGGTAAAACTAAGCCTTCCTATACACCCAATCAGGATTGTGGTGATAATGTCATTATTATCAACGCTGATAAAGTCCGGTTGACGGGCAATAAGCGGGACACCAAGACCTATTATTGGCATACAGGTTATCCTGGTGGGATTAAGGAACGGACTGCTGACAAGATCTTGGACGGCCGTTTTCCGGAGAGAGTGATTGAAAAAGCTGTGGAGCGAATGGTTCCGCGTGGACCTTTGGGGCGGCGGCAGATGAAAAATTTACGCATTTTTGCTGGTGCGGAGCACTCGCATGAAGCTCAAAATCCCGAAGTGATCGATTTTGCGTCGCGCAATGCGAAGAATACGCGTTGACCGTAGAAGCAATAAAAAGGAACAGAGAAATGTCTGAAACGACGATGACCGATTTGGCGGACTTGGGCGCTGCGACAGCAGAAGCACCAGTTGTTGTTGAACCGAAGATTGATGACCTGGGTCGTTCCTATGCGACCGGTCGCCGGAAAGAAGCTGTAGCGCGGGTTTGGTTGAAAGCTGGCACGGGTACCATTACGGTTAACGGCCAGGACGTCAGCCAGTACTTTGCGCGCCCCGTTCTGCAAATGATGCTTTGTCAGCCACTGGATGTGGCCGAACGTCGTACGCAGTTTGATATTGTCGCAACGGTCAAAGGGGGTGGATTGTCAGGACAGGCAGGCGCAGTGCGTCATGGCTTATCTCGTGCGATGTGCCAGTTTGAACCATCGCTGCGGGCTGTGCTAAAGCCAGAAGGGTTCTTAACGCGCGACAGTCGTCGTGTCGAGCGGAAGAAATTCGGTCGTGCCAAGGCTCGGCGTAGCTTCCAGTTCTCTAAGCGGTAATATCCAACGGTTAGAAAACATTCAATTAAAACAACAACCTCAGCAAGTTTGTGCTCGTTTTTTTGCTTTCAGCGTAGGGCGTTTTTTTGATAACAAGGTGTGCGTCATTAAGTGCAAGTGGGCTTGCTTGGCGGCAAATGGCGCGGTTAGGCTGTCCGTTAAGTGCGTGGTTATCAAGTCTCTTAGCAACAGTGGCGGCTCGTGGATTTCTCAAGCGTGCGAATTTAGTTGTGAGTAGAACCAACAGCTCCGTTTGCAAGTCGTTAGCTTGGTTTTGACTGGGGGACTGCGCTTAGCGCCATAGTTCTGGCAAGATTAACTGGCATCGGAATCCAACTTGTCGTATTTGGTGACTCATGGGTGATTAATTGGGTGACGTCGGAAGCAATGTTTAAGCGATATATGCTTAACTGGCCAGTAAACAGTGTTGGTATTTTGAGTGTGATGGTTGCTCTGAGCGCGTGCGAGTTGTCAGAGTTTTTGCGGCCAAATGACGATGCCGATTCACTTTACACCGACCCCTATATTGGGTTGCAACAACTTAATTCTAAGGAAAGCCGGTTGATGGCTGCTGCTGACGTTGGGCGGTTGCGTGGACAAATTGGAGCAGATCAAGAGTTTGTCAGCGAATTTGAAGGCGTGTTAGCAGCACAGGCGGCGTCTGTCGTCCCGACACCGCCAGGAACGCAACCGGCGCAAATGCCGTCGGTTATCCAAGTGGCAAGGCTGGATACTGAGCAATTGGAGGCTTTGACTGCGCGTCAAGAGACTATTGACAGGGATATGGGAATCTTTGATGCCGTAAAAGCGCGGGCCGAACAAATTGCCAGCGAACAAGCGAAGGCCGAGGAGGCGCTGATAGCCAGAAACGCTCGGGTGGCTGAACTAAACCGACTGGCTAACCAGAACATTGCGGCCCCGCGGGAGGTGGAGCCTGTACCGCAGCCTGAAGCGCCAACAACGCTGGCGGAGTTGTTCACAAGTGAATTGGGTCAACAACAACCGGTTGGGATCGTGTATTTTGCGTCACGGTCTTCGGCTTTAGGACCGCGGGAACAGGCGGTGATTATCGATGTGGCAAGCAAGTTAAGGGGCCGTAATGTCAAGTTAAGGCTCAGAGGCTTTGATTCTGGCTCGCTCGCTAACCGAACCCAAGCAGACCGTCAGCGCGCTATGGATTTAAGCTTGGCGCGTGCAAACGCTGTCCAAGAATTGCTCCTGCAAGAAGGTTTTGATCCTGTTGACATTGAGGTCCAAGCCTTTGGGGATCAGGCGCCAATTTCGCCAGAGGACAGTTCGGTGGGTATCTTTTTGAACCAGCGTGTCGAAATAACGGCGCGACTGGAATAGCTGGTCTTCAAGCGGGTGGCGTTCAACGCCAGTAAGGGTTAGTCCAGGCTTTACCGCCCGCTGCATCATAGATCGCGATGCGAATATAATCACCTTCGTAGTCGCTGAGGTCCAGTTGAGCATGCGTCATATTTAGACCGTGCGCCGACGTACTCATATAACCACTGCCAGCGACGATGACGTGAGATGCTGGTGAACAGCTGACGCTGAGTAAATCACCATCGAGCGCCACCGCTTTAATTTCAGGCCCTGTCGTACTGTAGTGCCGACCTTGTTTGAGTGCAAAAATAATGTCCGCGGGTGTATTGGTTTCTGCCGCAACCATTACCCAGCCGCCAGCAGCATCATCAATTCTAAAGTGACTGTCATCAGTCGCCGTAAAGCTAATATTCTTTCCTTCATTCAGCAGGAAATCTGCAATCGCGACACCGCTGCCTCGGTCACTTTCAATCGCACTGGAATGATTATATATCTCAACGCCGTCGACGTTGCAGGCGGCCAAGGCCTCATTCATCGTCAGACAGTGCCATTCTGGATGTGCGAGCGTTACATAAGCACCACTCGCTTTTGCTCTTTCTATGAGCTCAGGCCCCGTTTCCTGCTCGCTTGCTAGCGGAAAGTCGAGCGGTAAGCCGTTCGCGACGATATGCCATAGACCTTCTTTGTCATACTTTTTCCCGCGCGCATGCAATTCTGCGCCAATGATAGTCGTGAAGTCTGAAGATGCAAGTGCGGTAGTGTCAAGCACGGTGCTGGCCGCGAATGACGGGTCTTGCCACAGGTGGTCGCTTATCGATATGAAATCATACCCAAGGTTTTTGTAAAACGTCGCGACTTCAGCTGGCGTTTTGGCACCGTCGCTGTGCGTGCTGTGCCCATGCAAATTGCCGCGATAAAACTTAGTGCCTGGCTTGTGCGGACCGATATACATGTAATCCTCAAAACGATATAGCTTGAATATATTCAGACCAATGATGACGATTTGATTACAGGAAGATCGATGCAGTTTAAAATGATAACGGCGGATTTTGCAGTTGGGCCGCAACCATCTTTGGATGAGCTTAAACATCTGAGAAAGTTTGGCTTTAAAAGCATGATGATCAATCGGCCTGAGGCTGAATCAGTCGATCAGCCGACCCATAGTGAAGAGGTTGCTGTTGCCAGCGAAATGGGCCTACAAACTGTCATCATGCCTGTGGTGTCAGGGCAGCTGACAAGCGAATTGATTGAGCAATTCAAAAAGGCGTACGAAGAATTACCAAAACCTATCTTTGCTCACTGCAGGAGCGGGCCACGCAGTGTGATGCTCTGGGCTCTCGGGCAAAAGGGTCAACGGGATGTGGAGGATATTATTCGGCTAGCAGCCGATGCCGGCTTTGACGTATCAATGCTTCGATCGTTCCTGGAAGACTAGGGCCATTCCGGCAAAAATTCCAATGCAGCTGACGGCACTGAAGGTTGCGGTCAACCCAAGCCAATCAATGATCGCCCCATAACACGCGGCAGCCAGAGCGATCGAGCCGAGCGCCAGGCTTGCCCAAATGCTCATTACTCTTGCCCTGAGTTCATTGCGTACTTGGGTTTGAATCAGGGTTTGACTGCCAACAGACGCAAAGGATCCAAGCAGCCCGTTTCCGAGCAATGCAAAAAATATAATCGGAAACGCGTTAAATACGCCAGCGATCCAGCCCGTCAGAGGCCCTAAGGTTACGGACAAGATCATAACAAGTCTGAGCCTGGTAAAATTCCCGCCAAGTCGACCCAGAAGCACACCACTGATGATCGCACCAATTGCTGGTGCTAAGGTGAGAAGGCTTAAGGAGAACTCTGCACCGTCGAATTTCAGACCGTTTAGGACAGGGGCCAATTCGGCCATTGAGCGCACGAATAAGCTACTCATGACTGCAATGACTAAAAATCCAAGCAGGGCTGGTGTTGATTTGATGTAGTCGACGCCTTCAGTGAACTCCGACCATAGGCTGTCTCCTTGGGTTTTGCGCCGAGCGCCATT
>CAXBRM010000135.1:0-5597 GCA_963978305.1 uncultured Rhodospirillales bacterium
TCGGCCAAGGCGGCATTGGCCACCCACAGTTGGCCCGGTAACGTTCGCGAATTGGAGAATTTCGTGAAGCGCCTCTTGGTTTTGTATTCACAATCCGACATTGGCGTGTCGGTTGTCGACCGAGAGCTCAACGTGTTGCGCGACGCCCAATTGTCGGCCAAAGAGCGTTCAAAAGATTATTTCAGTCCGGCTGATTATTTGAAGCAGCAGAGACCTCGGAATGTTGATGGTAATGAACGGGGTCGAATGGATGTCGGTGAGAACCGGTGGCGGAACTCAAATCCGCAAGTTCGCGATGCGGGAACGCTGTCTGACTCTGTTGAGACGCATTTACGCCAATATTTTGCTGCCCATGGCGACGATCTGCCACCTCCTGGCCTATACCATAGGATTTTGCGAGAGTTAGAACGCCCTTTGTTTGAGTTGTCGTTGGCTGCGACCAAGGGCAACCAAATTAAAACGGCAGAACTGTTGGGCTTGAACCGCAATACCGTGCGCAAAAAGCTGCGTGACCTCGATATTGATGTTGTCCGCGGGGTGGGTAGCCCCAAACGGCGGGACGTCTGATCATAAAATTGTCTCAATAACATCTTGGTTCTGTCCTTGGCCACCTGAGCGCTAATGGCTATAGTGCTCCGGCATACCCACTATGGGTCAAGCGAGTTGTTATTGGAATGCCCATGTCAGACCAAACAGTTTCCATACAGCAGTTTGGCAAACGCCATGAAGAGTTGGCAGATGGCTCGGTAACTTCGCAATCGACACAGTGGCAATCAAATTTACGGCATAATGTCAGTTCTGAGTTGGGCACCACTCGATGGCCTGTGGCACGGGGGATCAGTTGGGGATTGGCAATCGCAACAGTTCTTGTGTTGTCTTGGGCGCTGTACGAATTGCGCTTTGGTTTCGAGCCTTCCGAGCATCTTGAACGGGCAACGCAACTATTTTGGGCCTGTCTTGCGATGCAATTGTCCTTGGGCGCGGTGTTGATTTTCCGCATTGTTGGTGTTTGGCGCTCGCAGCAAAAATCGATGTCTAGCAGTCGTTTGTTCCGTCGTTTAGTCGGTTTTTCTGTGTTTATTGCGGGCGCGCCGACTCTCTTCATTGCCATAACTGCAATCGTTGTGATGACGATGGGGCTTAGAGGGTGGTTCGGGGGCAGTGTTGGGAATGTGGTGACATTGTCACTGAGTACAGCCGATAGCTTTCTTGATGTCCATCTCGAAACACAAAGGAGCAAAGCCCTGCGCATGGCAGAGCTTGCTTCCCCAGTCGAAACGACGCTGGAACGGCGGCTCGTGTCACGGGGCAGGCTCAATTTTTTCTTGCAGAACAACGCCAGGAAAGTTGGTATCGACGCCGTTGTTATGTTTGACAAGGACTTTACGGTATATGGTGAAGCGGGCCAAAGGATTGAAGAAGATCTACGGGATCTCATAAGTGTTGCGGTTTTGGAGGCCTTGGATGCTGAGACAAATCCTGACACAGCGATAAGTGTGTTAACGTCTCGAGGTGACCGTACCTTTGCTGCGGTGATGCCTCTTGCTAATGTCGAGAGCCTTTATCTTTTGACTGTCAATGCAATCAGTGATTCGATCCTTAAGCGGATTGAAACAACGGCAACTGCCCATCAAGATTTTGTTCTTCTCTCCGGCAATCTCGAGCGGTACGAGCAGTTGTTCATCCTATTGTTTGCTGTTCTGGCGCTTGCCTTAGCCCTTTTTGCTGCTTGGGGTAGTCTGCGGTTGGCCATTGAATTGGTGCGCCCAATTTTGCGGATATCCACTGCCGCCGAGCAACTCGGTCAGGGTAATTGGTCGGCTCGCGTGCCGCAAAGCTCCAACGCAAACGGCAACGAATTGGACACTCTTGCCCAATCTTTCAATGGTATGGCTAGAGACTTGGGGCAACAACAGGCGGCACTGCAGGATGCGAATGCTGCCATCGAAGAACGTCGCCGTTTCACGGAAGCAGTTCTTGCTGGTGTCTCGGCCGGTGTGATTGGTTTGGATGCTCGGGGCAACATTGATTTGCCCAACGATACGGCCAGCCATCTGCTTGACAAAAATTTGGATGACTGGATTGGCTTACCGCTTATCGAGGCCGTACCTGGTTTTGAGACACTCCTTTCTCTTGCTTACAATGATCCGGAAGGTGTTTTTACGGAAGAAGTAACGATCACACGCCGAAATGGTTCGCCCCGCCAACTTTTGGCTAACGCCGTTGCCGAAGCGCCCAATGGCATCATTGTCGGTTACGTCTTTACATTTGATGATGTCACAGAATTCCAATTGGCTCAGCGTCGCGCTGCTTGGTCTGACGTTGCGCGTCGTATTGCCCATGAAATCAAAAATCCTTTAACGCCGATTCAGCTATCAGCAGAACGTCTCAAACGTCGTTACCTGAACGCGATTGATGACCGTCCAGAACTATTTGGTGAACTTGTTGATACAATTGTTCGTCAAGTCGGTGAAATCGGACGTATGGTCGATGAGTTTAGCGGTTTTGCACGCATGCCCGAGCCGAGAATGGCCGAGCACGATCTGCGCGACATTGTGCGCCAAGCCGTGTTTCTTCAGACCAATGCGTTTCCTAGCGTTGACCTGTTCTCTGAGCTACCAGATGTTGCGGTAATAGCGACCGTCGATGAGCAATTGATGAGCCAAGCCATCATCAATCTTGTCAAAAATGCAGCCGAAAGTCTTGAAGCTTTGATTGCTAACAATAAGCTCGACAAAGGGATAATTGCCGTTCAGTTGCTGATGGAACCAGATCCTGATGATCCGGATATCACCGGCGTTCGCATTGAAGTTCGAGACAACGGCTTGGGCTATCCAGTCAATCTCATGCCTAAACTGATGGAACCCTATGTGACAACACGAGACAAAGGAACAGGGCTTGGTTTGGCCATCGTCCGGAAGGTTATGGAAGATCATGATGGCAGGCTCAGGCTACTCAACGGCAACACTCAAGAAAACCTTTGTGGTGCGCGTGCAATTCTGTTATTTTCCTAGAAATTATGCGTTTTATGCAGCTTTCCGGCGTTATTTTGATGAAGGTTGCTAGAATGTTCTAATTTTGGTGTCACATTTTTTTATTTTTTTGTTTGAAATTTGAAAGTCAGCGACCATGGCAATTGATATTTTAGTTGTAGATGACGAAGCAGATATCCGCTTGGGCTTAAGCGGCATTCTTGAAGATGAAGGTTTTTTTGTTCGTACCGCGCAAGGGGATGCCGAAGCGCGTCGGCAAGTATCGCTAGCGCCGCCAAGCATTATATTGCTTGATATCTGGCTGCAGGGTAGCGATGCAGACGGCATACAGTTGCTCAAAGAGTTCATGGAAATTCACCCTGCCATGCCCGTCATCATGATGAGCGGTCATGGAACAATTGAAACGGCAGTGAAGGCAATCAAATATGGTGCTTACGACTTTGTCGAAAAACCATTCAATGCCGACCGACTATTGGTTATGATTGGTCGTGCTCTTGAAGCGGCAAAGCTCAAGGCTGAAAACGCCGAGTTGAAATTGAAAATGGGTGATGACGGTGAGTTGCTGGGTCGCTCTGCAGCGGTCAACACGCTGCGGCAACAAATTGGTAAAGTCGCTCCAGCGCGCAGCCGAGTGTTGATTTCGGGACCTCCAGGTGCCGGTAAGGGGTTGGTTGCTAAGTTACTGCACCGGCACAGTCCACGTCGCGACGCCATGTTCGTCGAGGTAAATTGTACAACGCTGGCGGATGATAATTGGCAACTGGATCTGTATGGATCAGCCGAGGGGAGTCCTTGGGGCGCGCGCACCGGACTAATCGAACAGGCCCATGAAGGTACCGTTCTGTTTGATGATATCGCTGATTTGCCACTTGATGCTCAAAAGGGTGTGTTACGATTTGTCCAAACCGGAAAAATTCAGCCCCTTGGTGGCCAAGAAGAAAAAATTATTGATGCGCGCGTCGTGGCGACGACAAATCGAGATTTGCAAGACGAAGTCGAAGCTGGCTCATTCCGGGAAGACTTGTACTTCAGGATCAATGTTGTGCCCATGGAAGTCCAAGGGTTGGATGAGCGCCCTGAGGATTTGGACAGCCTGATGGCGTACTTTTTTGAGCGCATTGCGGCTGAGAACGGCCGCCCTGCGGTCGAGCTTAGTGCTGATGCGCTGGCTGTTTTGCAAGGGTATAGCTGGCCGGGTAATGTGAGACAGCTGCGGAATGTCGCCGAATGGCTGACGATCATGATTCCTCAAGACGGCGATTTGATCGTCAAGCCAGACAACCTGCCACCCGAAATTCTCAATGAGGGTCCCAGCGTGTTCTCGACCAGTGGGACAGCTGAGTTGATGAGTTTGCCATTGCGCAGCGCCCGCGAGGAGTTTGAGCGCCAATATCTGGAAGCACAGGTTCTGCGGTTTGGTGGCAACATTACAAAGACGGCTGCTTTCATCGGCATGGAGCGGTCAGCGTTGCACCGCAAACTGCGTGCTTTAAATATCAACAGTAATGGTGAACGTATCAGCTGATCATTGTCTTAAAATCAACCTGATTTGCCGCTGACTGAGTATGATCAATTCGAAAGATAAGGAAGCGACGCTGCTTTTTTGCAGCTGCTCCTTTTTCGTTGCACTATTGGGTGTGACAGGTGCAGTCGGCTTGGTCGCAGGCTCATCAAATTGCCAGCTATAATGTTAGCTTAGATGACAAGACTTCGCTGCTGAAGTACAATTGCCGCTATGCAACCAGTCAAAGTCGGTAGTTTCTATGCGCGTGATCATTTGTGGTGCAGGGCAAGTTGGAATCAATATTGCTCGCTATCTCAGCCAATTCGATACAGACATTACGATCATCGATATTAATGAAGGATTGGTGCGAGAAGCGCTCGATACTCTCGATGTGCAGGGTATTGTCGGTCACGCGTCAAATCCAGACATTTTGCAACAAGCCGGCGCCGATGATGCTGAAATGATTGTTGCCGTCACCCAGGTCGATGAGATCAATATGGTCGCCTGTCAGGTTGCGCACAGCCTGTTTAAAATTCCCACCAAAGTTGCTCGCATTCGCCAGAATAGTTTTTTGAAACGTCAATACGATGAGCTCTTCGCGAGTGAGCATTTGCCGATTGACCACGTCATCGCTCCCGAAACTGAGGTCGCAAAGGCGATCATGCGCCGCCTTCGACTGCCCGGGGTCAGCGATGTGATTCCAATCAATGAAGATGAAGTTTTTGCGGCCAGCATTCGAACCTTGCCGGACACGCCGATTTTGGGGACCCCATTGAACCATATTGCCGAATTGTTCCCCGGGCTGAATATGACACTGGCGACGATTGTCCGCGATGGTGCCGCCTTTGTGCCGGACAGATTAACGATTTTGGAGCCGCATGATGAAGTTTTCGTGATCGCACCAAAGTCAAGCCAGCAACAAATTTTGGATGTTTTCGGCCACCGTGAGAGGGAAGGTCGGCGCGTCATGATTGTTGGTGCCGGCAACATCGGCATGAATCTCGCACAGATGATTGAAGACGAGAGTCCACATGTGCGTGTCAAGCTGGTTGAGCAGAATAGTGAGCGAGCACGGCATGCAGCAGAACGATTAACCCGCG
>CAXBRM010000136.1:0-5594 GCA_963978305.1 uncultured Rhodospirillales bacterium
TCTTTGCAAGTTCTCTCGACCCTGTGTGGATTGGCCTGCTGATTGGTTTGGCCGTGCAAACCAGCTTTTTGACCCCACCGATGGGTATTTCACTTTTTTATTTTCAGGCGGCGAGCAGGGAGCTAAATGCCTCAATACAGCCGTCGTCGTCGGAAATTGTCCGTGGCATCTTCCCTTTTGTGGCCATTCAGCTTGGGGTTATTGTGGCGGCTTTTGCCGTTTTTGTCGTTGTGTCGTTGCCATGATTTTTTCGCGGTGGCGGTGTGTGAGCGAACTGTTTGCTTTTCAAGTGGGGATTGTGAGGTTATCTGACCCAGCGTAAGGCTGATGAATGGTTGAAATCTCAGGGACCAGATGACAGATGGGCGTGAAAATTACTCTCAGTGGGACGTTGGGGTCCGGCAAATCCACCGTTGGCAAATTATTGGCCGCACAGCTCAATATCCCATTTTTTTCGACGGGCATGTTTTTTCGTGATTTCGCCAAAGTGCGAGATATGGACGCGCTACAAGCCAACTTAAATGCCGAAGATAACCGTGAAATTGATGACTATGTCGATGGGCGCATATTGGCGCTAGATGCCGAGTTAGACTCTTTTATACTGGATAGCCGGATGGCCTGGCATTTTGTGAAAGCGCCAACGCGCTTTTATTTGCATGCTGACCCGCGCATTGCGGCACAACGTGTCTTCCGGGATCGCAGTCGTGACACCGAAAGTTACGTCAACATCGATGAAGCTGTTGAAAAAATTGCCGAGCGGGCGGCGAGCGAGCAAAAGCGTTACTTGAGCTTATATGGTGTCGATATTTCGGAGCTGGCCAACTACCAGCATCGGATCGATACGACACAAGCCGATCCTGATGCGATTGCCGACTGTATCGTGCATTGTCTGTCCTTTGGTGATCGCCAAACAGATTGGCGCGTCGATGCAAATGGGGCGCTCATCCAAGCTTAAGTCCGCCCTACTCGGGGGTTATTTTCAGGTCATCAGTCAGGCTAGTGACCGACAGACATGACACGCGCGTCTGGCTAACCACGCGGCGGAATGCTATTGGCGAAAGCGCATTTTGTTATGACAATCGGCAGAGTATCCGTGTAAGGTGAGTGACATGTTTGCATTCATCCAAAAAATACTGGCCGATCAAAGCACGCGCGAACTCGACCAGTTAGCGTCGACTGACACCAAAATCGAAATCTACAAGACCGAGTGGTGCTCACAGTGTCGCACGGCCTTGTTCGTCCTAAGTAAAATTAACGCCACGAACATTCACGTCTATGACATTGAACTGCATCGGGAAAAGGGGCGGGAAATGGTCCAGCGAACGGGTCAGTACACAATTCCACAGATTTTTGTTGGTGATGTCCATGTCGGCGGCACAGCACAGCTGCTTGCTGTCGCTAAGTCGGGCAAGCTACGAAGCCTGTTGGAGGCGGATCAAGAGTGAACTTTCATTCGCGGTTGAGTGTGGGCGTGTGTCGGCAGGGCCGTGTCAGGTTCATTTGCGTTGTTTGCAATCAAGACCGATGGCGAGATCGTCCGGCGATAGCATTGAATGCAGACAATAAAATCATTGGCTTGAACCCCGTGTTGCTGATGACGAGCGCCCAATAAGTTTGCTACACCTTTGTCAGTTGCCCTTGATCCGTACGAGATAAATCCATTGCAGCACTCAAGTTTGCACATAGTGCGCATCGCGCAGAAAGATTTGGCGCCTTTGTTGAGCCGGATCACTGATATCCGCATGGCAGTATTTTCGTCATGGCCCTACTTGTATGATGGCAATCTGGATGATGAACACAAATACTTGCAGCATTTTACCCATGATCCTGAATCCCTTGTCGTTGGTGCGTTTGATGGCGAAGCCTTGGTTGGCATATCGACAGCTTCGCGGTGGGAAACCCATCCTGAAAATCTGCTCAGTTATCTGCCCGGTGATTGGCGTGCTGTCCCCGTGACTGATATTTTATATTTAGCAGAAAGTGTGCTTTATGAGGCCTATCGTGGCTTTGGCGCAGGGCGGGCTTTTTTCAGGGAGCGAGAAGCATTTGCCCGTGAAATTGGCCGTCGCTACGTGGCTTTCGCGGCTGTGGTACGCGATCCAAATGATCCCCGGCGGCCCATCGGATATCGCGACCTGGTGCCGTGGTGGCGGCGTCTTGGGTATGCACCAATTCCAAATGCTTTGTGTGAGATGGAATGGAAAGACCATGGCCGAGACAAAGCCCATACCCACCGTCTGCAGGTTTGGATGAAATAACTATGAACGCGAAACGATGGCGTCAATACAAAGTTGCTGCCGCTGCTTATCCTTTGGATTGGTTCCATGATTGGCAAGCTTATGAGGCAAAGCTGACAGATTGGATCGAGCAAGCCAACAAAGGGGGTGCCAAACTTGCTGTTTTCCCGGAATATGCTGGTCAAGAGCTCGCCAGCCTTTGTGGTGATCCTGATAAAGCGGCGGATCCAATTGAAAGTGTCGATGTGGTGACAAATTTACAGCGTCAGGTATGTAGCTTGCATCAGCACTTGTCTGATAAGCATGACATGCACATTCTTGGTGCGAGCGCAGCGATTCGGCTCACCCATGGGCAGGTTGTCAATCGCGCTTACTTTTATAGCCCGATGCGTCCTTTGCAATGGCAAGACAAGCAGATAATGACGAGGTGGGAGCGGGAGCATTGGATCGTTGAAAAGGGCGATGACCTTGAGCTTTTTGACACAGTGCTGGGCAAAATCGGCGTGCTGATTTGCTACGATGGTGAATTTCCCTTGTTGGCCCGACAGCTTGTCGAAGCGGGCAGCCAGATCCTGCTGGTCCCGAGTGCCACCGAGACTGTCCATGGTTATCATCGCGTGCGCATTGGGGCGATGGCGCGCGCACTCGAAAGCCAGTGTTATGCGCTCCATGCGCCAACCGTTGGCAACTGCTTCCATCCAGCGGTCGATGTCAATGTTGGTGCAGCTGGCATTTACTGTCCGCCCGACGCGAGCGTTGACAGCCTGGCAGCCGATGGCGAGTTGGCGGTAGGAGGTATGAACGCGCCCGGTTGGGTTTACGCTGATATCGATCTGGATATTGTGGACACTCTTCGCGCCGACGGTCATGTCCTCAATGTAAAGCACTGGTCAGAAAGCCAATCGCGCTAGCATCCGAGCGAACCAAGACAGGTTTTGGCCTTGACCCATCGCGAA
Organism: uncultured Rhodospirillales bacterium; assembly: GCA_963978305.1. Lineage (GTDB taxonomy): Bacteria > Pseudomonadota > Alphaproteobacteria > UBA7985 > UBA7985 > CAXBRM01. Next base: position 3,194 of record CAXBRM010000136.1, read on the forward strand.
CAACGGGTATATCAGGGCCCCACTGTTTGGTGCCCCGACGGTTAGCTAAGACCAGGGGCTTAATAGGGAACCCGGTGCGGACGACCCAAAAGGGGCCAAAACCGGGGCTGTCCCCGCAACTGTAAGCGTCGAGAGCGCTCCACAACGTCCACTGGCGATTGATGAATCGCTGGGAAGGACGGAGCAAAGTTCGATTGAGACGTGAGCCAGAAGACCTGCCAAGCGGCGATAATATTGACCTCTATGGGGCGGGCGACCCCGGGAAGGATGGCATTATGTACCGTGCGGAAGACGGCCGGCTTGTATTCGGATTGGGTAGTTTGAAACCTTGGGCGCTTGTTTTGGGTGCTCTTTTGGTTAGCGCCGGCTTGTGGGCGTTGATCGCTGGTATCCTGCTCCAATAGCCTGCCAAAACTTATGTCGTTTCAAAAGCTGATCACAGCCAATGGCGTGTCGTGGGGCTACGGTGCGCGCACCGTCGTCAATGGTGCAGATTTTTCTCTCTCATCAGGCGACTTGCTGGCAGTTGTTGGTCACAATGGTGCCGGAAAATCGAGCCTTCTAAAGTTGCTGCTCGGGCTTTTGCCGTCGCGTAGCGGTGCGCTGCGTTGGCATGAGAAATATCGTTTCGGCGACATAGCCTATCTGGGTCAACGTCAGGATCTGGATCGCACTTTCCCCATGAAAGCCTACGATTTGGTTGCCAGTGGTGGCTGGAATTTGTCTGTGTTTGACGTGGGCGGACCAGCCGCGGACACGCTGCATAGACGAACGATGGCGGCACTGGCCAGAGTTGGTTTGATAGACGCGATGGCATTACCGCTGCACGCTTTATCTGGGGGGCAACTGCAACGTGCCTTGTTTGGCCGGGCGGTGGTTCAGAATGCATCGATCGTTATTCTTGATGAGCCCTTCGCTGGGGTCGATCAAAAGACCGAGGGGGATCTTCTGGCGGTTATCATGGAGTGGACGCGAGAAGGCAAAGCGGTTGTCCTGGTCAGTCACGATCTCAGCAGCGTTTTAGACTGCGCGACCAGTGTTCTTTTGCTCGGCAATGGACGCGCTCGTTTCGGGCCACCTGACACCGTGCTGACCAACGAGAATTTGGCTGATCAAGCCTACATGAGTCCCGGGGAGGCCGAATGGTTGGCTGGCTTGTTTTCAGGCAGTGCTCGCAATGTTTGATATGCTTGAGACATGGTGGAACTATGAATTTGTGCGCCGTGCCTTGGTGGCAACAGTTGTTTTAAGCATTTCCGTCGCGCCGGTGGGCTGCTTTTTGGTGTTGCGCCGGTTGTCTCTGGCCGGTGAAGCACTGGCTCACGCCATTGTTCCCGGTATATCGATCGCATTCTTGGTCAGTGGTGGTTTGACCGTCGGTGCCATGCTGATTGGCGGTGTTGCGGCGGGCCTTGCGGTGGCCCTGAGTGCAACCATGCTGGCGCGCATATCAATCATCCGCGAAGAGGCTGGCCTGGCCAGCCTCTACCTGATTGCCCTTGCACTTGGCGTTTTCATCTTGTCGCTTGGTGGCAGTGCAGTGCCACTGAAGAGTTTTCTTTTCGGAAAAATTTTGGGGATGAGCGATGGTACCCTGGTTTTGATCGGGGTGACGGCGACACTCACCTTGGTGAGTTTTGCCCTGATGCTTCGCCCATTGATTGTCAGCACACTTGACCCGGGCTTTTTTGAAAGCCAGGTGCGTCGCGCGTGGATCGTCAATGTCTGGTTCATGTTGCTCATGGTGCTGAATTTAATTGCCAGTTTCCGTGCGCTGGGCACGCTCATGGCTGTTGGGCTAATGATTTTGCCTGCCACAAGCGCCCGATACTGGGTGAGCAATTTGACCGGATATGTTTTCGTGTCGATGACACTTGCGATTGGCAGCTGTCTGATTGGGATCGTTTTGAGCCTCACGTTCGCCAATGTTCCCACAGGTCCCTGCATTATTCTGGTGGCAGGTGGCTTTTTCTTTTTCTCAGCGATCTTGGGCCCAAACGGCCTTAGGTCCTCAACTTTCGAAAGGTAATATTATGCGTTTTTTCGTCTCAGTCCTTGCGCTGCTTTGTTTCCTGGTTCCCGCAGTCGCCCAAGAACCCATCAAGGCTGTCGCAAGTTTTTCGATATTGGGTGATTTGGTCACCGAAGTTTGTGGTGAACATTGTGTCGTGACGACCATTGTAGGACCCGATGCGGATGCGCATATCTATGAGCCGTCAATGGCTGACGCGATTGCTGTGGCTGAGGCAGACATAATTTTCGTCAATGCTTTAGGCTTTGAAACCTGGTCGACAACGTTAATCGACAACAGCGGCACTGGCGCTGAGACAATCAACGTGAACGTGGCAAGCGATCGGCTTTATGTCGCTGGTAAGGTCGATCCACACGCCTGGAACGATCC
>CAXBRM010000137.1:0-5544 GCA_963978305.1 uncultured Rhodospirillales bacterium
CACGACCAACACCCAGTAAGCAGCGCGGGCAACGGCCCCAGCGCGATGATCAGTGTCAAAATGGCGTGTCTCGTCATCCCCATCATCACAGCCTCATCGCATAGTTACCGCCAAGGCTGGTCATGCCCAGTTTGCGGAAAAAACGGTCAGTTTTGGCGATGGCGGTGCCAGAGGTCACATAGAACATCACCAGATAAGCCCCCTGCGCCCTGGCCCATTTGCTGACCCCTCTGACCAGGCGCAACGCCACTTTGCCGCCCAGCAGCGACTGGCGTAAGCGCTGATCGACGTAGACGACATTGACGTTGGCGATCACGCCGTCCTCGGCGATGAAATACTGGCCCAGGGTGCAATAGAGGAAGCCGACAATCTCGCCCCCGATGGCCGCGAGCAACGTCAGACAGCTGTTGGGCTGATCAATGCTCTTGTCAAACAGGGTCGAAAACTTGCGCTCGGAAAACACCAAATCACCAAAGATGCTCTCAGCATGATCAGCGCGGGCCAGGGCCATAATCGCAGGCCTGTCGTCGGGCGTCGCGCGGGCGATGCGGATCACGTTCGGGGTGGTGATGGGAGTGGTGATGGGACCGGCGGCGGGATTGGCTTTGGGGTCGGTTTTGGGGTTGGTTTTGGGGTTGGTTTTGGGGTCGGTCATCCCTCAGTCTCCTTGGTCCTGTTTGGTCAGTTCAGCATAGATACCGCCCTGGGCCACCAGCGCGCTGTGGGGGCCGTCTTCAACAATCTGGCCGTTGTCGATCACCAAAATCCGGTCACAGTCGCGAACGGTCGACAGGCGGTGGGCGACGATCAGAACCGTGCGGCCCTTGGCCACCCGTTTGAGGTTGCGTTGAAACAACCGCTCGCTTTCATAATCCAGTGCGGCGGTGGCCTCATCCAGGATCAGGATTCGCGGCCCGATGGCGAGCGCCCGGGCGATGGCGATGCGTTGGCGCTGGCCACCCGAGAGGTTGGCGCCGCGCTCTTCCAAGACCGTATCATAGCCTTTGGGCAAGCGCAGGATGAACTCGTGCGCGCCAGCCAGCTCAGCGGGGCGGATAATCCGCTGCATGGGCATCGCCGGGTCGACAAAGGCGATGTTGTCCCGCACCGGTCGGTTGAACAGGATGTTGTCTTGCAGCACGACGCCAACTTGTCGCCGCAGCCAGGCAGGGTCGAGCAAGCCGATGTCGATGCCGTCGATCAGCACGCGGCCATGTTCGGGGACATGCAGGCGTTGGATCAATTTGGTAATCGTCGATTTGCCTGACCCGGAACGGCCAACAATGCCAATGGTCCGGCCGGCCTGGATGTCGAGCGAAACGGCGCGGAGCACTTCGGGCTCGCTGGGCCGGTAGCGGAAGGTGACGCCCTCAAAGGTGATGCGGCCTTTGATCGGTGGCAGGTTCTCCGGGGTTGAGCTGCTGAGGTTTTCGGTCTTGGTGTTGAGGATATCGCCAAGGCGTTGGATCGAAATCCGAAATTGCTGGAAGTCCTGCCAGAGCTGGGCGATGCGGATGATCGGCTGGCTGACCTGGGCGGCGAGCATGTTAAAAGCCACCAGTTGGCCGACGGTGAGCTGGCCAGCCATGACCAGCTTGGCGCCAAACCAAAGGATCAGCGCCATGGTGATTTTGTTGATTAGGACAACGATCTGCGAGCCGGCGGCGCCCAGCATGATGGTTCGGAACGATGATTTGACAAAGGCGGCGAGATTTTCATCCCAGCGCGCGCGCATTTGCGGCTCGACCGCCATGGCCTTGAGGGTCTCAGCCCCTGAAACGCTTTCCACCAAAAAGGCCTGGTTGGTGGCGCCACGATAAAAGCGCTCTTCGACCCGCCGGCGCAGCTCGGGCGTAATTGCCACCGACAGCACAACATAGAACGGGATCGCGGCAAGCACGATCAGCGTCAATGTTGGTGAAAACAGCCACATCACCGCAAAAAAGATCACAGTGAAGAACAAATCAATGACGACGGTAAGCGCTGAGGAGGTCAAAAACTCACGAACGCTGTCGAGTTCGCGGACCCTGGCGACGGTCTGCCCGGTCGGCCGGGTCTCAAAAAACGAGATCGGCAAAGCAAGCAAATGGCCAAACAGCTGGCTGCCCAGCTGGACGTCGACGCGGCTGGTGGTGTGCGAAAAGATGTAGGTCCGCAAAAAGCCAAGCAAGGCTTCAAAAACCGTCAAGCCGATCAAGCCAATGATCAATACGTCCAGGGTGGTCAAACCACGATGGACCAGGACTTTATCGATAATGACCTGGAAGAACAACGGCGTGATCAAGCCAAAACTTTGTAGGAAGAACGATGCCAGCAGGACTTCCGAAAAAAGTTTTTTGTATTTGGCGATCACCGGCAGGAACCAGCGTAAACCGAACTTAAGATCGCTGACCATATCGCTCGCGCGTCTGGCCAGGAGCACCAAGCGCCCGCTCCAGTCTGCCTCAAACGCTGCCTGGGCTTGTTCTTCTGGTGCGCTGTGGGCACGTTGCAGCAGCACCCGGCCATCGGCGACTTGGGCAACGATCAAAAACGTGCCGTCGTTCTGCTCGGCGATTGCCGGCAGCGGCAGTTTGGCGAGTTGCTTGAACGAGCTTGAGACGATTTTGGCTTTGAGGCCGTGTTTGCGGGCTGCACGGACCAGGGCGATGAGATCCATGCCGCCATCAGGACCGGCAAAGTCGTGATAGATCTGCTCCGGCGCGGAGCGAATACCATGATAGGCGAGCAGGAAATGCAGGCAGAGCGCACCACTGTCGAGGTCTGGCGTGTCCCCAACTGTTTTGGCCGCCTGGCTTGGTGCGTTCGGGTCAGCGCGACTGGTCACGCGGGTTTATCCTAAGTAATTGACTTAAATACACATAAAATTTGCTTTGATAGATTTTATTGCATACTATGTTCATGCAGCCAAGAAAAAACCCCCTGATTCAATCTGGATGACCGAACACAGTGACATCGCGCCGAGCGCAAAATCGAAGGATCGTTTTGAGTTCCTGCCAGCGGCCCTTGAGGTGCTGGAAACGCCGCCAGCACCGTTTGGCCGCATCATTGCGGTGACAATCGCGCTGTTTTTTGTGCTCGCCGTGCTGTGGGCGTTTTTGGGCACGATTGATGTGGTGGCTGTCTCACAGGGCCAAACCATCCCGACTGGCAAGGTCAAAATTGTCCAGCCATTGGAAACCGGTGTCGTCCGTGCGATTCATGTCGAAGAGGGGCAAGTCGTGGCCGCAGGTGATCTGCTGATTGAGCTTGATCCGACAGAGGCTGCTGCCAACATTGGCACGTTTATGGTTGATCTGGCCCAGGCGAGACTGGATGCAGCCAGCGGTGCGGCGTTGCTGGCCGATGATCCGGTATCGGCCTTTATCGACCCCGCAGACGTCAATCCCGACTTGATTGATGTCACGCGGGCTTGGATCGCGGAAGAGGTTGCGCAGCACCAAGCGGCTTTGTCCGCGGTGCAATCAGAAATTTTGCGCTCTGAAGCTGCAATCCGGAGCGCAGAGATTGAACAAACCAAACTGGAGCAAACCATACCATTGGTCGACGAACGCTTGCAGGCGCAACAGGGCTTATTGGCTGAGGGAATCGTCCAAAGACCAACGCTCTTAGTGCTACAGCAAGAACTTTATCAGCAGCAAGCCGCGCTTGCCACTGCGCGGCAGGCACGCTTGCAGAACCTGGCGAGCATCGAAACGCTGATGGCGCGCGAGGCTGAGGTTATTGCCGGTTTTCGGGCTCGAGCCGGCGATCAGCGTCGCCGTGCGCTGCTGCAAATTGCTACTCTCGAACAAGAACTAAAAAAGGAGGAGCAACGTCGGCTTTACCGCGAACTACGCGCGCCGGTCTCCGGCACGATTAACCAATTGGCGATTCATACCATCGGCGCCGTCGTAAATACTGCCGATCGGCTCTTGGTGATTGTGCCGGAAAACACACCCCTGGAAATTGAGGCTTTGCTGCTGAACAAGGACATCGGCTTTGTCGATGCCGGACAGGTCGTCGAGATCAAGCTCGAAGCATTCCCCTTTACCCGCTATGGCACGCTGACGGGCAAGCTGGCCTCGGTCAGCAATGACGCCATGATCCATGAACGGTTGGGACCAGTTTACAAAGCGGTGGTTACGATGGATAGCCAACATATTACGGTGGATGGTCGCGACATCGACCTGTCACCGGGGATGAACGCGTCGATCGAAGTCAAGACTGGTACCCGCAGGATCATTGAATTCTTCCTCTCGCCGCTGCTGCGCTACAAGGATGAGGCGATCAGAGAACGCTGATCAGCACCAGGACCACCATTGGCGACATTTCGCTGAACGGTTCAGCAGTCTGAGTACCGACGTTCGATGCACTCTCGCGCAAGCCTTTCTGCCCTGGACAAGTCTGCAGCACTAAGTTCGCTCGCAGCAGTAGATCGCATGTTTGTCGCCATATCGCGCATGTCTTTTGCCAAATCATTTCCGTTTGATACCGCAATGTTAAACCACATGTGGGCAAACAGATAATCTTGCTCGACGCCCTGACCAATCGCATACATCGTACCAAGCATGGCTTGTGCAAATGTGTCGCCCTGTTCTGCGGCTAAACGGTACCAATTCATGGCCTCGACGTGATCCTGAGCGACGCCCTGACCTCTTGAATATATTATCGCGAGATTATTTTGCGCGAACGCATCCCCTTGCTGTGCCGCCAGACGAAACCACTTTATGGCCTCGGCAAAATTCTGATTGACGCCCTGACCGATTGCATACAGGCGACCAAGATTGCTCTGTGCCTTCGCCATACCTTGTTCCGCCGCCAGACGATACCAGGTTGCCGCTTCGCTGTAACTCTGAACGACACCTTCGCCATTCGCATACATCCCACCAAGGGTGAACTGCGAAATGATATCGCCTTGTCCCGCTGCCAGACGATACCACTTCGTCGATTCCGCATAATTCTGAGCAACCCCCTGACCAGTCGCATACATCGCACCAAGATTGCTCTGGGCTATTGCATCGCCTTGTTCAGCCAGCGGCCGCCATTCCTGGAACGCCGTCTCAAAATCACCTTGCAGAGCCGCTTCGTACCCCCTTTGAAAACTCTGAGCATCGCCAGAGATCGTCCAAACGACCAAAGACAATGCCAAAGCGGTTGCCGCAAAAGCCCGCATGATTTTAGACTCCATCAATCGTAGACCCTGTGATGCTCGTCTGCATTTTATCCGCTACTCAGATGTGTGCAAAAAGTCTTAAAAGCATATAAAAATAAATATAATAATTGGGCAACACCCGTCAAGAGCCTCTGGGACCTTTTTTCGATCGCTGGGCAATCCTGCTCAAAGCGCTGACACACAGACAGACATAATGAGATGAACAAAATCACCAAGCTTCAGACGCTGGTTAGCACTGCTAGGGGCCGGGTTTGACTGGGTCATTCATTTTTGAGGATAGAAAAGCATAACAAATGCCACTCCAGATAAAATACAACCGGATGAACGGGATATAGGAACCAGTTCTAGGCTTCACTCGCAAGGCATTGCTGCAATGGCACTTGCTGCAG
>CAXBRM010000138.1:0-5526 GCA_963978305.1 uncultured Rhodospirillales bacterium
CGAGCCTCATCAAGCAAATACGAGTGCGCATGCTTCAGCGTGCCATGCAGATAAACATCCGGATTGCGCAGCAACATGCGATTGGTCGGGCTTGCGTCAGATAGTGTCGGCACATTCTCGACGTAAACCATTTCAACAGTTATTTCGGCGCTCGGAATTGGCGCCAGGCGAATGTCGTCGCCAACGATTGTATAGCAAGACGGCGTGCCTTGCTGATCGGCAAAATCAGTCTCAACCACATCAAGCGGTAAAAAGTCTAATACCGCTTCTTTGGGCGATGTCAGCCTAATCATGCGAAACTCGCGCAAGTCTTGCGGCATATTGATGTGGCGAACGCCAGCACGCACCGTTGCCTGGACGCGACGCTCTTGTTCTCGCGTGTTAAGCAAGCGTGACATTTCAGCCTCGGCCAATTGAACAAAGACCGGAATTTTTGTCGTCAAATCATCACGGGCCAAAAAATCAGCCACCGTCGATTTTAGCGCCGCGTAGCTGGTAATCACAGACGGCCCTCCGACGTGCGCATGTATTTGTTATCAGGATCGTTGAGCAGTTCTTTCCAGCGCTTGGGGTTTTCCTGTGGCGTGCCAAACATATGCGTCCAGCGGAAATAAATTTCAGCCGGAATACTGGCCACCTTCTGGAAATGGCGCTGCGTGTTGCCAATCATCTGGCCTGGACGATAATAGTTCCGATCTTGCTTGTTTTGAGCCAGGACATCTGTAACGTCGATCTCGCGCGTTACTGAAAAGTTGTCGCCATCAAACTCGTAAGTACGCAACTCATTAGCCGATTTTTCTGAAAATGTCTTTGCCATCTTTGAATCCTAAAAAAAGGGCGGCCAAAGCCGCCCCTTTCTCTTTATACTTTCAAATCGTAGATCGCAGCGTGGGCTTTTGGTGAAGAAATCTCCAAGCCCCATTCGCACAAACATTGGAATTTGCTGCTGTCGCCGGTTTTTGCCAACTCGGTCGTGACGTAATTGCGTCCCGGCAGCGTGACAAACTTGGCGTAATTGGGATCAATCAGAAAAACGCGGTCGTTGTGACAGAATCTATCCACAACAACATCTAATTGGCCAAAGTCAGTCAAAAAGATGTCGACAGCACCACTTGCGGTCGCTGGACGCGCTGCTGTCTGATTCATCGACACGTCAGCGACAGTATTGGCTGTAATCGCTAAATTCGAAAACTTGCGCTTCTGACCAGGACTCATGATGATACGATCAGGTGATCCGCCATCAGAATAAGCGGCCTCCATCATATCCTCAATCATTACCAAATCAAGCAAACGCTGAGAGCCAGTCGCAACATGGGTCGGATTGGTTGATCCGTCATACATATCAGCCGTAGAGTCACCGTTACCGTCTACAACAAATGCGTGAGCAGACGCAGTTCCAGCGCGGCTGGTGTTTGAAATCCACGAAGACAATGTTGCAGTCTTGCGCGTGGCGCCAGTTGTGCGTACCTGATCTTCGTTTAAGATTGTGTGCTCAATGTCACGACGCAACTCAAGAGCTTTAAGAGCCTTTTGGTATGCCGTTTCCTCGGCCCGGCCCGCTGTGTCAACTGCATCCAGAGTGCCAGAGACTTTTACTGTCTTTTGCGAAATCTGGGTGACGTTGACCAAACGCAAAGTCGGGATCGGATCTTCTTCCGTGGCATCCGCGCCTTCGGCAACATTGTTTGCTGCTGCGGTTTTTAGTTCTTGATGCTGCCAGTCAAACTGAATGTTGTTGGCAGAACGAGATGCAAGAGAAGAAACCAGCGGAGTCTCCTCGGGACTGATGCGAGTAATCACATCAGACAAATCTTCGCGAATACCGGTTACACCGGTCGTCGCAGTGGTATAAGTAGCCATTATAAATCACCTAATTTTTAGCCATCAAAGCTGCAACAGCGTCCTTGATGGAGCCTGTTTTAGAGAGCCGAGCCATCGCTTTGACTCGAGCGTCGTTGTTTGATTGTTTTGGCGATTTTGGTGTTCCAGACTTGACCATCTTCGGGGCTTTCCTCACCTTCTTTTTTGCTAAAGGTTTGGCGGCTTGAATCTGGTCGTAAAGTGCTGCTTTGCGCAGCAATGCTACCCCCCGACTATCCGAACTTAAAACTTCAATCTCTGCGGGATTAAAGCCGTATTGTTCCAGCGAGGCCATGACGACCTGGCTTTCCCGGGTACGAACATCAGCATCATTCCACTCGGGAATTAGCTGTTTGATTTTCGCTTCTTCGTTCTGCAAATTGACTTGCCGCAGATTGGCTTGTTCTTGCTGCAAAGCCTGATACTGCTGCTGGCGCTGAACCTGCTCCGCGATAACGCGGGCGTATTCGGCGGGGTCGTCTTTTTGCAACTGTTGAAGCTGCTCTTGGGTCGGCTGCTGCTGTTCATACTGCTTCATCAACAGATCGACAGCTTGCAAACCCTGCTCGTATTGCTTTGACCGCGCCTCAAGGGCCACCGTGGCTTGCTCGACCTGCGATCGTAATTCGGCTGCTTCCTTGAACCGCTTGTCGCTCGCTTTGCGCGTTTGATAAGCGTCAATAAGCTGTTGTGGGGTTAGCTCGACTTCCTCACCGTCAACTTTGACCGTGAAAACGTCCTCTACTTCATCTGGGTCAACTTCCTCGGTATCGCCATCCTCCTCGGCACCTTCTAAGACTTCTTCTTCGGATTCAGATTCAACCTCGTCCTCAGATTCTGCTTCTAGGTCTGCCGTGGGTTCTGCGCCCTCGCTGGGTGCGCTATCGACCTCTTGGGTCTCAACTTCGCTTTGCTCTGGTTCCGCAGACTGCGATCCTTGCATCAGCAAATTGGCGGCTTCCGCCATCGTCAATGTAGCTGGTACGCTTTCATCGCGTTCAGACATTTTCAAATCCTTATATAATAATTATGCGTTTTTTTCAAGTGCGTTGCGAGCCAGACGGCCATCGTCTGCAATCGCCTTGATTTCAGTCTTAATTGACTGAAGGGCACGGAGCGTTTCGACCAGACGACGATCATCGTCACTGTCAACCACGCCAATGCCATGCTCAATTTGGTCTAAGATTCTCTTGCGGATCTGACCCAATACGTTTGTGAAAATATCATTGTTCAGCAAATCTTGCGCTTGCTGACCACGGCGCAAGCGAATTTCTAAGTCGTCCATCACGCCCTCGGTAAGTTGGTTGAAACATTATCTCCGGCCAGCAAGGCTTGCTCGCGCAGTTGTGCTTCCATCGCCATTTCCTCACGGCGAATGGCCAGCGTGGCAGCCAGCTTTTCACGCTCAAGGTCGATTTCCATTTGCGCTTTTTCGCGCTCGATCTCTTGCTCAAGCTGAATCTTTTCGCGCTCAATCTGCATGTCTTGCTGGATCTTAATCATCTCAGGACTGGTTTGTTCGTCCTGGCTTTCAGCGCTGCGCTGGGCAATCATTTCAGCAATCTGGTCGTTCCAGGCAAAATAATCCGCACTGTTTTTCAGACCGCCCATCTCGGTGATTTTCTGCAACGTCCGGACATAACTTTCCAGCGTCACCACACCATTATCTAAGCCAAACTGCTGCAAGATTTGCTCTTGCTTGGCCAAAATTTGATTGAGCGTCACCAGCTTTTGATCTTGGCGGCCAGTGCCCAAACCGACAGTCGCTTCAACATCATAGTCGCCACTGATCTCGGCTGGATCAATCATCTCAAACCCGCCATTGATGCGAACCACCTGTGGGCCGGTCAGATGCTTTGTACATAAATGCAAAAGCAATTTAGCGAGGTCTTTGATGCCAGTCTCAGCAAACGTGCGGGCGATCATCATAACCTTAGCCTGACCGGCCTGGATGGTCGCGTTAACAGCCGCAGCGGTTGTCGATTGTAAGGCGTCCGGGTCCAGGCCCATGCTCGCCTTGGAAAATCCACTGCGCTGATCGCGAATCTCATCAAGGTAGCCGAGCATGTTATATGCTTGTGGGGGAAGCTGACCCACTGGCATATTCTGGACCATGCCCGGCGCACGAACACGGACAACACTGTTTGGTCGGTTGTCCAACAGATCGTCCAGATTGACCTGTCCCTCTACCGCTTGAACGCGATAGTTATTTGTGGCGTAGACGTTGTCCAACACGTTTCTGAACAAGGTTGTTTTCATGGTTTGTATGTCAGCAACCATCTCCGCCAACCCCTGGCCTACCATCCTATGGGGCATAAGTATCGGCGACAGCACCGCAAACGGCAAAACGTCCCAGGGATCGTTTTCGACGATCTCGCTGTTGCCAATCATCACAATCCGACGCAACTCCGCACGGCCATCGCCATCAGCGTCCATGTAGGTGTAACATTCCGCCACCTCGATCGGCGTCATGCTTTCGTCGACCGGATCATTTAAGTCGCCACCGTCAATCGACGTATGCCGATCCTGGTGTTCCTCGTCCGCCTCACGCGATGCCTGGGCCATCCGGGCAACAACATCGGAATCATAGCCAGCATCAAGCAATTCGGTCGCGGTCTTTATTGTCCGGTGGCAAACAAATTGCGCTGTCTCCAAAGATTTTGTCCCTGGCGGGAATAAAAATTCCTCTGGCGGCACATTTTCTATAACAACAGTGCCATCAGGCACAGTAACGCGCAGCTTAACGCTATAAGCGGCAGAATCGGTGGCATCATCAACGTCTTGTTCCAGCACCTCGATGTTTTGATTTGTTAGCAACGCGGCCAACTCATCTTCGGTCAGCCCGCTATATTCTTCGGTCATAACTTTCGTGTTGTCTTGCCAGTAGGCTTTGACGACACCCATGCCAAACAACAAACTGTCCTTCATAAAGTCGTGAAGAATACGAAAGCCGGGATTGATGCTGTGAAACGACCAGTTCACCAAAGTCGTCGCCTGGTCAGCAGCCCGTATATCTTCGGGGCCACGCGGCACAAAGCGGGTAAATTCTGCCGTGCCAAATATATCCATTAACTGCGGCATCGCATATTCGATCGTGTCACGAACCTCGGTTAAAACAACCTGCGATCGCCCTTCCCGCTCGTTGCCCAGCTTCTCGCCATTGTAAAGGCGCAGCATTTCCTGCCGGAAGCTCTTGAACTCGTCGCTGTCATGGCCGACCGCCTGATAAATCTGGCGCTGAACCGCGCTTTTAATATCTGTGTCACTCATCATTTTTGGGTGTGACCTTTCGTTTATTCAGCCGTCGCTTGACGATTTTCGGCTTTTCCTTTGGTTGTGGCTCATCCACCTCATTCGGGCGCGGCTTGCGAAAAACTCTCATACAATCCAATCTAATTTTTCTTGGCGCAGCGGTCGGTTCCAGCGCTGCATCCGGTTGCTGCCAACCGTGGCAGCGACAGAGGCCATCGTCAGAACCAGCGCATCAGCCAAATCCGGCGATGCCTGACCCCGCGATTTCATTTTGGCCTTGCTTTCGATTTTCAGTTTGCCGTTCGATAAATAATCAAACCGCACGCCACTCAGTTCCTGGCGCAAATCATCGTCCGGCGGCAGATAGCAATCCCGCGCCTCCAACCACTCTTTCAGCTTAAACCACAACTCATC
>CAXBRM010000139.1:0-5410 GCA_963978305.1 uncultured Rhodospirillales bacterium
CGCCGTCACAAGGCGCAACCGAAACAAGTCATCAGTGCTGAGCGTACCTTTGAGTTGCTTCGTCGTCCGGTTGTGACAGAAAAAAGCACTTTTCTAGGTCAGTTCAATCAGTACGTCTTCCAGGTTGCTATGGACGCCACGAAGTCCGAAGTCAAAGCGGCTGTTGAGGCAGTCTTCAAGGTGAACGTTAAGGCTGTGAATACGGCGATCACCAAGGGCAAAGTTAAGCGGTTCCGCAACAAATTGGGCCGACGCAGCGACGTCAAGAAGGCCTATGTGACGCTGGCTGCAGGTCAGATCATTGACACAAGCGTTTCGGTGTAAAACTGGGCACGAACAAGAAAGATAGAGATTAAGGTCGAAAAAGATGGCTTTAAAAACATATAATCCCTCGAGCCCGGCGCAGCGTCAGCTGGTCCAAGTGGACCGCTCGGAACTGTGGAAAGGAAAACCAGTTAAGAATTTGACTGAGGGCCTGACGAAAAGTGGTGGCCGTAACAACTCGGGTCGGATCACCATCTGGCAGCGCGGAGGCGGTCATAAACGTCGCTACCGGCTGGTAGACTTCAAGCGTCAGAAGTGGGATGTGCCCGCGACGGTTGAGCGATTGGAATACGACCCAAACCGGACGGCGTTTATCGCATTAATTCGTTATGAGGATGGCGATCTCAACTATATCCTCGCGCCCCAGCGGGTCAGTATCGGTGACGTTGTTGTTGCGGGTGAAAAAGTCGATATTAAGCCGGGCAACGCACTGCCTTTGCGCAGCGTTCCAATTGGCTCGATCATCCATAATGTTGAATTAACTCCAGGCAAAGGCGGGCAGGTTGCGCGCTCAGCTGGTACCTACGTCCAGTTGGTGGGCCGTGATGGTGGCTATGCGCAAATCAAGATGGGGTCAGGTGAACTTCGTTTGGTCCTTCAAGATTGCATGGCCACGATTGGGGCAGTGTCCAACGCAGACCACGGTAACACCAACGACGGTAAAGCTGGACGAACCCGTTGGAAAGGCAAACGCCCACATGTGCGTGGCGTGGTCATGAACCCGGTCGATCACCCCCATGGTGGTGGTGAGGGTCGGACGTCGGGTGGCCGCCATCCCGTGACCCCGTGGGGGAAACCAACTAAGGGTAAACGAACCCGTTCAAATAAAAAGACGGATCGTTTGATTATCCGCAAGCGCCATGCGCGCAAGTAATCCACCTCGGGTCTGTGGGGCTAGTCCTCGCAGGTCCGGTTTTGTTAACACATCGATTTAAAGAGGCTTTAGACGATGGCTCGTTCGGTTTGGAAGGGACCCTTTGTAGATGGTTACCTTCTCAAGAAAGCGGAGAAAGTCCGCGCCAGTGGGCGAAACGAGGTCATTAAGACCTGGTCGCGACGTTCGACAATTTTGCCGAACTTAGAGGGCTTAACGTTTGGTGTCTACAATGGCAAAGTTCATGTTCCAGTTTTGGTGACTGAGGACATGGTCGGTCACAAGTTTGGCGAATTTAGTTTGACGCGTACCTACTATGGTCACGGTGTCGATAAAAAAGCCAGGCGCAAGTAAGGACGGAGGGAACAGATGGGTAAGCAAAGCCGCGAACGCCTGTTGGCTCCGAATGAAGTCAAGGCGACACAGGATTTTATTAAAACCAGTCCGCAAAAGTTAAATCTACTCGCGGCGATGATCCGCGGGAAATCTGCCGGTGAGGCGAGCGCTATGTTGCAGTTCAGCAAGCGCCGTGTGGCCGGCGAGGTCCGCAAGGTTTTGATGAGTGCCATTGCGAATGCGGAGAATAACAACAACTTGGATGCTGATAGCCTCGTTGTGAAAGAAGCCTATGTTGGTAAGTCGCTGGTTCTCAAACGTTTTCGCCCGCGGGCGCGAGGTCGGGTCGGTAAAATCCTAAAGCCGTTCAGTCAGATCACGATTGTCCTGCACGAAGTCGAGAAGGATGCTGCATAATGGGTCACAAAGTTAATCCCGTAAGTATTCGCCTGGGCGTAAACCGGACATGGGATAGCCGGTGGTATGCCGAGGGCGACGAGTATGTGAAGTTCTTGCATGATGATTTCAAAATTCGCGAAGAAATCAGTGAATTTTTAACCAAGCGTTACGGCAGTGACCGCCAAGCAGGCATCAGCAAGATTATTATCGAGCGTCCCGCTAAGCGTGCTCGTGTCACAATTCACAGTGCACGTCCTGGCATCATCATCGGCAAGAAAGGCGCTGATATTGAAAAGCTTCGTGGTCACCTGCAAAGCGTGGTTGGTACCGAGGTTGCCCTGAATATCCATGAAATTCGCAAGCCGGATATCGATGCGCGTTTGGTTGCGGAGAATATCGCGCAACAATTAGAGCGTCGCGGCAGTTTCCGTCGAGCCTTGAAGCGGGCGGTGCAAAACGCCATGCGCCAGGGTGCCCTTGGCATCCGGATCAATGCTGCTGGACGGCTCGGAGGCGCTGAGATCGCTCGGACAGAATGGTATCGTGAAGGGCGTGTGCCGCTGCACACGTTGCGCGCTGATATTGACTACGCCCATGCGGAAGCGTTGACGACCTATGGGATCATTGGCATCAAATGCTGGATCTACAAGGGCGATATTTTGGAACATGACCCGATGGCGAGCGAAAAGCGGGCCATGGGCTCTGGCGCCTCGCGCTAGATAACTTTGTCACACGGAGGGCTTTGAGCCATGATGCAGCCAAAACGGACCAAGTTCCGTAAAATGCACAAAGGTCGTCTACGCGGCGACGCCAAGGGTGGTAGTGCACTCAACTTTGGAACTTATGGCCTCAAGGCCATGACAGGCGAGCGCGTGACGGCCAGACAAATTGAGGCAGCGCGCCGAACCATTTCGCGTGCGATGAAGCGTCAGGGAAAGCTCTGGATTCGTGTCTTTCCGGATCTGTCGGTGTCGAGCAAGCCCGCCGAGGTGCGTCAGGGTAAGGGTAAAGGGTCGCCGGACTATTGGGCCGTGCGCGTGCAGCCAGGCCGTGTGCTTTTTGAGGTGAACGGCATCAGTGAACAAGTCGCCCGGGAGGCTTTTGACCTGGCGTCTGCTAAATTGCCAATCAAGACCAAGTTTATCGGTCGAATCCCGGCGATGAATTAAGGGCTGAGGAAGAGAAAACGATGAAAGCTTCTGAACTACGCGAGAAAAGTCGCGACGAATTAAAAAGCGAGATTCTGGGTTTGCGTAAGGAAATGATGAACTTGCGGTTCCAGCAAGCAAACCTGACAATGGAAAACACGGCGCGTGTCCAACAGGTCCGCCGCGAAATAGCTCGTTGTAAAACCATCCTGACTGAAATGGGAGCCTAAGCATGCCACGCCGTATTCTAAAAGGCCGAGTTGTCAGCAACAAAACCGATAAAACGATCACAGTGCTTGTAGAGCGCCGCGTGATGCATCCGATTTATAAAAAATTCATCCGTACTTCAAAGAAGTATCACGCACATGATGAAAACAATGTTGCACAAGAGGGGCAAACGGTCAGCATCCAAGAATGTCGCCCATTGTCGAAAAACAAAAACTGGATTTTGGTGGAAGATGCCGCTTAGCGGGTTTCGTTTTTTGACATGATTCTTTAAATTAAGCCTACGGCGTATCGCTGTGGGCTTTTTTGCTCTTGGGTTGACAAAACTCTACACAGAAGCCCTAAGCGTTATAATGTGGACAGCTGGACGCGGCTTAGTGCTGAAATGCAGGGCTTCAGGATGGAAAGACAGACCCGTGAGTAGCCTTTGGTCCCCAAAGCCAGAGCGTATTGCCAACTCAAATCAACGTCAGTTTGAAGAGTTTCTGGCTCGGCGCGGCATAGGGCCGTTCGCTGATTATGACGCTTTGCATCGGTGGAGCGTGGCAGATCAGGGAGCCTTTTATGACGCTGTCTGGGATTTCTTTGGTGTGGTTGGGTTAAAAGGAGATATCGCCTTTTTACCGCCAATCACCGATGATATCCGTTCGGCCCGTTATTTTCCTGAAGCCCGTTTGAGCTACGCTGAAAACTTACTGCGATGGGCCGAGGATCCTGCTTTTGCGGATCAACCTGCACTTCTATTTGATCGTGAGGATGGGTTGCATATCGCTATGTCTTGGCATGAATTGCGTGACCTGACCGCCCGCTTCCAGGCCTTTATGGTTGCGCACGATGTTGGTGAGAAAGACCGTGTAGCGGCTTTGGTGCCCAATTGTCCGGAAGCGATTGCAATATTGCTTGCGGCAAATAGTTTGGGGGCGATTACGTCAACCGCGAGTCCAGATTTTGGGGTCAGTGGCGCGGTCGATCGATTTGGCCAGATTGAGCCAAAGGTCTTTTTTAGTGTGGATGGCTACCTTTACGGTGGTCGGCGGTTCGAGATCAGCGAAAAAGCTAATGATATCGCTGCTCAGCTCCCGGGACTGCGAGCCCATAAAATGTTGCGTTTTCTCGATTATGACGACAGACAGGATTTGCCGCCGCCAGCGTTGCCCCTTAGGTTTAAAGCCCTGCGGTTCGATCATCCGCTGTACATTTTGTTCAGCAGCGGTACAACTGGCAAGCCAAAATGTCTGGTTCATCGGCAGGGTGGGCCGTTACTCAAGCACTTGGTAGAGCACGCCATCAACGGCGACAACAAGCCAGGCGATGTCACATTTTTCTTCTCGACTTGCGGTTGGATGATGTGGAATTGGTTGGTCACGGGTTTGGCCAACCGCCAGACCTTACAACTGTATGATGGCTCGCCGTTTCAGCCGGGTCCTGAGGCTCTATGGAATATGGCCGCCAAGAACAATTGGAGTCAATTTGGTTGTGGCGCCAAATACGTCGATGCGATTGCCAAGTCAGGCTACCGACCCAAAAATCACCACACGTTCCCAAAATTACGCAATATTGCAACGACCGGCAGTACGCTGATCGAAGAGAGTTTTGATTTCATTTACGATGCAGTGAAAGCCGATGTGGCGCTGACCAGCGTTAGCGGTGGGACTGATCTCGTCGGCTGTTTGGTGGGGGCCGTCAGCACCAAGCCCATCTATCGAGGCGAAATTCAAGGCGCGATTTTGGCTTGTGATGTTCAGGTCTTGCGCAGCGACGGGAGTGAGGCTGCGATTGGTGAACGCGGTGAACTCGCTTGCAATGGGCCATTTCCAACCATGCCGATTGCTTTTTGGCGAGACGAGAACGACACCAAATTCAATGCGGCATATTTCGAAACCTACCCGGGCATTTGGCACCATGGTGACTTTATTGAGCGCACGGCTGCTGGTGGCTACATTGCGCTCACACAAACCCCATTGGACAAGCGGAATCTGGCCACCAATAAGTTTTCATCCCACGCCTCTGTTACAACCCTCTTTCGAAACAACAAACAGCTGTATGTTGGCTTTGCAGGCGCGGGTCATTTTGAAAAGTCGGGAGAAACAGAGACAAAGCTCAC
>CAXBRM010000140.1:0-5239 GCA_963978305.1 uncultured Rhodospirillales bacterium
GGTCCATCCGCGGTTGCCCAGTTTGCGGCGCCAGCCACTTTGGCTTCGTCGCAACCTGCCGACAGCACGGGTTTGTATTTTGAAATTGGCGGCGGCGTCAGTTTGCCGTTCGGCGCTGCTTATGTATCAACGGCAGCCGATCTTGACGACCCTGTCGACAAAAGTGACGACAGCAGCGCGGTAAAATTCGATGGCTCTATCGGCACAGCTCTCTCCGTAGGTATTGGCGTAGATGTCGCTGGTGGCCTGCGGTTGGGGGTTGAGGGCAGCTTTGCCGGTTATAATTACGATCAAAAAAATGTCGAAAGCGGTGGCGTTGAGTATGACAGTGAAGCCACAGCGACGGCCCTAGGCGGCTTATTGACGGGGAGCTTTGATATTGATTTGTCAGATCAGTTCTCAATCTCGCCCATGGTTGGCATTGGCTACTTTCAAAATACCGCCAGTGCAACAATCAGAGAGACAAGTGGCGGTGTTACGACCGAAAAAAAGTATGAGGAACATGCGCGTCGCGGTTTGGGGTTTGCTGGCGGTATTGGCTTTGGCATAACCGTCGCTGATAGTTCGTCAATCAGTTTGGCGTATCGCTTCATCTCTCCGGGCAAGGCAAGCACGGATTATGTGAGCGGATCCGGCGATAATGCGGTGATTGATTTTGGCACAATCAATGCCCACCAAGGAACATTGCAGGCCAGCTTCAGGGTCTAATTGCTTTTGAAAGTGCGTCGTTCAAGTGGAAGAGAAAATTTTGCCAATCAACAGTCATTTGATTCTTGAGCACGGCTAGTCGCTTCGCCTTAGCTCTCACTGGCTTGAAAGGACTTCTGAGACCATGACAACAATCGAAGTTGTGACTTTATCGTTAGACGACGTCTTTGAACTGGCGAAAGACATTCTTGTTTCGGCTGGTGCCTCGGAAATCAATGCAACCAGCGTCGCAACCTCGACGTGGCGCGCTGAGCGGGATGGAGTGCGTAGCCACGGTTTGATTTTCCTGCCAATTTACGCCAGCCATATTCGTTGCGGCAAGGTCAACGGTAAAGCCCAACCCACAGTCACCACGCCCAAGCCTGGTGTTGTCGCCGTGGATGCCGGACATGGCTTCGCGCACCCTGCCATTGATGCCGGGTATGGTGCTTTCGTCGACGCAGCTCGCATCCAAGGCATTGCGGCGCTGACACTCCACAACAGCTACAACTGTGGCATTCTCGGCCACCACGCCGAACGGCTGGCCGACGATGGATTGGTCGGATTGTGTTTTACGCACGCCCCCGCCAGTGTCGCACCCGTCGGCGGCAAGCAAGCAATCGTTGGCACCAATCCATTTGCGCTGGGCGTGCCTGATGGTCAAGGTGGCGCTGCAATGGTCATTGACCAATCCGTCAGTGTGGTTGCCAAAAGTGAAATTGTGCTTCGAAGCATCAATGGTGAAGCCATCGAACCCGGATGGGCATTTGATGCTGATGGTAAACCGACAACAGACGCCAAAGAAGCCTTGAAGGGCAGCATGGCACCCAGTGGCGGTTACAAAGGTTTTGGATTGGGCTTAACAGTAGAGGTACTCGCAAGTTGTCTTGCTGGTGCTGTCCTCAGCCAGGATGCGTCGCCGTTCAGCGGCACTGCTGGCGGGCCGCCATCAACTGGACAATGCTTTATTGCCTTCGACCCGATGAGTTTCACGGGGGATCGTTTTTTCGCCCAAGTTGAACTGTTGGCGAACAGTATTGAAAGCCAAGACGGCGCTCGGTTACCCAGCGCCCGGCGAAAGAGCAATCGGTTAGCAACAGAAGCCAATGGTGTCTCAGTGCCAGCCACGCTGATGGACATTCTTGAAGGCGCGAAAAGTGGGTCATCTTCATGAGGGCGACAAGTACCGTTATTGTGAAGTGACCCGAATCCTGAACAAATCTAACCAGTTCGGGTACAATTTACGTGCCCTAAGGTCTCCAGCCTGATAGCTTACTTCGTGATCTATCAATTCTCTGCCCCGGCTTTAGGCCGCGACAATTTTCCATTATAATTGCCGTGGGGCGTTCATAACAGCTATATGAATTTTGGCGGATTGGAAGGAAGCGAAGCCTATGGCAACAGCAAAGCGATTTGATGCACCTATCAATGGCGTATTGACCGACGCTATGGTTAGGTCGTGGCATGATGACGGATATTTGATTCTGGAAAACTATGTCACCGCTGACCAATGCAAAGCGATCATGAACCGTTCGGCGGAAATTGTCGAAGAAATCGGCCCAGACGCGCTGGGCGAAGTGTTCGATGCTGTGGATAACTCTCATAGCGGCGATGATTATTTCCTCACCAGCGGCGATAAAATCCGGGTTTTCTTCGAAAGCGGGATCCACGATGCAGGCGGAAATCTGACAGTGCCAATCGGCCGTGCCGCCAATAAAATTGGGCATGCCATGCATGATCTTGACCCTGTGTTTGAGGCCTTCAGTCGAACAGCAAAACTAGCGAATACGGCAACCAGCATCGGCTTGACTGCCCCTGGTCTGCTGCAGAGTATGGTCATCTTTAAACACGCTCACGTCGGTGGTGAAGTCGGTTTGCACCAGGACAGCACGTTCATCATCACAGAGCCAGAGAGCTGTGTTGGGTTCTGGTTCGCCCTTCAAGATGCCACGACATCAAATGGTGCCATGAAAGCTTTACCTGGTGGACACAAAGGGCCTTTATCACAGGTTTACCGTCGCGACGACAATGGTGGAATCAGCATGATAACACTCGACACGCCAGCCTGGGATCTTGACGCTTTAGTTGATTTGGAAGCACCACAAGGCACCCTGATCCTACTTCATGGTCGCCTTCCCCATCAGAGCGCGCCAAACAACAGCGACAAAAGCCGACAAGCCTACACGCTACATGTGATTGACACGGCGTTGATGTACCCGAAAACTAACTGGCTACAGCGTCCCGCAACAATGCCTTTGCGTGGCTTTCGCACGACTTAAGGGATCAGATCCTTGACTTCAAAAAATCTCCATTGGGTTGCAGATGTTCCAAAAGCCGAGCTTCATGCCCACCTTGAAGGAACGATTACCCCGAAACGGCTTCGCGCCCTCGCCGCCAAAGCTGGCGAAACAGTGCCTGAGCATGTGCTTCGAGATGACAACAGCTTTGAGTGGTCTGATTTTAATGAGTTTTTGACGTGCTACGACTTAGCAGCCAGTTATGTTCGCTCGCCGGAAGATTACTATCAGATCGCCCTTGATTATTTGGCTGAAAGCGCTGCTGAAGGCGGGATTTATACAGAACTGATTATTAGCCCGGATCATGCTGCTGCGCAGGGTATCAGTTATCCCGAGCAACTGGCTGTGCTCGAAAGTGCCATTGACGATGCCCGCCAAAAATACAGCATAGAGGCCCGGCTTAGTTTTTCATTAGTGCGTCACTACGGTGTTGAACAAGGCCTCAAAACAGCCCAACTGACACGCAAACATCCCCACAAATATGTCACTGGCTTTCAAATGGCTGGAGCTGAAAATGCTGGCGATTTGAGCGAGTGGGCAAAGGCATTCGCAATTGCTGCCGACGCAGGATTAAGTTTGCACGTCCACAGCGGCGAATGGCTTGGGCCCGACAGCATAACCGAAACATTGGATAGGTTGCGCGGCCATGATTGGCGAATTGCTCGAATAGGTCATGGCGTGCGCGCCATCGAAAGTGCCACTTTGGTACAACGCTTGATTGATGAAGAGATTGTTTTGGAGGTTTGTCCGCTCAGTAATCTGGCGTTAAAAGTTTTTTCCGACCCCGTCGACCATCCCTTTGACAAACTAAAACGCCAAGGGGTGAAAGTAACATTGAACAGCGATGATCCACCACATTTCAACAGTTCTATTGGCGCCGAATATGAATTCGCTGCTCGGCAATGGTCCTACACCGTCGAAGACCTGGTTGAGATCACACGAACGGCAATTTTGGCCGGGTTTGTCGATGACGCAACACGGGCTTTACTTTTGGCAAAATTAGAATAGCCTTCTACTCCCGTAGGGAAGATTTAAATGCAGTTCGGCTTTGATGGCATCATTGAATTGATAGACGTTGGCGGTAGAGCCAGCGTGTCGGTTTGTTTACCAAAATACCTGGTTCCCGAGCTGCCTTTTTACAAAACGCCACGCTTAAGAGTCTGTTGTGAGATAAACGGCCTCGCAGTCGACGGCGTTTGTCAGGCATCGGGCAAAGGCTTGGTTGTTCTGGTTTTGGGTCGCAATTTTCTGAAGGAAGTTGATCTCAAAGTTGGCGATGAAGTTGCTGTGCTGTTTGATGTCGTTGACATAACAAGCCATCATACCACGCGGCGGCGCGCTGCTGAAAGTGCATTGCCGAGGCACTCATGCATAGACAAGCCTAGTTTTTAAGTCTTGGTACAGCCATGACTGGTTTTGCAGGTCTAGCCCATGGTAAAAGTTGCTCTGACAATTAAACCATTATGAAGGTAATTATTCGTGACGGCTTCGCTCTCAAATTTGACCATAGTGAACCATCCCCTTGTCCAGCACATGATCACATCGGTGCGAAACAAGAATACCGCACCCCACCAGTTCCGTAGTACCGTCCGAAAAGTCGCTGAACTGCTGGGTTTTGAAGCCTTGCGCCATATCCCTGTAACGCAGGAAAATATTGAAACACCGCTGGGCAGTTTTGATCTTCCTGTTTTAGCCCAGCCCAATATTTGCTTTGTGAGTATTTTGCGTGCTGGCAACGGCCTCTTGGATGGCCTATTAGATCTCTACCCTGAGGCCGCAGTCGGCTACATCGGTCTCAGCCGAAATGAGGAAACATTGCAGGCAGCGCTTTATTACAACAAGCTACCGCCTGACACGTCGCAGCGTCACGTGATTATTTGTGATCCAATGCTTGCCACTGGTGGTTCTGCAAGTGAAACATTAAAGATCGTTAAGCAAGTTCAGCCGCAAAGTATTCGGCTTTTGACGTTAGTTGCCGCCCCTGAGGGAGTAGCCCGCATTAACCACGACCATCCTGATGTTGCGATTGTGACAGGCGCATTGGATAGCCATCTCAATGACAAGGGTTACATCGTGCCAGGGCTTGGTGACGCTGGTGATCGGCTCTATGGCACCGTTGGCGGTTAGTCGTGTACTGAGGGGCTGAAAAGCGAAGCTGCATCCTGGGCAGTTAGGGCCACGACACTCAAATACCCTGCCCATCAATGGCCTTAGAAAGCCCAAGCCGTTTTAAGGCATCACCAAAACGCTCATGC
>CAXBRM010000141.1:0-5189 GCA_963978305.1 uncultured Rhodospirillales bacterium
TGGGATCGCAACATCAATGTTTACGGCTTTGCTAGTGACCCGCGGTCTGATCAGCACTTGGCATGGACGCCAGGGTCCCGCACAAGCACCGATATGAACAACAAGGGACTAAGGACAGAACCATGAGTATTTTTCCTTTTATCCGCTTGTTTCCAAGCGATTTGAGTATCGATTTTTTAGGGTTTCGACGGATTACCTTGATAATTTCCGTTGTGTTGATTGCGACAGCGATTAGCCTGCTGACCACGCAAGGTCTCAATCGGGGAATCGATTTCCAAGGCGGCGTCGAGGTCGCAGTGCGCTTTTCAGACCCCGTCGATCTTGAGGCAGTCCGACAGAGCATCAACAACTTAAGTTCTGGCGATGCGGCGGTCCAACAATTTGGTGAACCGACCGACGTGTTGGTTCGTGTTGAAGCGCCCAGTGGAGCAACAGCCAAAGAACAGGCCGATGCCGCTTTAGCATTGCGCAAAGACATTCAGGCAGCACTGGTCACTCTGCAACCTGGCGCTATTCTGGCGAGCGGAGACACCGCGCTCGATACAGACAATTTTGTTGAGCTTTTGAGTGATAACTTCGTCGGCAGTGCCATTAGTGGCGAGTTGTTCCGAGCTGGGATGCTCGCTATTGCCCTCGCCTTGGGGGGGGTGGCCATTTATATTTGGGTTCGGTTTGAATGGCAGTTTGCCGTTTCAGCGTTGGCCGCATTGTTGCACGACGTCATCACAACTCTGGGTTTGTTGGCACTGCTACAGATCGAGTTCAATTTGTACACAACAGCCGCCATCCTCACGATTGCAGGATACTCAATCAATGACACCGTTGTTGTGTTTGATCGTAGTCGCGAAGAATTGCGCCGCTACAAAGAAACACCCATCGCGGAAGTCTTAAACAAAGCCATCAACCGAACGCTGACACGCACGATTATGACATCGATCACCACTTTGATCGCATTGATCGCCCTCGCCGTCTTTGGTGGCCCGATTATCCGTGGCTTGGCAATCACGCTGATCTGGGGTGTCGTCATCGGCACTTATTCATCGATCTTTTTCGCAACGCCTTTGCTGACACTTTTTAATCTGCGCAATGATGTCTTTGAACGCAAAGATGCTGCCAACGAGGAAGACTTTGCAGCAGCCTGGGCGTCAACACAAAAGGACGATGACGAAGACGAAATTCGCCGAAAGGTGCGCGAGCGCGTTACCAACGACGACAAGGAGTAACATCGATGGACATCACGCCTCGTGTCACCGAAGGCCGCGTGACAATCGATAGCTACGGCGATTGGCAATTTAGGGCTCAGGGTACGCAAATTAAAGGCAACGCGCTGGTATTTCCGACAAGTTTGGTACCATGGGATTTGGAAAGCGGTGGTGAGATAAGCGTCAAAACGCTGCAACCATTTTTAGATATCGCTGATGACTTAGACATTGTTTTGGTGGGCTGTGGTGAGCAAATGCAGTTTCTAAGTCAAGAGATCCGTCACGCCTTTGCCGCCAGAGGTGTTGGCATTGACCCTATGGATACGGGTGCTGCTTGCCGGACCTTCAATATTCTGGCGATTGAAGAGCGGCGCGTGGCTGCAGCCCTGGTCGCAGTCGGTTGATGTCAAACCAGCTGGAAACGGGCTCATTAAGCGCCTTGCGCGCGCAAGACCCCGAAACCGCTCACATCCTTACCCTCTGCATCCCGGGCGAATATCAGCGAGATGATGCGCTGGTTTTACTGAGCTTGCATGGCGAGCTTGCCCGAGCGCATCGCGTCACCAGCGACATAAGTCTTGGCAAAATCCGCATCCGCTGGTGGCTGGATGCCATCGACGACATTTACCGCCAAGAGCCACCACGACAACACCCAATTGTCGTGGCACTAAAAGAGATTTGCCAGCGCCACAACCTTGATCGCCAACTGCTTGAGGCCAAGATCGAAAGCCATTCAGTTGATCTGGAAGGCTTGAGACAGATGTCGTGGTCTCAGGCGAGCCAGGTGTTTACCAGCCAAAGAGGGAACTTGTGGCGACTGCTACTGCAAACGCAAGGCATAGAACAAACAGCCATTCATATTGCTGCCAATCATCTTGGCGTGGCTTTTGGGGTCTGGCGCGCCATTCCCGGCTTAGGAACACTCGACGACATCCCTTGGCTCCAGGGCGCCCAGATTGACGACGGTGACCCTGATTGGGTCATCCAGGCGATCACCCACCTTGATGAAGTGGACGCTATTGCAGAAGTGCCCAAATGGATGCGCATCCTGTCACGCTATCTTCGAAGCGGCTTAATGAACGTTGCTCGCAATCAACTCAATAAAGCGTACGCACAGCAACAAGCGGCGGCCTTTGGACTATGGCGTAGAACACTGGTCTAGCCCTAGCCCTGACGGCAAGCAGTTCAAAGCTGTTGACACAAGGCGCTGGCGATCCACTTGATAACATCGAATATTGCCTAATGTGGATGCGAGCTGTCATGACAATGGTGCGTAAATCTCTGGGGCTATGCTGCCTTTGTGGCCGGGAGATGTTGTCTGGCAAGATGGTCGACCGGCATCACTATATTCCCCGTAGCCAAGGCGGCAAAGACTGGGTGTGGATGCATAAAATTTGCCATCGGAAACTCCACAGTATGTGGACAGAAAAACAGCTGGCAAGCGACCCGGTTTTAAGCGCACCCGACCGGATTGCGAGCCACCCAGAACTGGCAACCTTCATCACATGGGTACGCAAACATCCAAGTGATTTCTACACAGCGACACGCACTGCCAAGACGAAACGTTAAAGGGCGGACAAAATCGCCGACACGCTGCCTTCAAGCGGTCGGGCAAATCATCAAAAGGCCAACGGATGCTTTCGACGGAGTTGCGCCAAAGCGGCATACATCTCGTCCGTAATGTCAAAATCAACCGCCTCAATATTGGTTTTGAGCTGTTCGAGATTGGTCGCGCCGATAATTGTGCTGGTCATCCAAGGCTCTCTGATCGTCCAAGCAATCGCCAGCTGTGTAATGTCGATCCCATATTGCTCAGCGAATGCCAAATAACTGGCCACGGCGTCGAGGGTTCCTGGACGAACGCGCTGATTGCGCTCCGCTTCAGGACGGCGAAAATGTGACGTGAACCGCGCGCCGTCAGGCCGCTTGCCGTCGTTATACTTGCCGCTGAGCATCCCGCCAATAATCGGTCCCCACGGCAGATAGCTAACACCCTCTAAAGCACAGGTTTCCTGCATGATCACTTCATCCAACCACAGCAACAAATGATATTCATGTTGAATACTTTGTGGTCGGGCCAGCCCTTGTTGATCGGCGAGGCGCAGAAAACTGTTTAAGCCCCAAGCTGTGTCATCACTTAAGCCCCAGCAACGAATTTTTCCGGCCTTCTGCAGCTCTGTCAGGGCTTGCACGCTTTCAAGCTGGTTGTCGACAATACGGTCGCGAGCGTCAGCACCCGAGGCGTGCTGATGGTCCCAGTATTTACTGAAATGATAGTGGCTCCGATTGGTTGGCCAATGAAGCTGATAAAGATCCACGTAATCCGTTTTGAGCTTTTTCAGGCTTTCATCCAGTGCGTTGGTGATGCTCTGCCTGGATATTTCTGAACTACGGCCTGACGGATGATCTGTAACCGGTGAATGCTTTGTTGCCAGAACGACCTCGCTACGTCGGGATGCGTTGCGTCCCATCCAATCGCCTAGAATCGTTTCCGTGTCGCCATATTGCTCTGGTTTTGAGCGCATCGGATACATTTCGGCGGTGTCCCAAAAATTAACCCCCATATCGAGAGCCATATCCATTTGCCCATCGGCATCGGCCTGATCGTTTTGGACACCCCATGTCATGGTGCCTAAGCAAATGCGGCTGACATCAATGTCTGTCGTTCCCAGCTTTCCGTATTTCATGACGATCCCTTAAACTCTCTTTTCGGAGCCCCTTTTTTGCCACGTGCAGATAATAAGTTCATGCAGCAAAAAACCAGCATCCCGCTATGGTTACATCGGGATGCTGGTTTTGTTTAATAACGCTTTGGTTAGCAATTAACCAAGCCCTTCAGCCAGTTTTTCGCCAACGAACGACCAATTGACCAGCTGGTCCAAAACAGCCCTGATATGATCCGGGCGGCGATTTTGATAATCGAGATAGTAAGCATGCTCCCAAACATCGATGCCGCACAAGGCGACCTTGCCATGGGCAAGAGGATTATCACCGCCACTTGTTCCCATCGTAATCAGTTTGTTACCATCGAGTGCCAACCATGCCCAGCCAGAACCAAAGACACCCGCACCAGTCGCGACCAGTTTGTCTTTCATCTCACCAAAACTGCCGAAATCACGCTCGATCATTTCCCCAAGCTTACCGGATGCTTCGCGCGCACCAGCACTGGAGAACTGATCCCAGTACAGGATATGATTCCATGCCTGACCAGCATTATTAAAGACGCCCGCCAGATCTGCTTTGCCAGCGCTATGACGAATAACATCTTCTAGGCTCATCTCAGCCATTTCAGTACCGTCGACCAGCGGATTAAGCTTGTCAAAATAGGTTTGGTGGTGCTTACCGTGGTGCAGTTGCACCGTCTGCTGACCAATCACTGGCGCAAGTGCTGTGTCATCATAGGGAAGCGCTGGGAGTTCAAATGGTGCTGCCATGGTCTATTCCTTATCGGTCAAAATAACGTCCAGACCAAGCATGTAGGGGGCAAAGTTATCCCAGAAAAGCCCCTTTGGAAATTTACCTGTTCAAACAACAGTTAATTTTTGGGGAATAGTCGCCTTTTTGACGGCAGTCGGCAGCAACCACAGCACGAAAACTCAATTATCAATCTATCCCGAATGGTCAGAAGACAAGCACCGTCATCGGGTTAACCGGTTGACCATTGTGCCGGACTTCAAAGTGCAATTGGCTGCGGTCCACTGTGCCACTTGACCCAGCACTGGCAATTCTTTGTCCTAGCTCAACATGATCGCCGACTTGAACATGCAGACGGTCATTATGTGCATAAGCTGTTACCCAGCCATCGGCGTGCTGAAGTAAAATCAATTTCCCAAAGGCATGCATCTCGTCGCTAGCGTAGATAACCTGGCCGTTTGCCGCTGCTTTAACAGTTTCTCCAGACCGCACAGCAATGTTAATGCCATCATTGACCAGACCATTTTCACGGGGCCCAAATCCAGACAACAAACGCCCTCGAACTGGCCAAAC
>CAXBRM010000142.1:0-5100 GCA_963978305.1 uncultured Rhodospirillales bacterium
TCGCGTGTCTTGAGCACTTCTCAGCGTCACTGGCCGTTGTTGGTGGCGTCAAATCTTCATACAGCGTCTGAGCTTCCACAGCCGGACCTCTCCTGGAGCCTAAAGCGAGCACCTTGAGCACGCCAACCTGCGGCCCCTTTTTAAAGGTTATCACATCCCCAATTTTCAAGCTAACGTGCGCTTTTAAAATTGTTTCGCCGTTAATACGGACCTTACCCGATTTACAAACACTGGCCGCGAGCGTGCGCGTTTTGAACACCCGAGCATACCAAAGCCATTTGTCGATACGAAGCCTAACGTCGCTCACAGCACAATCATTTGCTATTTTTTATCTTTCAACGCTGCAAGGGCGGCGAACGGATTGTTTTCAGACTCAGCAACAGACACAGACCAGTTTGCACTTTTAGCCCCTCGACCTGATTGAGTACTTCGTCGATCAGCGTGTTTTTGCCGCCTATGGCCCTTTTCTTTTTTGTCGCCACTGTTAGGCCGAGAACGGCCCTCGTCGTCATTAGAAGCCTGTCTTTGAGGCCGTCTTGGCGACCGCCGTTGGCCATCACCGCTTTTCACGGAGCGCGCTTCACCTTCTGGAACACCCTGACCCGGCTTCCGAAAAACGCGGACCCATAGTTCATTTTGATTATCTGAGTCATCCTGTGGCACAACATTCTGTTCAGCACTCTCGCCTTGATCTACAGCGGGTTCAGGCACCTTTACGGCAGTTTCACCGA
Organism: uncultured Rhodospirillales bacterium; assembly: GCA_963978305.1. Classification (GTDB taxonomy): domain Bacteria; phylum Pseudomonadota; class Alphaproteobacteria; order UBA7985; family UBA7985; genus CAXBRM01. The sequence continues at coordinate 732 of CAXBRM010000142.1, forward strand.
TCCGGTTGGCGAGATCATCGACCGAACTGCTACGATGATCTGAGCCAAGGTCTGCTTGCTGTGCTGGAGCAGACAAATCGGAAGGATTGCTGTCTGCGGGTTTATCAGCCTGACCGCCGGACAGCATTTTAGCAGCCTTGGCCTCCACATCAGCCACCGCCAAAATCTGTTCGGCCGAGAGCTCCATTCCTTCCGCGGCCACAACTTCTCTGGCAAGCAACTCAGCTTTTCTTGCCGCTTCTTTTGCAGCCCTCTGCAACTCCCGCTTCTGATTATTGGCAGCGTCACGTTCTGCACGATGCCGAATACGATCGTTGGCTCGTTCAATGTCACGTTCGTTAGCGCGTTTGAAACCGAGTGAGCTGACAATTCGTTTCATCATTGCCTCTGAACATGACAAACGCTCAGCCAAGCCTTCCGGTAATACAAAAGCACCAGCATTACTCGCTGACCACACAGCATTTGAAACATTATCCAATGCGTCCACTCGAGCGTAGATCAAATGCGGCCTGCCCCGCGGGTTGTAGAGTTCCAAGGGAACAAACCCCAGCATTGCGTAAAAATCGGCACGCACTGCCCCCCATCCACCCGCAGGCATCTCCACGACTTTTGTCTCTGTAGACGGCAGAAAATCACGCACATCTTTAACGCCCTGCCAAAGCCCCCAAAGCAAGGCCCGCCAGGGCCAATGCGTCGGATTGGTCAAGCCTTTGACCCATATGGCATGGCGGCCAATGCGAACATTTTGGTCATATAAAGCTTTGCGTTCCTCTTTTGTGAGGCCCTTGACCATATCAGCGACATCTTCACGACGTAACAGCCCAAGGCTTTCAATCAACTGATACGCTACCCCCCGTGGCGAGCCAGTGAGATCAGCGGACTGCAATTGAAAGTAAGGCGCCAGCCGATTGTTTAGATGAGCTTTTAACCAACCGCGCAGTCTATCTTGAATGCGATCTCGGGCCTGAGGTTCAAGCAAATCGCTCGCGATTACTGAAACGCTTGGTTCCAGAATGCTGCTGCCCTTGGCGAGGCGCGCCATTGGCACTTCCCGCCACAAGATGTGGCCATCTTCTAACAAACGGAAAGCACCGTCGTTGTCGCCGACCAGCATCGCCAATCGCTGGTCGACTTCCTCGACCAACACTTTCCGCGCCGCTGTTAAAATCGGCTTGGCGTGAGCGTCCATAATGCTGGGGTCTGGCGTAAAAGTGAACCCCCTAAAGGTTCCTACATTTTGACCTTCAATGACCACGCTGCCATCTTTTTCAACTTTACCTGACAATTTTTCTCCATTCACCAGACCACGCACCAAAATCGCAGCCCGCCTATCTACAAATCTTTGCGTCAAACGATCGTGTAGTGCATCCGACAAACGATCATCTATCTTTTTGCTCTTGCTTTGCCAATACTTAGCGTTTGTCATCCAGTTTGCACGGTGACTTATAAAAGTCCACGTGCGAATATTCGCAATACGGTTAATCAGTGTATCAATGTCACCTTTGATGTCATCCAGCCTCGAAACTTGGCTATCCACAAAATCTTCAGGAATTCGCCCGGTCGCTTTCATCAAAAACTTGTACACATTAACCAACATGTTCACGTGCAAGTCGGTCATGGTTTTCCTAAAATCAGGAACCCCCGCAACGTCCCACAAGGTACGTACTGCAGCCGGACCGCGCGCCATCATGCGAATTTCATCATTTGCTAAAAGCTGTTTTAGCGCAACGAGATCCTCGGCCTCTCGCGTTTTTACAAGAGTTTCATGGGGCGGCTTTTGATCAAGCGACCGTAGCAGAGCGCCAGTATGGCTAAAGTCCAGGCTTCGGCTTCGCCATTGCAGGGCTCGCAGTGGGTCAAATCGATGGTTCTCAATGGCTTCGACAGTCAACTCATCAAAACCGCCAATATCGGTGGTTGTCGTGAAGGTGCCGTCATTCATATGTCGTCCCGCACGTCCAGCTATCTGCGCGATTTCTGATAAGCTCAGATTACGAGCCTGCCGCCCGTCAAACTTGCGCGTCCTGGCAAAAGTCACATGGTCGAGATCCATGTTTAGCCCCATACCGATAGCGTCTGTTGCAACCATGTAATCAACCTCACCCGCCTGATACATCTCGACTTGCGCATTGCGGGTTCTGGGAGACAACGCGCCAAGCACTACTGCACATCCGCCTCGGTGCTGCCGTAATTCCTCGGCTACGCGATATACTTCGGCCGCAGAAAAAACCACCAATGCACTGCGACGCGGTATGCGACCTATCTTCTTGGTTTGGACATATGTTAGCTTACTGAAGCGAGGGCGCGTTTCAATTTCAATGTCTGGAATAAGTTGAACGAGCAGATTTCTAATCGTCTCTGAACCAAGGAAAACAGTTTCCAAACGGCCACGGCTGTGCAGCAGACGATCGGTGAATATGTGCCCCCGTTCTGGATCCCCGCACAGTTGAATTTCGTCAACAGCAACAAAATCAGCATTCATGTCCAGAGGCATCGCCTCGACCGTACATATAAAATAATGTGCCTGCTTAGGGATAATTTTTTCTTCACCCGTGATCAGGGCAACAGCGTTGACGCCCTTCTCTCTGACAACTTTGTCATAATTTTCCCGAGCCAACAGACGGAGCGGAAAACCAATAATACCGCTGTCACACGCCATCATGCGTTGCATGGCAATAAACGTTTTGCCAGTGTTCGTCGGCCCTAATAAAGCGGTCACACCGTCCCGTTGCATAAGCACAGGCTTTCTATCTGTTAATTTGCGACTCAAGCTGCTCACAGAAAAAGCCAATCAACGCTTGTCACCCTTTTCAAGCATAACTTTATGCGTTTAAATTACAATAGAATGATCATTGGCAAAAAAACGCGCTCTTTTTTCTCGGTGTTTTTAGCAAGAACCAAAAGATTAGCGATGGACAGTTGTTTCAGGCAGCCTTTTCAAAATGATTACGCATCTGAAAACCTAAAAACACGCGTGCCAGCTCAGGCTCAATAAGATCAGCCCTAACAATAGCCAAATTTTATTAGCAAATCTTATAATATGGCGTTAAACATAAACGGTCCTTTTAGGATTGATCCAACGCATGATAAGAAGAGTTGCTGTCATGGCCATCCCTCGGGGTTTGCTGATATTCTTTGCCTTGTGGCTCACCCTGGTGGGTGACACCGTGCCATGGACGGCCAATGCGCAAGAGCGGGGCGCACCTTATATGTTTGGTGCGATTACCGGTGGTTTTGGAAGTGATGATGCCGGGCTGCTTGGACTGCGCGTGGGCTATGGCCAAGCGTGGGAACACTTAGCTGTCGAAGGCCAACTGGCCTACGCCACGGCCTTTGCCGATGGGGGATTGGCTGACGGCGGACTACTGGTACCCTCACTTTCTGCGAAATACGTCTTTGGCGATCGCGACGACATTGTTCGCCTTAATTTAGGCGGGGGTGTGGATTTCATCACCATCATCGATAGTGGGCTTCCAGTTTTTGGCTTTCCCTGGGCACATGCGATGACTGGAGCCGACATTAAACTCGCTAGTGACACTGATTTCTACTTTGAGGCACGTACTTACGGCCTAATTTCGCTCGCTCATATTGGTCTGCGCTACCGCTTTTGATGGCTTGAGTTTTGTAAGCCGCTCGCCAGCACAACACCGCGTTCACATGGTGTACAAGTCCGCAATCCAAGCGCTATTTTCGAACCGGCTTACGTCGCCAGTGACCGCGAAAAGTTCCATTTAAAATCGCGATCTCGCCCACCATTATTCGACTGCCAGATGGATAGGCTAAATCACAGTTAGGCCGCCCTAATTTAACCTGAATTGCATTTTAATTTTTTTGTTTTTGATTTAAATGGACGAACATCATGAAATTCAGCCGCCGAAAAATGTTCGTCATGCTGTCATTTTCTTTTTCGGTGTGGCTGAGTATTTTAGATGCTCAGGCTCAAAAAAATTCTGATCACTACATATTTGGCTCAGCCAACCTAGGCGATGCGCTTTTCGGAACCGCGGGAGTAACCAATTTCCGCATTGGCTACGGACACGCTTGGGAAAATTTAGCGCTTGAAGGACAAGTGCAAGGGCAAATTTTCTACACCAATCCAATCTGGGCGGACGGGGATGTCGCCGCCAACGGTGGTTTGGTCATACCATCGCTTTCGATAAAATATATTTTTGGACAGAAAGGCAACCGGGTCCGGTTTAACCTGGGCGCAGGCATTGACTACATAGCAATAACAGGCGGTATTGATATCAAGGCTGACTTTTTCGATACCGATATCGAGCTTTTCAATGAACAGGGTTCTTCAGGCGTTCCGTGGGGCCACCTAATGACTGGCATAGACTTCGCCCTAACCGATACTACCGATCTTTAT
>CAXBRM010000143.1:0-4946 GCA_963978305.1 uncultured Rhodospirillales bacterium
GACCACTCAAGCGGCAGGGGCCGTTTTACCGGTAGAGCCGAGTGCAATTATTCCTCATGGTGTTGACTTGGAGCAATTTAGGCCAAGCCTGTCCCCGAAAACCCAAAAATCGCGGCGGACACTTGCGTGCGTCGGGCGGGTGCGGGAAGGAAAAGGCACTCATCGGTTTGTAAATGCGTTTATTAAAGTTGCGCGCCAACGTGATGATGTCGATGCAATTGCTTTCGGTATGATCAAACCGGAAGACGCTGTGTTTCATCGCCGCCTGCTTCGTCAGCTGGAGCAAGCTGGGCTCAGCGACCGCTTTACCTGGGCTGGTGAAGTTCACCACGCTGATCTCGTTGAAAGGCTAGGCGTTTGCGATGTCCTTGTGGCCCTTCCGGCATATGAGCCATTTGGGGTGACACCGATAGAAGCTATGGCGATGGGAATTCCTTCAGTATGCTCCTACACGGGTTGTTTTGTCGATTTGATTAAGCCGGGCCAGAATGGCTATCTGGTTGCCCATGATGATGAGGTGGCGGCCGCTGAAGCGATTGCCAAAGCTTTAACCTTGCCGTTGGGCAAAGCCGAATTTGTGCACAAATTACGCGATGACATAAACCAGCGCTTTAGTCAAAAGGCTGAAGCCGAAGCCATTCTGGGCATTTACCGTCAACTGTCAGGTCGTTACGATGACAGTGCTTTCAATCGGCCATTTTCGACATCTCGTTCCACGAGCTAAGTTAGGGCTTAACGCCAGGTTTTTTTGCGCTTCCAGCGCTTGTCTGCTCGCCCTGAGACAACGGCTGACGCGCTGGTATCCCCCATGCCAAGGTAAAATTCTTGAACGTCTTTACTTTGGATCAGTTCTTTTTTCGGCCCATCCATCACGATCCGGCCGAGTTCTAGGACATATCCATAATCGGCATGTTTCAACGCGATACTCGCGTTTTGTTCTACCAACAGCATTGTCACGCCACGCTCACGATTGAGCCGCGTGATAATTTCAAAAATTTCTTGGACCAGCAATGGTGACAGCCCTAAAGACGGCTCATCAAGCAGCATGATTTTGGGATCAGACAGAAGCGCTCGCCCGATGGCAAGCATCTGCTGCTGGCCGCCTGACAAAAGCACGGCGCGCTGATCAGCGCGTTCTTTTAATATTGGGAAATAGTTGTAGACGGCTTCGATATCGCGCTGAATGGCATCTTGATCTTGGCGACGATAAGCGCCCATTAGCAAATTTTCTCCAACCGACAAAAATGGAAATATTTCCCGACCCTCTGGTACGTGGGCGATCCCACTTGCCGCAATATGATCGGGCCGCTTGCCCGTGATCGCAGAGCCTTGCAATATGACGCTGCCTTTATCGGGTTCCAAAATACCTGAGATTGTTTTCAGTGTCGTGGATTTACCTGCACCGTTCGCGCCGAGCAAGGTGACGAGTGCACCATCGGCTACCTCCAACGAAATGCCACGCACAGCTTGTATGGGCCCGTAGTAAGTTTCGATATTCTCGACACGTAATACCGGTGATGGCTTTGGCTGATCAAGCATTACGTCGCCTCACTCATGCTGTTTTGGACTGCTTCTGATCCAAGGTAGGCCTCAATAACAGCCGGATTGGCTTGTACTTCGCCAATTGTTCCGCTGGCGAGGAAACGGCCTTGGTTCATCGCCAAAACATGGTCGCTAACTTGGCTAACCAAGCTCATGTCGTGCTCGACCATAATCACAGTCATTCCGAGCAAGTTTTTGATATCTTTGATCCAATAAACCAGGTCTTGTGTTTCCTCGACCGACAGTCCGGAGGCTGGCTCATCCAACAACAACAACTTTGGCTCGGTGCATAACGCTCGAGCGATTTCGACGACCTTCCGAACACCGTATGGCAGGCCGCTGATGAGGCTGTCGCGATGTGGTTGCAGGTTGAGAAAATCGATAACTTTTTCGACTTGATGTCGGTGTTCATGCTCAGCTCGCTTGACATGCGGCAAAAACAGCATGTCATGCCAAAACTGAGATTGGGCATGGGTCGCACGACCAATTAACAAATTTTGTAAAACACTAGCGTTTTCAAATAATTCGATGTTTTGAAAAGTGCGGGCAATCCCTAAGCTTGCAATCTGCTGCGCATTGAGCGATGTGATATCTGTTCCGTCGAATCTCAACGTGCCTCTGGTGACATTATAGAGGCGAGAAATCGCATTAAAGATTGTGGTCTTGCCGGCACCATTTGGGCCAATAATCGTATAAATTGAGCCCCGGGGCACATCGAAGGTGATCCCGTCAACTGCTTTAATGCCACCAAAGTAAACGGCGAGGTCGTTGACATTTAATATGTTGTCGCTGTTCATGCTGTCGTGCTTTTCCGTCTCTAGTGTAGTCGATCAGTTTTGGCGTATGCTCGCTGTCGGCGGAACGTGTTGCGGCGATAAAAAGGGAAAAGATCAAGGAAAGCTTGGCTTTTGCGATAACGAGCGAACAGACCCAACGGCTCATGCGACAGAATGATAATCAACAGGAAGCCAAAGACGATATCGCCTAGTACGGTCACTTCAGATAAATATTCCGCTACGCCGCCAAAGAAAACTCGCAACTGGTCGCCCCAACTTGAAACCTCGTAGGTCTTGACGCCTGTCAGCCAATTTTCTGTGAACGGAATGCCATAATGTAAATTGTGGGCAATATGTTCAAAGTCCACAATGTATTCAAACAGAATAAATCGCAACCCAATGTAAGCGATAGCCCCCAGGATCGCGCCGTGAACAGAACCCAGACCACCTACGACCACAATCAGCAGTAGGACAATGCTTTCCACAATGGTGATACTTCCTTCACCAACCTTTCCTGCCTGGAATTCGCCGTTGATCGCGTAAGCAATAAGAATACCAGCAACCGCTGTAAATCCAGCACTGATCGCCATGGCCAAACTCTTGCCGTGTTTGATGTTGATGCCGATGCATCGAGCCGATACCTCACTGTCCCGGATCGCAACGAGTTTTCGTCCAAGGGGACTACGCGTCACATTGCGGGTTATCCAGATCCCAATCAACAACACAACCAAGCACAGGTAATACAAATGCAGGCCATGAGCAGCAATGCGCAATTGGGGTGCTTCCGCCCGACCAGGGACAATGACATCAAATTGAATAATGGCGTTGTAAAAACCTTGAATCCAACTCAGAGGATTCCAAATCACGACACGCTCGAACACTTTCAGTTCATGGCGAAATAGGTCCATGACATTGAGCCAAAAGCTGTGTAGCCACGTCTCACTCGCAACGAGTGTGCCGACGGTAAATCCACCAAAGTTTGTCAGAAGCCCATTGATAAGTTCGAAAAACAAGAGTGAAGCAATCGATAGAAAAATACCAGTCATCCGAAGCGCAGGACGTGCAACCATGTAGCCAATTGCGCCAACAACGCCCGTGGTGATCACACCGCTAATCAGCGGCCAAAGTCCGTAAGTGTTTGCCGCAACCAGGTTTGAGATATAGTGATAAAGATAGGCACCCAGCAGCATGAACGCAGCATGCCCTAAACTCACCAGTCCTGTGAAACCCGTTAGGATCATCATCCCTAAACCAGCAATCGAGAAAATGAGTATCATGGTGGCCAGATCCAGCAGGGTCGCGCCACCGCCAAAGCTGAGGATTATCGTTGGGGCAATTAAAAAACAGAGAAGCACAAAGCCATAGTCCCGGACGCTGATTGCATCTTTGAACAGATTGATGTCTGCGTTGTAACTTGTTTTAAATTGAAACCGCATACGCTCAGGCCTTTAAACTTTTTTCGCTTGGATTTGCGAAATCAAGCCATCGGGACGGAAAATTAGCACGCCGAGCAGAAATAGAATGGGCGCGTTAACGCCAATGAACGCTGGTATGCCGGGCGCACCTTGCAGCATTTGATGGGTTATCCCTAAGAGAATCGCCGTCACAATTGCGCCTGTGATTGAACCAAACCCCCCCGCGATGGCTGCGGCATAAGCCAAAATGCCGCCTTGCAGCGTCAGACCCACAGCGCTGTTCACACGCTCGGTATTTACAAGCGCGAACAAAATGCCGGCACAAGCCGTGAGGGCGCCGGCAAGTCCCCAAACAATCGTATTCAGTAATGGCACGGGTATGCCCATATAATAGGCTGCCATCTGATTTTGAGAGCTTGCTTGAACTGCCAGCCCCACTTTCGTTTTGTTCAAGAACAGGACGACACCAGCCAACAACAGAGGCACCGCCAAGATCACCGCGATCTGTGCAACGTTAATGTTGAAAAAACCGAAATCAAAGTTGTATCGTTTTGCAAGTGGGAACGGTACGCTTGCTGCGGCACTCGGCTGGACAATCACATCTAGGCTGCTGCGGATCATAAACCCGAGCGCGATGGTAATGATCACAATAGCGAGTGGGGATTGACCAGCCAGATTTCGAAAAATCAAAAGGTCGCTACCAATCGAGAGCAACACCATAATCAAAATGGTCAGAAGTGCTGATATGATCCAAGGCACAAGCATTGACCATGGGCCTTCGGGGTATACCCCATAAACCATCTCTGGCCCAATCCATTGGGTTAGAACGAGCATAACAAAAATCGATAGCGCCATAAAATCGCCCTGGGCGAAATTAACGATTTCGGTAGTCCGATAGATGAGCACAAAGGCAAGTGCGATCACGGCTAAGATCAGGCCCTCTAACAGTCCGGCAATAAGTAGCCTCGGTAAACTTTGCAGATAAAATAGCCAGTTGCCGCTGATAAGCTCGTCAAGAAACCAGTTCGAAACTGCATTTAAGATCTCCACGAAGAATGTCCTTCTGTACGTAAGATATTCGAAGATGATGGGTTGACGCTCCCCAACGCTAGATCAGTTACATAGCGCAATAATCAATATTGTCTCAAGTTCTCTTTTTAATGACCCCTGAACCCTATTGGTTACCGATCACGCAAACGACCGTATTGGTTGA
>CAXBRM010000144.1:0-4901 GCA_963978305.1 uncultured Rhodospirillales bacterium
CTTCCGATCTTAAGCCAGGCGCATCGTGGTGATTCAAGGATTGTTTTATTTCTAAAAATGACGCCAGGGTTTTCTTTGACCGATGATCTTGCCACAAAGTTGAAGTCTCGTATTCGCAAAGGCGCAAGCCCTCGGCATGTACCATCGGTGATCGCAGCAGTTGCTGACATCCCACGGACCAGGAGCGGTAAAATAACTGAGATTGCTGTCCGCGACATTTTAGCTGGGCGAGGGGTCCAAAACAAAGGTGCACTGGCAAACCCGGAAGCGTTGGCCTTGTTTATTCCGGCTCTCGCCGCAGCCGAGGCTTAAATTTCTCGCCGCCAGTCAAGCCCCAAATCGCCAGGCAACATCGCTTGATCGTTTTTGCGAATTTCTAAATGCAAATGAGGGCCAGCCGTTTCTATCCAGCGCACCGCACCAAAGCCGCTTGTGCTCGAAATGACTACCAAAAGGGGCAAAATACAAACGGCGAAGTGTGGAAGCATCACTATGAATCCTCATTTGCAAATCATCTTATTGACCAAATTACCGCCAATGCCCGTGGTGTCACAGATAAAATTTGGTTCAAACACCAGCAGCAACCGTATAAACTGAGCAAAAAGTGATCCCTAAACCGCTGGTACGACCAATTACTGCTTAAAAAGTAAGCTGTTGTGCTGCAAACCTGAGCACATGGCAAATGCACGTCAATTTTGGCGGCATTGTGGATTCAAATTCGGTTGTATGGCCACCATCGGACTTCGCTCAAAATGCGATTAACAGTAAAAAAGGTTGCTCTGATGGATTCTTGGATTTTAGTTGCCACGGCATTAGTCATATTTATGTCTATCCCTGGCGTTGCTTTGTTCTACGGCGGGCTGGTAAGCTCGAAAAACGTTGTTTCAGTACTCACACAATCAATCGCATTGGTAGGCGTGGTTACGATTACCCTTTTGGTGGCCGGTAATGCCATCATGGGTTCTGGGTTCAACATAACCGCGATCTCGGATGGTTTCATGCTGCTTGGGGCTGGCCAAGAGGGGCTTGAGAGTACAATTTTTGGCTTCACCTTCGCGATTATCACACCAATTCTGATTTTGGGTGGTTTTGCAGAGCGGGTGAAGTTACCGTTTGTCTTCATTTTTTCTGCACTCTGGACGTTAGTGGTTTATTGCCCGTTTGCCTATTGGGTTTGGGGTCAGCCCGACGATAGCCTTCTTACGCTAGCCGGAACTTTTGGTCATGCCTATGACTGGGCGGGTGGAATCGTCGTTCACCAGGCCGCGGGCGTGGCAGCGTTGGTGTTAGCGATTGTTATTGGTTCACGAAAGGGTTTTGGTAAGTCGGTTCCGCATAACCCAACGATGGTTTTCCTTGGCGCCTCTGTGTTGTGGGTCGGTTGGTTCGGGTTCAACGCCGGCTTGAACGATGGTTTGGCCAATGCCGGCCACATGATCATGAATACCCATGTTGCAGCGGCAACTGCTGCGCTGGTTTGGCCTCTGTTCGAAGCGATCCGCGGTGGTAAGCCCACGCTGGTCGGTGCTGCAACGGGTGCTGTCGCCGGTTTGGTTGCCATCACGCCTGCTTGTCACGAAGTCGCAGCCGCTGGTGCCTTCATTTTGGGGATTGCCGCGGGCATCATTCCGCAGCTGGCAGTCGGTTTGGTGAAAAGCACCTTGAAAATCGACGATAGCTTGGATGTCTTCGCCGTACACGGTGTCGCTGGCATCGTTGGTACGCTTTTGATGCCATTCTTGATGTTTGGTGCAGCAAACTCTGGTGCAGCTGTTGTGTTCATCGACCAGCTTGCTGCCGTGGTCATTTCATTGATCTACAACGTTATTGTCACAGCCATCTTAGCTTATGTTTTGAAGTTTACGATCGGCATGCGGGTTGATGATGCCACTGAAGAAGAAGGCTTGGATATCACCGCCCATGGTGAGCGAGGCTACAACTTGTAATCTCGGCTTGTAATCGGCAATACCTTGTTGCTTTCGTCCTCCCTCCGTTCCTGAAGGCTCCAAGGTTTGCTCCCACAGAAAGCTCAGCGCAGTACCCGCTGGGCTTTCTTTTTTGCATCAGCAAAAGCTTGAATGGATCGCTCAACGTCTTCCTGTGTGGTGCGATGGCTGCAGACACTGACGCGAATAATGTTGCGGTTTTGCAGGGAGGCTCCACTGACCCAGCACTCACCACTTTCCTGAATATAGCTAAGGGCCGCTAGCGTTTCCTGGTCTGTGTCTAAAGCGACAGCAACCTGATTGAAGTCGACTGTATTTAAGATGTCGTAACCTGCTTGCTGAAGGCCAGAAGCAAATTGTTTTGCGCGCTCGCACAGTTGTGTAACCAGAGCGTCCACGCCATGCCGACCCAGGGATTTGAGTGCAGCCCAGAGTTCGACGCCTCGGCTTCGTCTCGACATGTCAGGGGTATAAAGCATACCGTCGCGAGCGCCATCGTCCGCCCATTGGATGTAGCTGCCACTGGCCTGCATGGACGCGACGAGCCATTCACGCTCGCGACATAAAATCAGCCCGCAGTCGTAAGGAGTGTTCAAGGTCTTGTGCGCATCGCAAGACCAGCTGTTGGCTTGCTCAGATCCTGCAGTCAAGTGTCTGTAGGTTTCGGACGCACCGGCCCACAGCCCGAATGCACCATCAACGTGAACCCAGGCCTTGGCGGCCTGCGCCATGGGCATAATCTGGCTGAAATCGTCAAAGGCTCCGGTGTTGACATTGCCAGCGCCTAAAATCAGTAGGCAGGTATCGTCAAGGGTCGGTAGTTCTTCAGGGCAGATGCGCCCTTGCGCATCGCATGGAATTTTTTCGACCCGATCCCGGCCGAGTCCGATCAAACTCAACGCTTTCCAAACGGTACCATGGGCGGCGTCACCAACAATCACACGGATAGCAGGGGCGCCAAACAATCCTTGGCTGATAACGTCCCAGCCCTGTCGTTGTAATAGCTGATTGCGGGCTGCAACAAAACCACAGGCAAGCGACATGCTGGTCCCGGTCACAAGTCCCAACGCTGTCGTCTCTGGCAACCCAAATAGGTCGACGATCCAGCGCTCACATACGGCTTCAAGCTTTGCAGCGACTGGGGACATCTTGTGCAAGGCGGCGTTTTGATCCCAAACGCCAGCGAGCTGACCGGCGGCCAGGGCGGCAGGCAGGGCGCCACCATTTACAAAGCCAAAATAGCGCCGGCCCATTTGGGCGGTGCTTGCGGGTGAGCCCAATCGGTGGAGTGTCTCGACAATATTGGCAGCTGACGATGATTGTTCTGGCAGTGGTTCATCAAATCCGGATAAGCCGGCCAAATCTGCCCGGCTTGGAAACACACGGCGGTGATCAATTTTGCTCAAGTAATCCTTGGCGGCGGCATGGGCTTGATCAAGGGCATCGAAATCAATGTCGGTTGGTAGTAAGGACATTCCCTTTAGATCAGATCCAGTTTAGCACCACCTTCTTCAGTCCGTCTTGCCACGAAGGCATCAACGGCTTCGGCGACCGATGGATCTAATGACGGTGGTTGATATTCATTGAGCAGTTTTTTCCATAGCGCATTGGCGTGTACATGGGTTTGCGGTGCTCCACCTTCGGTCCAGGTCTCAAAGTTCCGCCAATCGCTTAATAGGGGCTGGTAAAATGCGTTCTCGTATCGCTCCATGGTGTGCGCGGTGCCAAAAAAGTGCCCACCGGGACCAACATCGGCGATAGCATCAAGGCCAAGGTCAGCCTCATCAAAATCTGTGGCTTCGAGATAAGCCATTTTCATTTGCAGTAAGTCGGCATCAATCATCATTTTTTCAAACGAAGCACTTAACCCGCCTTCCAACCATCCGGCGGCATGCATGACAAAATTCGTGCGAGCGGTCATGACGGCCCATAAACTCATTTCACTCTCCCAGGCGGCTTGAGCATCTGGGAAATTACCCGCGTTCGCGTTGCTGGTCCTCAAAGGAACGCCGAGCTTGCGCGCCAATTGGCCGCTAATTTGTGTAGCGCGCACATATTCTGGTGTTCCGAACGCCGGCGCGCCGCTTTTCATGTCCACATTGCTGGTAAAGCTACCATAGATCACCTTGGCACCTGGACGCGCGGCTTGGGCCAAACAGAGACCGACCATGAATTCCGCGTGTTGCTGGACGAGAGCACCAGGAATTGTGACTGGCGCCATAGCACCGCTCAAGGTAAAGGGAGTTATACAAATCGCTTGACCCGCTTTGGCCATTTCCATAATGCCGACCCCCATGGGGTCATCCAGCTTCAGCGGACTGTTTGTGTTGATGATCGTAATTAAACTTGCTTCTTCATGCAGTTGTTCGTGGCTGATCCCACGGTTAAGTCTCGCCAGTTCAATGCCGTCTGTGATCCGTTGATACCCGAGTGAGTAAGCATGAAAAGGTTTATCACTGAGTTTGATAAAATCGGCAATGCTGTCCAGATGACGGGTTTTAACATCTCGATCAGCGGGTTCGACCGGGTAACCACCAAAAACATGGATGCAGTTGAGCGATTGGCCCAACCTCACGAAATTCCGGAAATCCACAATATTGCCTTGCCGACGACCGCCATCAAGGTCTTGGGCATTTGGTGCCGAAGAAACGGGTGAAAATACCATGGCCTGACCACCCATTTGAACACTATGTTCGGGGTTGCGGGCATGCAGTATAAATTCGGCAGGTGCTAGTTTGACCATTTGCTCGACAAAATCCCGGTCAAAACGCATCCGCACGCCGTCAGCAATCGGGTGCATTTCGGCGCCAGCGCTCAGCAGACAGGTGCGCGCGCTTTGGCCCAAAACTTCCATGCCTACTTCTTCAAGTAATTTCAGTGCTGCTTGATGGATCCGGTCTACCGCATCTGGTGATACAGGCTCAATCGGCGAAATCCAGTTGTGAATATGTCGGT
>CAXBRM010000145.1:0-4900 GCA_963978305.1 uncultured Rhodospirillales bacterium
CTACAAGAACGTGAAGCGGTACATAAGCTGGGAGGGCATATGCTTTTCAGCTGCGATGCACGTTATCCGGAAACACTGCGCCAAACACCCGATCCGGCACCCGTGTTAACGGTGTTGGGCAACGCCGATCTACTCGGATCCCAACAGGTTGCAATTGTTGGATCTCGCAACGCTAGCGCTAACGGCCTTCGAATGACAGCTGGCTTGTCGACGGATTTGGGTCAACAAGGCATAACAATCACCAGCGGCATGGCACGTGGAATCGATGCAGCAGCGCATAAAGCAGCGCTTTCATCCGGGACGATTGCCGTTGTGGCTGGCGGTGTTGATGTCATCTATCCTGCAGAGAATGAGGACCTCTATTTCAGCATTAAAGGGAGTGATGGGGCCATCGTTAGTGAGATGCCTTTGGCGTTAAAACCAATTGCTCAAAGCTTTCCACGCCGCAACCGGGTTATTGCTGGTTTGTCACTGGGGACAATTGTCATTGAAGCCAGTTTGAGGAGCGGCAGCCTGATCACTGCCCGGTTTGCCAATGATATTGGCCGAGAAGTCATGGCTGTTCCCGGCTCACCCCTGGACAGCAGAGCTGCTGGCACAAACCATTTACTACGGGAAGGTGCAACACTGATCACGACGGCAGACGACGTTCTTGAGGCGCTTCGTGCAACGCTCGAATTCACTGCCAGTGAAGATGAGCGTCAGTTTGAGCCGCCTGCCGTGATCCAATTTGACGAAGACGAAATTGAGGAGGTTTGTGGCCAGCTGTTACAACTATTGTCACCTGTTCCCACTGACATTGATGAGCTGATCAGGCTAACGGGTGCTCCGCCGCATGTGATTCAAGCGGCGCTCGTGGAACTAGAATTAAGTGGGCTGGTTGATCGCGTTGCAGCAGGCGTGGCATTACTCTACGAATGATACAGTTATCCAGAATATTTTCATAAAGTTGCTCGTGTTTCAGGTCTCGACAACAGGTCAAGTCCTGGTGTATTCGCCCATTCCCGGGCAAACTCGGTGCACCCGATCACTTAACCATGCCCATAGGAACCCGATACCAAATGTCAAAATACACCAAAGTTGTCGTGGTTGAATCGCCCGCAAAAGCGAAAACAATCAACAAGTACCTTGGTGACGACTACTATGTTTTGGCAAGCTACGGCCATGTTCGTGATCTGCCACCTCGTGATGGTTCGGTGGATCCTGATAATAATTTCGACATGCTTTGGATGGTGGACACTGACGCTGAAAAAAGAGTGAAAGATATCGCAAAATCTGTCCGCACCGCCAACACACTGATATTGGCAACGGACCCCGATCGCGAAGGTGAGGCGATCAGCTGGCACATTCACGATGAACTTGCGAAACGAGATCTTTTGGTTGGCAAACAAGTTCAACGTGTTGTTTTTAATGAAATCACCAAGGCTGCAATACAAGACGCTTTTGCTCAACCGCGTGCAGTGGATCAAGATCTGGTTGATGCTTACATGGCCCGACGCGCACTTGATTATTTGGTGGGCTTCAAACTGAGTCCGGTTTTGTGGCGCAAGCTGCCAGGCAGCAAATCAGCGGGGCGGGTCCAGTCCGTCGCTTTGCGTCTTATCTGCGAACGTGAAGACGAAATTGAAGCCTTCAACACACGCGAATATTGGGACCTTGATGTCGCCCTGACGGGTGGAAGCAACGAGTTCGACGCCCGTCTGACACATTTAGGTGGCGAGAAATTAAATCAATTCGACATCAGTGACCAAGACCACGCTGAACGAATCAAGGCACAATTGATGACGGCCAGTAGCTTTCTGGTGGCTAGCATCGATAAAAAGCGCGTCAAGCGCAATCCGGCGGCACCCTTCAGGACTTCTACCTTGCAGCAAGAGGCAGCACGCAAACTTGGCTTTGGCAGCGCTCATACGATGCGCATTGCCCAACGCCTATATGAAGGGGTTAGCATTGGTGGTGACACGGTTGGTCTAATTACCTACATGCGAACCGACGGCACCACCCTCAGCGGCGACGCCATTTCTGAAGCGCGAAAAGTGATCGACGCCACCTACGGCAGTTCATATGTGCCAGAAAGCCCGCGACAATACAAAACCAAGCAAAAAAACGCTCAGGAAGCACACGAAGCAATTCGGCCAACAAGCCTTGCGCGACGGCCAGAGGAAGTTGCAAAATTCGTGCCGGACGATCAGGCGCGCCTCTATCGCCTGATTTGGCAACGAACCCTCGCCAGCCAAATGGCCAGCGCTCAAGTGGACCAAACCACGGCGATTATTGACGTTGACAACGGCGCGGCCAGCCTTAGAGCCAACGGTTCTATCCAGGTGTTCGATGGCTTTTTGAAAGTTTATCAAGAGGGCCGCGATGACAATGACACAGACGAAGAGTATAGCCGTGCGTTACCACCGCTGGAAAAACATCAGGCACTGGTTCGAAACAACATCATAGCAAACCAACATTTCACCCAGCCTCCCCCTCGCTACACCGAAGCAAGCTTGGTCAAAAAAATGGAAGAACTGGGCATTGGACGACCTTCAACCTACGCCAGCATCATCCAAGTTCTACAAACCCGCGAATACGTTCGACTTGAGCAGCGGCGTTTCATTACTGCCGAACGGGGTCGGGTCGTGACCAGCTTTTTGGTCAATTATTTCACGAAATGGGTACAATACGATTTCACGGCAGGACTTGAAGACCAGCTTGACGAGATCAGCGGTGGCCGAGTTGCCTGGATACCGGTGTTGGATGCATTCTGGCACGATTTCAGTGCTCAAATTGACCAAACCATGGAACTTCGCATCACCGAAGTTCTCGATACCCTTGATGCCGCCCTGGGCTCGCACTTCTTCCCGGCGAGTGCCACCAAAAATGGCTTTGACCCGCGCAAATGTCCAAGCTGCGAGGATGGCAGATTGGGGTTGAAGTTTGGTAAAACCGGCGGGTTTATTGGTTGTTCAAACTATCCAACTTGCAAGATGACCCATGAGCTGACGGTGGTCGACAAGCCTTTAGTGGTGGCCACCGACGATGATGATCCCCTAGGGTTACATCCTGAAAGCGGTTTGCCGATTTACCTAAAAAAAGGACCCTATGGTTGGTATGTTCAACTTGGTCTGAAGTCAGAGACGTTGCCAACACCCAAACGGGCTTCATTAGAGCGTGGCGACACGCCAGAAGGAATGACATTCGAGCGCGCGGTTAAACTGTTGGAGTTACCCCGTGATGTCGGCCTTCATGAAGGCGACATGATTACCGCTGGGGTGGGACGCTTTGGCCCCTTTGTCAGACACAAAAATGTTTTCGCCAACTTGCCAAAAGACGAAAGTCCGCTGACAATTGGTCTCAACCGAGCCATTGATTTGCTTGAGCAGAAAAAAGAGAAAGACAAGGCCAGGCAAGGAGTCGAATGGCAAAACCACCCAGCCGATGGCGAACCGATTTGGCTTGGTATGGGTCGGTGGGGACCATTTTTTCACTGGCATAAATCCGAAGCCCGCGTGCCGAAGGGTACAGACGCCGACAGCATGAGCGTTGAACAAGTTGTCAAAATGCTGAAGGCTTACGACCAACGCAAGGGCCTGGTTGATGGCAAACCGCCAGCCAAGAAAAAGACCACAGCTAAAAAGAAATCGGCAAAAACGGCGCCAAAGACCAAAAAATCGGCCGCAAAACGTCCTCGAGCAACGAAAACCTGATACTGTTTCAAGATCAAAGGCCGGTGGCTTGGACATTCAGCTTTTTCAAACGATATAATGCTGGACAACGCATGCACAAAACCTGCAACCCCCTGTGCCGGCAGAGAGACTGCCTAGAGGCCGAGAGTGGCGCTCACAGGCTTTTATAAATGAGCGATGCAAATTGACCGAACAGGCCCACAGACCATCGACCGACGCCATTGTGGCGTTCATTCGCCAGCATCCCGATAGTAATAGCCGGCGTGAGATCGCTAAATACTTTGGCTTGAAGGGTCAAGATCGCAGCTGGCTGCGTGCCAAACTCAAAGCGATGGCTGATGATGGCTTGATCGAACAGCAGGCAAAATGGGGCTCTGAACCACGCGAGCTCCCAAGCGTCTTATTGCTGGAGGTGCTGCCAGGTGGGGTAACGGCCACGCCGGTTGAAAAGGAGTGGCGCGACCCAAATCTGGTACTGACCCTCAAAACCAACCGAATGCTGAAGAGCGCACGCGACGGAGATCGCGTACTCGCCCAAATTAAAACCGAAAATCAGACCCTTGTTGCAAAGCCATTCAAACATATCCCTAAACCAAAAACCCGGATGGTCGTTGGCCGTTACAACCGAGGCACGCTTGAGAGCAGCAACCGACGCGATCAAAGCGCCTTTCATGTCAGTGTTGACGATATTGGCAAATATAAATTGATGAATGGCGACTTGGTGCAAGCTGAGACCGTCGACGAAAAAGCCTTTGGGCTCACGCCAGTCAGCATTTTGCGGGTAATTGCCACCGCACAAGAAGCTCAGTCAGTAAGCAGTTTTTCGCTCATCAGTGCGGCTGAACAGAATTTGCGATTAGACTTTCCGGCAGAAGTTCTTCAGGAAGCTGAAAGCGCGGGCCCTCCCCTTGAGGCTGGCCGTATTGACTTACGCCGTGTTCCACTGGTCACCATTGATGGGGCAGATGCACGCGACTTTGACGATGCAATTTGGGCCACGCCTTGGCAGCGTGACGGCAGTCAAGAGCTAAGAGGGCACAAAATCATTGTGGCAATAGCCGACGTGGCTCAGTATGTGTCGCCTGCCTCCGCGCTTGATAAAGAGGCTTACGCGCGAGGCAATAGCACCTACTTCCCAGATCGCGTTTTGCCGATGTTACCCGAGGCACTGAGCAATGGCTGGTGCAGCCCTGTACCAAACGAGGATCGCGGCTGCCTCGCCGTCG
>CAXBRM010000146.1:0-4844 GCA_963978305.1 uncultured Rhodospirillales bacterium
ACGAGGTGGCGGGGCACTATAAGCGCACTTTATTCATTACCGGGTGTACCCAAGCAAGGGCGTGAGAGGCAAAAGCGCACCGTTGCAACTGAGATTGCAGAAGCTGTGGACACTAGCAAGAACGGGAGGTCATTATGGCTCATAAGAAAGCGGGTGGTAGCTCGCGCAACGGTCGCGATTCTGAAAGTAAACGCTTGGGCGTGAAGCGCTTTGGCGGCGAGGTTGTCGATGCTGGTAATATTATTGTCCGCCAGCGTGGCACCAAATTTCATCCTGGTACCAATGTCGGTCTTGGCCGCGATCACACCATCTATGCTTTGGCTTCGGGGGCTGTGAAATTTCATATTGGTCAACGCGGAAAATCGCTGGTGTCGGTGATGCCGATTGAAGAGACTGCCGATAGCATCAAGGTCGTCGCTGACGCACCAAAGAAGGCTGCTCCAGCCTCGGCGACGTCAGCCGAACCAATAGCTAGCAGTGGTGCACCGTCTGACCTGCTCGACGCAGCACCTGCTGACGCGGATGATTTGACCAAGATAAAGGGCGTTGGCCCAAAAGCTGCCGAGCAGTTAAATGCAGCTGGGATTTATAAATACGCCCAACTGGCGGCTTATAATGAAGAACAGTGTGCGTGGCTCGCTGAGAAAGGCGCTGGCAAGGCTGACAAGCTCTTAGATTGGGCGGCTCAAGCGAAAGAGCTGAGCGCTTAATTAGCTCCCAGTCCGCAATTTGATTTAAAGGGCTCTGCGATAACCCCGCAGAGCCCTTTTCCTGTTGGCAGGCGTAATGGGCCACGGCAATGCCAGGAGTACCAGTTTTTTATATCAAACAAATAAAAGACATATTTTATTTATAATTCAAATAAAATATAATATTGACTTATTTGTAGAGAGAGAGCAAAAAGTATGGCAGCGTTAAAGTACTCGGGATTACATCTAATAGCTTTGTTGACTGTCTTGGGGTACCTCGTCGGCGGCATGTGGATGTGGACTGGAATTGTTCTGATCGCCTCGCTAGCCATGTTGGGCGATGAGCTTCTGGGCGAGGATCATAAACCCGCAAAAGACGGCCGAAATCTGCTCTATGATGTGCTTTTGTGGATCACGCCATTGGTACAATTCGCCGTTGTGTTGTCCCTGGCGTCGAGTCTAAAAAACGAGTCATGGTATAACATTTTCGGTGGTGTTCTTGGGGCTGGATTTACATTTGGTGCATTGGGCCTGACGGCAGGTCATGAGCTCATTCATCGATTGAATAGCAAATGGCAGCGGTTTATTGGCACACTTTTGTATGCTGCAACGTTTGACAGTTACTTTGCTTGGAGTCATCCATTTGGCCATCATCGTTACGTGTGCACGCCAAAAGACACAAGTACGGCGCAACGCGGTGAAACGGTCTATGTATTTATGTGGCGGTCTGCAACAACGAGCTGGTTAGATGGCTACCAGATCGGGAAGCGTAAAGCCAAGAACCAGCTGGGGGAAGGGTTTGTTTGGTATAAAAACCCAGTTGTTTGGCAGCACAGTTATTCATTGGTTTGGCTGTTGGCTTGGTGGCTTGGTGGCGGTTGGTTGGGCCTTGGGGCCGGTATACTAGCTGGATTGCTTGGCAAATGTTTGCTCGAAGCAGTAAATTACATAGAGCATTACGGGCTGGCCCGCGCTCCTAAGTCGCGGGTTGAACCACATCACAGTTGGAATAGTGCAAGCGCCGCCAGTCAATTCTTTATGTTTAACATATCTCGTCACAGTGATCACCATGCCAACGGCCTAAAACCGTATCAAAAACTGCTGAGTCATAAGAGTTTGCCGTCATTACCGCACGGCTATTTGACCATGATACTTTTGTCGCTCGCACCATGGGTGTTCTTCAAAGTGATGAAACAGCCTCTCAGAAATTGGGACATGGCTTACGGTTTGAGTAATGATAAAAATGCATAACAATATTCCGAATCGTCGATACTTATGAGACATAATTCTATTTAAAGTTGCAAAATAGATAAGTTTTTTTTGTGGGACCCAGCCCAATAGATTGCATGGGTCAGAACCTTGTTTTTTCACGCCTTTGACCGTAAATCATGTCGGTGACGTTAAAATTCTTCTCGATCAACTAAATCTCGGCAAAGTGCACGACAACTGTGGTCAGTTGTGGTGCACTTTTGATTCTGATTGTGTGTATCGTGAAACGTGCCTGCTGGTTAAGAGCCGCCAAGCGAGGCAGACAAAAATGGAAGACACGAACGATGGGTAAATCACTTACTGAGCGCAAGCGTATTCGCAAAAGCTTTGGCCGTATCCAAGAGGCGATCAAGATGCCAAACCTTATTGAGGTTCAGCGCGCCTCATATGACGGGTTTTTGCGTCCCCTTGTTGAGGGGGAGAGGTCCGGACTCGAAGAAGTTTTTCGTAGTGTTTTCCCAGTGGCCGATTTTAGCGAACGTGCCGAGCTTCAATTCGTTGGTTATGAATTGGAAGCGCCGAAATACGACGAAGAGGAATGTATTTCGCGCGGATTAACCTTTTCTGCGCCGCTCAAGGTAACCCTGCGGTTGCTGGTTTGGGATATAGACGAAGATACAGGGTCTAAGTCGGTCCAAGACATCAAAGAACAAGATGTCTACATGGGTGACATGCCGCTTATGACCGATCATGGTACGTTCATTGTCAATGGCACTGAGCGTGTCATCGTCAGCCAAATGCATCGCTCGCCAGGATGCTTTTTTGACCATGACCGCGGTAAATCTCATAGTTCTGGTAAATTGCTTTTTGCTGCCCGCGTCATCCCTTATCGTGGTTCTTGGCTCGATTTTGAGTTTGATGCCAAAGATTTGCTCAATGTTCGGATCGACCGACGCCGCAAGTTGCCTGCCACCACGATCTTAATGGCATTGGATAGCGAAAAAACTGAGGCCAAACGGGCGAAGGCTGAACAGGAAGGTCGCACCTTGGCGCCATTTGAAGCAACTGGAATGAGCCGCGAGGAAATTCTGAGTTGGTTCTACGCGCCGATTTCGTATGAGAAAACCAAGCATGGGTGGCAAATTCCTTTCGACCCCGACCAATACAAGGGTCGTAAACTGGTTGATGATCTGGTTGATGCCAAAACTGGCGATGTCATTGCTGAGCGCGATGAGAAAATGACCCCTCGTAAGCTCAAAAAACTTGCGGAAACGACAACAAATTTGCTGGTTGCCAGCGAAGACTTGATTGGTCGCTATTTGGCCAGGGACCTGGTTGACAAGAAAACGGGTATTGTTCGCGCTGAAGCCGGCGATGAGATCACCGATGCAACTTTGGCAGACGCTGAAGATCTAAAGCTTAAAACGCTTTATGTGCTTGATATTGATCACATCAACAAAGGCGCTTATTTGCGCAACACCCTGGCACTCGATAAAAATGCGACGCGTGAAGAAGCCCTGATTGATATCTATCGGGTGATGCGTCCTGGCGAGCCACCAACGCTAGAAACGGCAGAAGCTTTGTTCTACAGCCTTTTCTTTGACAGTGAGCGCTTTGATTTGAGTTCGGTTGGTCGTGTTAAGATGAATTCGCGCCTTGGTTTTGAAACTGAGGACAGTCTGCGTGTCCTGCGCAAAGAAGACATCATGACAATTGTAAAAACGCTTGCTGATTTGAAAGACGGCGTTGGCGACATTGATGATATTGATAACTTGGGCAACCGCCGCGTTCGCTCAGTTGGTGAATTGATGGAGAACCAGTACCGCTTAGGCTTGCTGCGCATGGAGCGCGCGATTAAAGAACGGATGAGCGCGGTTGAAATTGATACGGTCATGCCGCAGGACGTGATCAACGCAAAGCCGGCTGCCGCGGCTGTGCGGGAGTTTTTTGGGTCGAGTCAGCTCAGCCAGTTCATGGACCAAACCAATCCATTGTCCGAAATCACGCATAAACGTCGGCTTTCAGCTCTTGGGCCTGGCGGTCTAACGCGCGAGCGCGCTGGCTTTGAGGTTCGTGACGTTCACCCAACCCACTATGGCCGGATTTGTCCTATCGAAACTCCTGAGGGCCCAAACATTGGGTTGATCAACAGCTTGGCGACATTCGCCCGCGTAAATCAGTATGGCTTCATTGAAAGCCCCTATCGTAAAGTTGAAGGCGGACAAGTCCAGGACCAAGTTGTGTATCTGTCTGCAATGGAGGAAGGTAAATACACGATTGCGCAGGCCAACTCGACATTGGATGCTGCTGGTAAACTGACCGAAGAACTGGTCAATTGCCGAGCTGGAGGAGAATACCTGGTCGCGCCACCGAGCGACATTGATTACATTGACGTCTCGCCCAAGCAGGTCGTTTCTGTTGCTGCTGCTTTGATACCATTCTTACAAAACGATGACGCTAACCGCGCGCTCATGGGGGCGAACATGATGCGCCAGGCTGTGCCATTGCTGAAGGCTGAAGCACCGTTGGTGGGCACCGGCATGGAGGGTACCGTGGCCCGTGATTCCGGCGCGACTGTTGCCGCAAAGAGCGATGGAATCGTGGATCAAGTTGATGGTGGTCGCATCGTGGTACGTGAAATGAGTGTCGATGGAGAAGAGACTGGTGTGGAAATATATCGCCTAAGCAAATTCCAACGTTCAAACCAGTCCACCTGCATCATTCAACGCCCACTAGTGAACGTGGGCGATCGTGTCCAAATGGGTGATATTATCGCGGATGGGCCATCAACCAACTTGGGTGAACTGGCGCTGGGTAAAAACGTGCTTGTCGCTTTCATGCCTTGGCAGGGTTATAATTTTGAAGATTCAATTCTTATCAACGAACGCATCGTTCGTGACGATGTTTACACGTCGATCCATATTGATGATTATGAAGTCATGGCGC
>CAXBRM010000147.1:0-4833 GCA_963978305.1 uncultured Rhodospirillales bacterium
GGACCACCGAGGGTTACACTGAGGCGCAGACCAGGGCCGAGGTCTCCGACATGGCGGGTCGCTGGCTCAATTACATCACAGACAGTAACGATCACATCTCCTACCTGGCATGGCGCGATACCTGGGCCTTTGTCGTCAGAGAAAACCGCTACTACTATTTGCCAGACATGACACCGGTGACCCGAGAGGCCTGGCAGACCTATGCCTCGCCGCTTTATGTCGAGACCGAAGACGCCAGGGGCCAACGGGTCAAAATTGCGTATTGCAAGAAGTTCGCCGAGGACAACGACGCGCTGCGGCCGATGGCCACCACCGTTGCGCCCGAGCAGCCAATGATTACCGCTGACCACAAGCTTAACCTGTGGACCGACAATTGGGCGCGGCTGAACCATCACCGGGGCGCGACGCAAGGCTCCGAAGCGGTCACCCTGTTCCGCGCGCTGGTCAGATTCCTGTGTGATGATCGCGAGGAGATCAGCGATGAATTGCTCAACTGGATCGGCTTCGGTCTGTTTCATCCAGCGCAACGGGTGCGATATGCCCCCCTGCTGATCAGTACGCTGAAAGGCGCTGGCAAGACCATGCTGATGGAAACAGTGGCCGCGCTTTACGACATCAGAAACGCGAGCATCCTGGGCGGCTTGGCGCCCCTGACCGGCCAATTCAATGGCTCGGCAATCGCCGGCAAACAGTTCGTCGGGGTCAATGAAACCGGCGAGACCAGCGTGATCTCGCGGCAAGGCATCATGGAAAACCTGAAGTCGATCATTTCCGACGATCACGTCAGCATTGAGTTCAAAGGCCGCGACCGTCAGTACGTTGAGAACTACTGCCGCTTCCTGTTTTGTTCAAACCATCTCGACGGCTTGCCGGCCGATGACAACGAACGGCGGATCTTCCCGATTGTTTGCACCGCCGACGACCCCCTGACGCCCTCGTTTTATGAAAGCTTCATGCAGACCTGTCGTGCTGAGCAGGGTCTGGCTGACATCGCCGCCTACCTGAAACGCGAGCATTCACAAGCTTTGCCCACCCGGGCACCACGCGGCGACATGGACAAAGTCCAGGAGGCATTGTTGCCTGAGTGGGTGATCGACTTGAACCAAATGATTGATCGGGACACGACGGGCCCCGTGGCGATCTTGAGCCGTGACATCGAGAAGGTGCTCACCCACCTCGCCGAGCGCAATGTAACGCCAGCGGAGCGCAAACGGTGCATGGAGAAGACAGGATGGACCTATGGCAAAGTCAAAGGGCAACGCGCGTTCTGGCGCGGCAAACCAAAGCCGACCCGTTGTGATCCACGGCTTGTCGAGACGTTTTTTCGATTATAGTCGGGCTGTGGACACCGAGGACAGCAATTTATACGGTAATTATTTTTGATGTTTATAAAGGCTATCGGAAAGAACACCCCAAAACGCTGTCCTGGCTGTCCACATCGCCTGCTAATCATCGAGAGGGCCTGAATCTCGCGCCAGGGGCGGCTCATTGCGCTCTCTCACCAAACCCAACCACTCAAAAGCCGGATAAATTTTTCATGGTTCAGCAACCCATTCGGCGCGCAAAGGAAACCACGGCGTCAGGAGTCCCACCGCCCATGACACCCCCCATGGGGTCAGCGTTTTTGTGGGGTTCAAAAATAGCGTTAAACCACTTAGGTGTTGTTATTGTTATTGTTATTGTTGCTGAGCGGGCGCTGCAGGCAGCGAAGGCGCCTTGGTGGCCCAAGGCATAACTTTGATTGCTTTAGCCACAAGTGGCAAAGGTGTGGCAGGGAACTGGTGCCGCTTACACCACAAAACCCGGTTAACTTCAGTATTGGCATTGGTTGGTGGCGCGCTCTTATATGTACTATGCCAACAATGGACAGGTGCACGATTCGAGTGGAGCCTGGGCACGAGCATCGGAGTTAAAAGGTCGCCTTCGTCATCGCTCTATTGACTCGGCTATCAAAACGAATTATGGAATGCAGGTATTTTGGTATACCAAAATATGATTACGAGCGTAAAGGAAAAACGGCTCATTCTGAGTTTTTTTGGAGGAAAAAATGAAATTATCTAACGTATTGAAGGGCTGCTGTGCCGCTGTGGCGTTGGCTTGTTTGGCTAGCACTCCAGCTGTTGCCGAAGAGTATCCCTCTAGGACAGTCGAGGTTGTGACGCACGCGGGCAACGGTGGCGGCACGGACGTGACCACCCGGATGATGATGCTTCGCGCGCGCCGAGAGCTTGGCACGGATATGGTTGTGGTAAACAAAAAAGGCGGCGGCGGCGCTGTGGCTATGGATTACTACTTGGGGCTTGAACCTGATGGCCATACAATCCTGACCTTCACAATTGGTCATGCTGCGACTGTAGCCAAGGGCCAGACAGACATGAAATTGTCAGACGTTCGCGCCATCGCTCGGGGTACCGATGATCCTCAGATTTTGATGGCGAAATGTGGGGTGTACTCTGATGCTGACGACTTCATTGCACAGCAAATGGACGAAGGGATTACCTACGGCACAACCCATGTCGGTAACATTGATGACGTGTCAGCTTTCATGTTTACTGTAAAGGGCGGTATGGCGACACCAACGATTTTACCGTTTGATGGCGGTGGTGAATTGGCGACACAGTTGGTTGCCGGTGCTGTTGATGCTGCTGTTCTGAATCTTGCTGAGGCTGGTAGCCAAATCGAAGCTGGTGACGTTTGCCCAATGGTTGTTCTGGCTGATAACCGGATGGCTGGCCTTCCTGACGTGCCCACCGCGAAAGAACTGGGCATTCCAGTAAGCTTCTCGACCGTCCGTGGCTTCGTTGTCCATAAAGACACCCCGGATGATGTGGCTGAAGAGATCGAGGCGGCATTATTGAACGCTATGAACCACACTGTTTACCAGGGTTTCCTGACCTCTGTCGGTTTGGATTCAACCTCTGTTGCGGGGTCTGAAGTATGGGGTGCCCAACTCGAGACCATGGTAAATGACATGGAAGCAGCTTTGAAAGAGCTAGGTTTCATCTAAGTCGCTTTTGACTTATCAATTTACTGCAGCGGTTCCGGGCTAACCGAGCCGCTGCAACCAAGATAGGCAACAATATGACGACTAATTTTAACCGTTCAAAAGGGCTAGCGCGGTGGCTGGTGCCTTTCGCCATTATCATGTTCTGCGTGGTTGCAATTTGGATGACAGTCTATTTTGATAGGATGCCTCCAATACTTAAGCGTGGTATTCAACCTGCTGACTTTCCGCGATTGGTCGCGGGCTTGCTGATCCTCTTGTCGGTTCTAACGATTTGGCTGGAGCCTGTCTCTCTTAAGGAGAAGTTGAGCTCCGCGACCTGGGGTACACTCTTGCTAATGGTCTTCTTTGTTGCGCTAACAATGATTGACTTCTTCTTGGCGCTGGGAGTTTTTGCACTAGGTTTGGCCTTCATTTGGGGTGAGCGGGGCTTACTACAGCTCGGCTTGGTTGGCATCATTGTACCGCTAGCGGTATTTTTCTTTTTTGATCTGGTCTTTAAGGTGCGCTTCCCCAAGGGCCTCCTGACCTCAATATGGTATGGTTAGAAACGAGACATGGAACCGTTCATTGCTGGATTAATGTCGTTAACAGATCCGAGTTTAGTTTTACTATTGATCGCGGCTACACTGGGTGGTGTTGTCATTGGTGCATTGCCCGGATTAAATGCGACAACTGGTGCCGCTCTTCTGCTGCCATTCACGCTCACCATGGAGCCGGTTCCTGCGATCGCCATCTTAACGGCCATTTACTGTTCCGCGACATTTGCCGGTGCAATCACGGCAATTTTGATTAATACGCCTGGCACCTCGGCCTCTGCAACGACCTGCTTAGATGGGTATCCACTTGCCCAAAAGGGAGAGGCCGGACGCGCACTGGGATTGGCTGTTGTTTCATCGACTTTTGGTGGTGTGTTTTCGGTTATCTGTTTGATGATCGCGGCGCCATTATTATCTCGCGCTGCCTATAATTTTGCCCCGCCGGAGTACTTTGCATTAACCCTTTTCGGTCTCTCAATGTTGGCGACAATTGGTGATGGGGCACCGATTAAAAACCTGATTTCAGGTGCGTTTGGCATTCTTTTGGCGGTGGTCGGCGTGGAGTTGCTTACTGGCGTGGAGCGCTTTACGTTTGATAATCCGCATTTGTATGACGGGATTTCTTTCGTTCCTGTCATGATTGGCGTCTTCGGCATTTCTGAAGTCTTGGCGCAAGCGACCAATCTTCATATCCAGCGCAAGCGAATTTCAATGGCGGCCACGCTGCTGCCGAGTTTGGCGGATTATCGCAAGGTATGGAAGACTATTCTGCGGTCATCCGGCATCGGGACGTTCATTGGCATTCTACCTGCAGAGGGTGCCACAGTGGCCTCCATGATTGGGTATAATGAGGCGAAGCGCTGGTCTAAGACACCTGAAGAATTCGGCAAAGGCGCTGTCGAAGGAATCGCTGGCTCCGAGGCAGCAAATAACTCGGCGACCGGCGGGGCCATGGTGCCAACTCTAGCTTTGGGAATTCCAGGCAGTCCTACTGCGGCAGTGATCTTGGCCGGTTTGATGGTACATGGGTTGCGTCCCGGACCAACCATGTTCACGGATCAAGCCAATTTTGCTTTTGCTATTTTTTGGACGATGATGTTTGTAAACCTTCTGTTTTTGGCAATCGGTCTTTGGGGTGCAAAAGTTTTTGCTCGGATTACGATGATTCCGGTGCGTGTGCTTTGGCCTTGTGTCTTCATATTTTCGATTGTTGGAGCCTATGCGTTAGAGCAATCCTTGTTTGACGTCTGGGTCGCACTCGCTGCTGGAGTTATCGGTTACTTCATGCGG
>CAXBRM010000148.1:0-4831 GCA_963978305.1 uncultured Rhodospirillales bacterium
AATACCCGCTCAGATATTTTGGGTAAAAATCTTTCCGGCAAGCTGACCATGCGTCCTTTCGAGGAACACGAAGGCAGATTTTTCTCATAGCCCTTCAAGTCATTTGTTGCTCAACGACAAGAGTACGTCCGAGAGAAAACCTCGATGGCAGCAAGCAAAGCTGGCTAATTATTGGCGTAGGCTTCTGTGTTGGGAAGCCTGTCGGCATACACAGTCACAAATGTCGTCCGCGTAGTGCCAGCCGGGATGAACGCTGCCTCAGATAGAATAACAAAATCGGCATAGGCCTGAATCCGCCCGCTGGGGCAAATAGCCCTGAAAACAAAGCGGGGTAATCCCGTAGAACCACCTCACATTTTGTCGGTTCTACCTTCCCAGAGCGACAGCGGCACCGAGACACATAAAAATGGTCCCTGTCAGACGTGAAAACCATTTACCGATTGATGAGCTTATTTTTCTGGTTCTTAGCTTTGACGCTGCCAGTGCATAGAAACTATGAATGCATGAAACAATAAAAATCATAACCGCAAACATGACCAAAAACTGTGTCGCAAGCGGTTTGCTATTATCGATAAATTGAGGAAACACTGCGCTCAAAAACAAGATAGATTTTGGATTGCTTGCCGAAACCAAAAAGGCCTCTGCGAAAAAAGAAATTGAACCTCTGTCCGCAATCTGCCTTTCGATATTTAGCTCACTCGTTAAGTTTTGCTTTTTGAAAGTGCGCAAAATGAGCTTAAGCCCTATCCAACCGAGATAAATACCACCGGCAATTTTCATTCCTATATAAGCAAGCGGCGCAAAAGATACTATTGAACCGACGCCAAACGCCGCAAGCAAAGCTATGCAAAACAAACAGCTAATGTTTCCAAGGATTGTAAGGCTTGCGCCCCTCATGCCATACGAAAATGAGTTTGTCAGAACGATTAAAACGTTAGGACCAGGCGAAGCTGAAGCGACAAAAACAGCTAAAGCAAACAAGACCAAGCTTTCATATGACACCGTGCGAGTTCCTCCTTCCCGTTGGATTAATAGATCTGAATGCTCATCAGGAAAAATAATGATAAAAGTTCGCCACCGCCGGCTTGATGACGTCATGAATATTCTTAGCCGCAATGAACCAGAACGACAGGCAAGCCAATCCATCCAAGAATTTCTGCCTCCCCGAGGACCCGATCACAAAGCGGCGAACATAATTCGCAAACAAACTGTAGGAACAATAGACAAAACCAGCGATTGCCGATGTGATAGCAATGATGGTCAGTGGGCTCATCGTGCTGTTGTGGGCGACACCTGGCAAAACCGACAGATATACCAGGGCCGCCTTAGGGTTTGACATTGATGTTGAGAAGCCAAGAACAACGAGCTGACGATCACTGCGATGGGGTGGCACATCAGCCGTTGCCAATGCTGGGCGTGTCAAAATTCGATAACCAAGATAAAATAAATAAATGGAACCAAGAACAATCGCGATCTTAAAGAGAATGGGCATTTGCGCCAGGACAAACGCCAACACCGTTAATGACAGCGTACCGTAGACCAAGGCCGCGCCTACAATTCCCAACGGCACAAAAACGGCTCGGGGCCAGCCATAGCGTATTGATGAATCGATTGAAATGATCGCGTTTGGCCCTATTGGAATGGCCAGTAGAAACCATGCGAGTGCAAAAGAGACTATGTCATCCACTGGCTCAGAATACCTCCGCGGCATCCCCCCTCTCTAACTTCCTGCGGCTAACCACCCGCTTGTCCCCAAACCAGCGAATAGAAGACGCTCAAGCCAAAGCCACAGAACAACACTGCAAATATGAGAGAGAACACCGGCTTGTAACGAATATAAGCCTCCCTTAACGGTCCTGATGAAAAGGCAAAAGCCAGCAAACAGTGCCATAAAAGTGCCAGCATCAGGCACCCGCCGACCAGCAAGACAATCACCATGTATGGCGTGCCCGGTTGTATTACCGTTGAGGTAAGCGCCAGCCAAAACATCGCTGTTTTTGGGTTACTCAATTGGATTGCCAGACCCGGAAGCACACTTTGTGCTAAACTTCGAAGGTCTTTGGTATCAATCTGATTTGGTTGGAACGTTTGTCTCGCAAGGACCGACTTAAACGCGTTGTACCCAAGCCATAAAAGATACAGGCCGCCAGCAACACCGATCACTGTCTCGACAAATCTAAACGTCGTCACGAGAGCGGTGAGGCCGGTGGCGGCGAACAGAGCCCAGATCGCGGTTCCAACACTAATGCCGACCGCCACCCCGTACCCTGCTGCGCGGTTTTTGACGGCATAGGATGTAATCGCCACAAAGTTAGGCCCGGGACTGGTGAACGCCACCAGACACGCGAGATAGACCGTAAGTAACCCGGGCCAATATTCTTGTACCATCATCTTAAGTTCCATTTAGCACTAAGCAGGCGATAAAATTTTATCAAACTGACTGATCGTGCGATGATCAGAGCCCCCCTACACCCACGAAAGCTTTCAAAGTATTTTTGATTATCAAGCGGTTTTGTTTAATTTTTTATGCTTTTTTTGTTTTAAATGTCAAGGGGTGCGCCCTAACAAGGTGGCCGCCTACGCTCAGAAATGAGGGTTCGGGCGTAATCGAGTAATTCCTTAGGTGCTTTGCGAAACGTCGGATGCGTTGGCGCTGGCTGCTCCACTGGCTTCAGACACTTGGACAACAGCCCATGAAACGCTCGCACCAAAAGGTCTGCACAAAGTGCATTAATTTCATGCACCAGCCGGTCAAAACTGTGAATGGCGGAAATATCCAACTTTTGATTTAGCAGAATCGGGCCAGTATCTATACCAGTGTCGACCAAATGAGCCGCTGCACCCTGCGGCAGGCCAAGGGCCAGTGCCCAGATATATGGATTGTTGCCCCGCACCACCGGCAGATAGCCGGGATGGACATTGATTATGTTGTGACGAACCGTGCGGATCACCTGATCAATCAGCACTCGCGTATCGCCCAAAATCCCATAGTCCGGGCTAGCAGAGTTGAGATACGTGATGGTATCGGCAGCGTTAAGACTGTCAACTTGTACATAGCAAATGCCATGCTGATCACACAGGTTCTTCACCGTGGGCGTGCTGGGATCGGGCGCATAGGCAGCCAAGTATTCGAATTGCTCGCGTCGGCTTTCTTTTGCATCCTTTGAACATTCCTCAATTACGATTGTGGGCTGTCGCGCGTTGGCCAAAAGCGCGCGTAGCATGAGGTTGCCACGCGGGTGATCCTCGAAATTGAGAAAGGCGTAACTGGGCAAAGTGTTAGGCATTACTGTGAGCTCTGCAAAGTGCTTGCCGCATTCTGGGCAACGTAGGACCCGTCCGGTAAGTGCTTTTCCGAACCGATTAAAGCCGGATTGAAAACGCAGGCAATGGTGAGATCTGTCTTGGGCCGCACGATATGCTCGTCATGCTTGTCCAGGATGTAGATACCACCGGGGCGCAGGTGATGCACCTCACCTGTCGCAAGATCCACGACCTCAGCCTCCCCATCCAAGCAGTAGCAGCTTTCAAGATGATTCTTGTAGCACATGCGGGTTTCGGTTTCCGCATACATCACAGTAATGTTGAACGAAAACCCCATCTTGTCGTCGGCCAGTATCAGCCGAGTGCTTTGCCAAGTGTCAGAGCGCACAATACGAGAGTGGTCGAGGTCGGCAATGTGGCGGATAATCATGATCAAGAGAGCTCCGGTTCTACAAAAAATCAATGCGTGACGGTGGTGCGGTATGCGTAGGCGCACAGCCCCACCACGATCAGCAACAGGCCAAGGAGCGGCACTGGCTCAGGGAACAGCTCTCCGAGGATCAGCACTTCAAAAAGTAGGGGGATAAATACTTCCCCCGACAACGTCGCGTCGACTGCAGCAATCTTGTAGGGATTAGAGGTGAGGTTGCGGGCGTAGAGGAACAGGCCAGTGGCAG
The DNA here is from genome assembly GCA_963978305.1 of uncultured Rhodospirillales bacterium. Taxonomy (GTDB): domain Bacteria; phylum Pseudomonadota; class Alphaproteobacteria; order UBA7985; family UBA7985; genus CAXBRM01. The sequence continues at coordinate 3,942 of CAXBRM010000148.1, forward strand.
CAACCCCAGCAAAGAGCGCCACCATAAAGGTGCTGATCCACTGCTCAGCACCTGGGACAGGAGGCCCGGCAAAGAAATAAAGTATAATCCAAAACGGGATGCTCCCCAGCGACATGTTTAGGATACAGACCAGCGGCGAGTTCAGCAGATCACTCTTGATATGCGGCACATACGGCAGAGTACCATTCTTGCTGGCATTCAGAAGTTGGTTGCCGACCGGATAGGCAAAGGCGGCTATTAGGATCGGCAGAACGCCCAAGCGCACCTCCTCACTGGTGATCCCTTGGCTGAACCCCTCGATATTCACCAAGAATACACCGAAAACGATTAGGGCTGAAAGCACGATGCCACGCTTCGGAAAGGAAAACCCCATCGCCAGCAGAACGAGTGGCGTGGCCAAGATCGTCATCTGCCATGTGGCGGCCACCACCCAGCCTCTCGCGTACTCTGCCGAAAAGCAGATACCGGTATAAAACACACCAAACCCTACGGTGCCGACAAGCACCCAGAACAGCAGATGCTTGCGGAACAAAACCAGCGTGCCCCACAGTTTGGCTGAACCTAACCGAATCATTAGGATGCCAAACAGAAGCAGGATCATGAAAAGGAATCTTAGAGCGGCGGACCAGTACCAGTGCCCACCCCCCAGGTGCATGGTATAGTTCAAAATAAATGTAGCGCTAAACAGGATTGAGCCCAGCAGTCCGATCCCGACCAACTTGGCTGCGCTTGGCTCAACCCCTGGTAATGTGTCCGTCATTAATCAAGAACCTTGTCTAGAACCCAGTTGTTCATGGCGTTGACAACCTCTTCGTGAAACGACAACCGCCCAGGACGAGCAAACGGGCTGCGGATCCCTTTCTGATGACGAGCCGTAATCTGATTGTCTT
>CAXBRM010000149.1:0-4815 GCA_963978305.1 uncultured Rhodospirillales bacterium
CCAGCCAGCAACATGTTCTGACCAGCTACCCATCAGCTGCGCGACCTGCGGCGCTTCGTCTCGTAATTCTTTTGTCTCGGCCTGAAGCCAATTCTTGCTTGTTGCCATTGCCTTAATAGACCTATCAAAGCCGTAGCCCATATGAGATGCGAAAGACGCAACCACATCTAAAGGATTCCTGATGATGTAAACCACGGCCCGAATCACTGAAAAATCCATGGTTGGCGTTCCACCAAATTCTCCATTCGCCGTATGAGTCTTAATTAATTCTCGGTTTTTAGACTTGAGCGCCAGGTAACGCTGGACCTTTGGGATCGTTTCCGCAATTTCTTGCTGCGTTAATGAATTTGGATCGACACCCAACACGCTAGCGAAATGAGTTTTTTGCGAATCCATCGTCGAAATATTTTTAGCAAAATGGTCTAAATCGATTTCTTTTGCTCGATTTTGCAACGCATAAAAAAACAACCGAGTCCATGTGTTCCCAGACTTCGGATAAGATGACAAAAGGATCAGACCCTGGGTTGGGGAAAGCGGCTGATTCAGATCAAGTTTTGTTTTGGTAAAAATATTTGACATTGGGCTATTTAAAAGATCCTAAGCCTTGCAAGGCTGCAGGCTTATCAAACTCCACCAACCATTCAACTTCATTTCCTACATAGAGGTTATGAAGTTCGATGTTGGCCAGAAAACGACGCCATTGATCTCGCCACATATCAAGGCGTTTGCCACAAAAGTCAGGCAAAGACAGCTATGTTCCTGCGCCCCACCACCTCAAGAGGAAATTCAGAACCAGACAAACCACAAATGCGTCTTTATCATGGACGTGAATTAGAATTCGAGCTTGACACCAAATGACGCTGTGCTGGTGTTGACATCAGCAACAGTTGACGTGTCGAAATCACCTTCAATCGTGAGATGATCCTCAAATTTATACTCAGCGCTCAGCCCAAATGTCACCGTATCTTCAACGGTCGAGGTTGTCGTCAAAATGCTGTTGGATGATGCCGTAACGCCGTTTGGCATACCGCTAATATCAAAACCAACCGTTAGGCCATCAACTTCAAAATCCACACCCGCAGCGAGCTCTGTGTACGTACTGGCGCCAGCAAACACCGTCGCTGTACCAAAATCATAGGACAGCTTTGCAGCACCTTCGACTTCAACCTCTGAGCCATCGCCGCCGACTGCGCCATAAAATTTGCCAGTAAACTCGCCGTAAATCAGTTCAAATTCAGTATCAATGAACAAATTCTGACCGATTTGTTCGATGTCAAGATTGGCTTCCAGAACGCTATCTGAGTAGACGAGCGAACCTGAAGCATCGCCCCCCAAAACATCAAATACAACCGCGGAACTGAAGCCGTTTAAATCTGGCGATTCAAACAGCAGTGAATAATCACCCGACTCGCCGGTGACCTCATCTGCTACGGAGAGATAAGCATCCGCATTATCCAACGTGCCATCGGTTGTGAACGTAATTTTACCAGGCGCTGAGTCAACAAAGACGTTGGCTTCATCCAATGACACATCCGGATCTGTGCCACCAGCATAAGAAAATCCGACATTAAGGTCTAGATTTCCCCCAACCCGTGTGTCTGGGCTTACCTCATGCACTACATCGAAATTCAAGTCTGAAGCAACGTCCGCCGTTGGGTTGTATTCGGTAACATCAGGATAGTTGACCCCTAAGTCGATTTCGCCCGACAAGGTCACTTTGATAGCATCGGCAGTCAATACAGGTGTCAAAGCCGTCGCAGCGGTCAATAAAAATGCCAAACGAGACATAAAAATGCTCCCAATAATCGGGCTGAAAATTTCGTCGACTGCTTAAAATGATACGCAGCGTCAGGGCCCGAGCTACTAAAGCAGCGCGGATTGTTCAATATAGTGCCCGAAATCAGGGACCGTGACGCTATTATCGGAGATCAGTGAAACAAATAAGTCACTGAATTGACGCATAATGTAAAGTTCAGCCGAGTCGCAACTGCCCCAATTCTTAAATTTTACTTTATCCGACCGAGATTGATTAAGCTGGCGCTGATATACGGCCCAAATGGGGCATTCAACACGCATAAGAAGGTAAATGTACAAAATTTTAACCATAACGGGCGATCATAGGGTAGATGTTACTTTAACGCCCTAGGGCAAGAGATTTCGAGGTTACAATGATTAAACGTTTTCTGGGTGGCTCAGCGCTCGCAGCTATTTTGACACTAACGGGCTGTGCCATGGACATGAGCATGCCTTCGACCGAAATCGCGCGGGCAACTGTGAATGACGAGGTTTTTATCCTTTACGATACTCATCATGGCATCGTTCCAGGCACTGACATTTATGACATGCGTTGGGCCAGCAACGATCGCCACTTTGGCACCTACACCGCCAGCAGTGACGAGGAAGCAATTCGGCGGTTTGAAAGTCAGATCGCCCGCACATTAGAAAAGTGGGCAAATTGCCGTGGCGCAGGTCAAATTTGCCGAGATAACGACGAAGATGATGACTAAGGCTAAAACAACCGGACATGGTTGCCACTTCTGACAATTAAAAGGGCCAATTCGTAAGAATTGGCCCTTTTAATTTGACTGGGCTGAACTTAAATCCAGAGATTAACGGGAACCGTCAATCTTTTTCGATGACAAAACGAAACACGCTGCAAGAAGTAAATGCCACCGTTCGGTTGATATGCAAAAGATCGAACCGCTCGCCCGATGACGTCTGCCTGATCGCCGTTTCGAAAACAAAACCTGCTGACGCTGTTCTGGCTCTTATTCGCCAGGGACATATGCATTTTGGCGAAAACAAAGTGCAGGAAGCCGTCGCAAAGTTCACTAGCATCAAAACAGACTTTCCAGACACACGACTTCACTTAATTGGCCCACTTCAATCAAACAAAGTCAAAGACGCAATGGCCATTGCTGACGCAATCCACAGCGTTGATCGCGTCAAATTAGTGACCGCAATCGCGCGCGAGCGCGACAAACTCAACCGCTGTCCAAAACTTTTTGTTCAAGTTAACATTGGCGATGAACCGCAGAAATCAGGCGTTTCACCGAAGAACCTACCGGCACTTTTGTCAGCCATCGCTGAACATGATTTGGTTGCCGAGGGACTGATGTGTATTCCACCCTCAAACGACCCACCTGCAGGTCATTTTGCCTTCCTAAAAGTCTTGGCTCAGCGTCATGAGTTGCAAGGTTTAAGTATGGGTATGTCGGCCGACTACCCGGCAGCAATTGAACTTGGCGCAACGCATATTCGTGTTGGATCCGCGCTGTTTGGCTTCCGCGACAACCGTTAATCTGGAAATTTTTGTCTGTAGCTTTCGATACGTCGGTCCAAAACGCGAAACAACATGTACATACCGGCCGTTTCGTACCCTTCAGTTGCAAGGTCCGTCACTTGGTTCATCACGCTAAAAACAATGCTACGAACATCGTAAACCAGATACCTTCCATCTCGCTCGACAATATGCCAAATGATCGAAAATTTGCTGCCATCCTCTAGAATGACAGTGGTGTCTATCATCAAGCGATTTCCAGAACGCGACCGACGGAGCCCGTTAACAACAAATTGGTTTTCTGGCTTAATGTTTACGAAAAAAAATAGCAAATATTCAGCCACCAAATCGCGACCAACAGCGCTCAGCCGGCGTCGCTCGGCATCAGTCATCTCCGGCAAAGCAATAGCGGCAGCTGCCTCCGCCATTTCATCATAGGCAAACCGATCATTGACAATTTCCTGAAGCAACTGACGGCGGCTTGCATAGCTTTCGCTAACCCCATTCAAAGGACCAAAGACCTTAAAAATTTCACGCGCAAATGACTCGATTATTGCCACCGGATCTTCAGCGGCTTGAGCGAGCAGCAGAGGTGAAAAGCCAGCGCTGACGCCGGTACCAGCCAATAGGGTCCCAGCTTTCAGAAGCGCGCGACGGTCAATACGTTGGATCATACAGGTAAACCTTGATATCCAGGGTCAAAGTTGGCCCCGCCAATATCGTCTGTTAAATCTCAAGAAGCAAGGGCATTGAGTCCAAAAGTTGGTTGCAGGCGGTCTGCGGATCTTTTGCTTTTGTCACGGTACTAACGACAGCAAATCCAGCTAACTCCTCCGGCACCTTTTGGTTTTTTACGGTGCTTAATGATTGTGGCGAAATTCCGCCAATAAACACCGCCGGTTTTAACCTGTGCCTAACCAATAAGGCGCAAGCATTTGACCATCCTAAAGGCTTTCCAGCGTCCATTTTCGTCGTGGTCGCAAACAGAGGACCAACGCCGACATAATCGACAACTTTTGGGTCGTACTTGGCGGCTTCTCCATCACTGCCAACGGATAGCCCAATCACGGTTCTATCCCCTAAAACGGCACGCGCTTGCGCCGTCGGCATATCATTCTGGCCAAGATGAACACCATCAGCCCCGACAGCTTTGGCCAGGGCCACGTCATCGTTAATCAAAAACGGCACTTGGGCGTTACGGCAAACGCGACACATAGCTTGCACATCACCTTTCGATCCAATGCTGTTTTTATCCCGCCATTGGACAAAAGTGACACCACCAGCAATGGCTTGCTGAACCAGGCTTAGTGGATCGTCTGTGTCTTCGGGCCCAAGGATCAAATACAACCGCAACGCCCGTCTCAGTTCGTGTGGTGTCCAAGTCTTTGGGATCAAGACAGGCCAACCCGCGATACAGCATCAATAAAATTAACTTGGAAACTTCCTGGCCCTTTGGTGCCCTGCTGTTTCGCCGCATGCCCTCCAGCCGCACTCGCCAACTGCAACGCAGAAACCGCCGCATCGAAGCGACCGTC
>CAXBRM010000150.1:0-4775 GCA_963978305.1 uncultured Rhodospirillales bacterium
TGACACAATGGCGTCAAGAACATCCTGGCACAAATGATGCCCTGGGGTTCGCTTGGCCAGTACCAGGACTTCGCCGTCGTACAAAGCCGCCCAAGCGCATTGATGCTCAAATGGGCTATTACAGCTTTTGTGTAGATACAGGGGTCAACGAGGGCACGTGGCTGGCCAGCATAGAAGGCGCAGCTTGTGCCCATGCAGCGGCTCAATCAGCCACGGTCAAACGAGGTGCGTTCGCCCTGACCAGGCCGCCTGGTCACCATGCCCACGCCAACCTTTACGGCGGCTATTGCTTCATTAATAACGCGGCCATTGCGGTCGAAAGTTTCTTAGCCCTCGGTGCACAGCGCGTTGCGGTCTTGGATGTGGATTATCATCACGGCAATGGCACCCAAGCGATTTATTACGATCAAGAAAACGTTTTAACGGTTAGCCTCCATGCTGACCCAGACTATGAATTTCCCTATTTTCTGGGCTTTTCTGAAGAAACAGGATCAGGCGCCGGGCTTGGAAAAAATCTGAATTTGCCAATGGCCTTCGGCACCGACTACCGGGCGTGGTCGGAGCGATTGGAGCAGGCGATTCTGGCGATTGAGGCTCACGGCACTGATGCACTTGTCATTCCCTTGGGTGTCGATACCCATGGTAGCGATCCGATCAGCCAGTTCACATTCGAGGCCGACGATTTTGAGAGGATGGGTGTGCGATTGGCGGCGTTGCCGTGCCCAAAGGTGGTCACGATGGAAGGTGGATACGCCACTGACGCCTTGGGTTCAAACGTTGCACGTTTTTTCGAAGGGTTTTTGTCAAGCGGTTAACGCTGGTCCCATGCTCGAGAGCCAATAGCTGTTCCCTGCCCAAAGCTAAGCAGCAGCTGATCCAAAATAACACATTGGACCATGGCTTCCACAACAGGCACGCCGCGAATCGCCACGCATGGATCGTGACGGCCTTTTGTGATCACGTCAACAGGTTCACCAAAGCGATTTAGAGATCGGCGCGGCGATAAAATGCTGCTGGTCGGCTTGATGGCGACCCGCGCGATCACTGGCTGTCCGGTCGAAATGCCGCCTAAGATGCCACCAGCATGATTGGTCGGAAACGCCGGACGATTGTCATCATCAAGGGTCATTTCATCGGCGTTAGAGATCCCCGTTAGGCGTGCGGCGCCAAAGCCATCACCCATTTCAACGCCTTTGACCGCATTTATACTCATCAACGCGCTAGCAAGTTCACTGTCTAATTTGGCGTAAATCGGCGCTCCCAGTCCAACCGGAACGTTCTCAGCAACGACTTCGATTACGCCGCCGGCACTCGATCCGGCTTTGCGAAGCCGCGTTAGCTCAGCGTCCCAGGCTTGAGCCGCGACGGGGTCACCACAAAAAAATGGGTTTTGCTCGATGGCATTCCAGTCAAAGCGGCTGCGGTCAATTCCAAGACCGCCCATTTCAACCAAACTCGCCCGAATTAAAATCTTTGTGTCAAGCAGATGATCGAGCGCCGCTTGCGCGACGGCGCCTGCAGCCACGCGATTGGCGGTCTCCCGTGCACTGGTACGGCCACCGCCGCGATAGTCCCGGAAACCTTTATATTTGCTCCAGTAGGTATAATCGGCGTGTCCAGCGCGGAATTGGTCGGCAATTTCGCTGTAGTCTTTACTGCGTTGATCTGTGTTTCGGATTAGTAAGCTAATCGGCGTGCCAGTGCTGTAGCCCTCAAATATGCCGCTCAATATTTCAACCTGATCGGTTTCTCGGCGTTGTGTCGTGTGCTTACTTTGCCCGGGCCGACGACGATCAAGCGCTGGTTGGATCAAGCCTTCACTCAGGCTGACGCCGGGTGGGCAGCCATCAATAACGCAGCCAATGGCTGGGCCGTGGCTTTCGCCCCAAGTCGTGACGCGGAACAGATGACCATAAGAGTTAAGAGACATCTTTATGTTGCTTTCTTGCGTGAAGCCATATCGGCCGCCAGGTCAGCAATCGGTTCAATTTCATCAAGTGGAAACATACCTTGCGTGTTTGCACCAGCATCAACATAATGGATCTGTCCGGTGACACCTGCCGCCCAATCGCTGAGCAAATACAAGGCGGCATTTCCAACATCATTAATACTGACGTTCTGGCGCATAGGTGATGTTAACTCGCCCCACTTAAGCATATTTTTGAAGTCACCGATGCCGCTGGCGGCCAGTGTCCGAATAGCGCCAGCGCTTAGCCCATTGACGCGAACACCAGCAGGACCAAAGTCGTGAGCAAGATAGCGAACGCTTGCCTCCAAAGCGGCTTTGGCAACACCCATGACATTGTAATTAGGAATAACCATCACACTGCCCAGGTAAGTCAGTGTTATCATGCTGCCGCCTCGGTTCATGTACGGTTCGGCCGCTTTGGCGACTTCCGTAAAACTCCAGCAGCTTACGTCCATGGTGAACTGAAAATTCTCTTTGCTCGTATTTAGGTACTTGCCCTTCAGTTCATCCTTGTCACTAAAGCCGATCGCATGGACGATAAAATCGAAAGAACCGCCAAACATTTCTGCAGTGGCCTTGATCGTCGCTTGAACGCTCTCAGGGTCGGTTGCATCGCATGTCAGCAAATGAGAGTCACTGAGTTTGAGTTGTGCCATGAGTGGCTTGACACGCTTTTCCAGCGGTCCCCCTTGATAACTAACGGCAAACTCCGCCCCTTGTGCGCGTAACGCTTGGCAAATGCCCCACGCAATACTTTTGTCGTTGGCCAGCCCCATGACCAGCCCCCGCTTGCCCGTCATCAATCCGTTCGGGTGGGTGATGCCTGGGCCGAAGCCGTTCATTTCTGACATAGAGGTTTCTCCGCTTTTTTAGCCCGCCGTGGCGTTGTAATGGGTCGCGATTTGACGACCGATAACGAGAACGCAGACGGTTCAACCTCTTTGTGCCGCTAGTGACTTGGTTTGACAAGTCACAAGTCAGCTGGTTGGGTTGCCAAAAATTGCGTTCTTGAAATATCAATCATGCCTGAAGGTCTTTTCCGCCAGCAAAAACGCCTTAATCTTGATCAATCGTACAATCGTACTTTTCATCCCAACGGAGCGTTAATGACCGACTGTTTACCCTTTCACGCACCCTTTGAGCAATTTGACCAATGGCTGGCTCTTGCGCACGAGCGCGAAATCAATGATCCAACCGCGATGACACTGGCAACAATTGATGACGACGGGATGCCGAATGCTCGCATCGTTCTGATGAAAGGTCACGGTCAAGAAGGCTTCCGATTTTTTACAAACTATAACAGTGTAAAGGGTCAGGAATTGGCGAGCTGCACCCGAGCGGCTTTGGTTTTTCATTGGAAATCGCTCGAACGCCAGGTTCGCATACGGGGGTCTGTCGAACGGTTGAGTGAAGCAGATAGCGATAATTATTTTAACACGCGACCACGCGGGAGCCGAATTGGCGCTTGGGCTAGTGACCAAAGCAAGCCACTGCCCGGCGGATTGCCAACCCTTCACGCAGCGGTTACCGAAAAAGAGGCGGAGTTTGAAGGCGTTGATAACCCGCCGCGGCCCCCATACTGGGGCGGTTTTCTGGTTCGACCGCTTGAAATCGAATTTTGGCAAGCCGGTACATTTCGTATCCACGAGCGAGTGCGCTGGGTTCGCTCTTCGGTCGACGACACTGAAGGCTGGGCTGGTGGTCCGCTTTGGCCGTAACTTGCTCTGTCAGAAGTCCCAGAAGGCGATCGTCTAGTCGATTAACAATCGCTCAATGCCGATCTCCAGCAGGTCTGGCATGATAATATCTTCTTCGTGCTGGATATGTGTTTTCAGCCCGCGATGCAGTCGCGCTGTAATCTGATGCAACCGTGCGATATCCGCCCTTTTGGGTTTCATGGTGGCTAGTTTATCGAGGACGATATTCGCATCATGCATCAACTGTTCCAGCACAATGTGATCGTGGTCTAGCATCTCTATTGGGGCTTTCAACCGAGGAATGATGGCGACAAATTTTGGGAAGTAAATTTGCTCTTCTACGATCTGGTGCTGTTCCAGATGAAGGACCAGGTGTTGGCAACCCTCAAGCAAATTGCAAAAACGTATCGTTCTGTTGAGCTCCGAGGGTTGCACGTCCATGAGCGCCGCCGTGGCGGTCTCGATCTTAGAAATTGTTTTCAGTAAACCGTGGTGGGTTTGCAGCCAGGCTTCGATGGGTGGCTGCTTGTGTCTCAATGTCCGCCAAGATGCCCATGCCGGATTTTTGTTCAGGTCATTTTTGATCGCACCAGGAAGCGCCTTACGCGTCAGCAAGTTGATATCTGGGTCGCCATAATTGATGATCATGAGGGCATTTTTCCATGATAGCGAATAACGTTACCCAATTAACCTGACTTGACATGTTTGTCGTTGCAAGGGCGAAAATGTTTTTAAATGCAAGGCGGCGTTGATTTAGGCAAACCAGCGTTCTGATTGAGCAATTTGGGAGTTTGGCTTAAACCATGCGTCAATTCTAATGGTATCCATTTCTTGAAAGTCCTCGCTATGAGCTATCAATATGTCTTTGTGATGAAAGACCTTCGGAAGGTTTTCCCCGGCGGCAAAGAAATCATTAAAGGCGCTTACCTTTCCTTCTTTCCCGGGGCGAAAATTGGTGTTGTTGGTTTGAACGGCGCTGGCAAATCCACTCTTCTTAAGCTGATGGCGGGCCTGGACAAAGAATTTGATGGTGAATGCTGGGCGGCAGACGGCGCGAGCGTTGGCTATCTCGCTCAGGAACCGCAGCTTGACGAAAGCAAAAACGTTGG
>CAXBRM010000151.1:0-4757 GCA_963978305.1 uncultured Rhodospirillales bacterium
TTTCGACCCTCGAATTCACTTCCATTTTTGTCTTCTTCCGCAAAAACGCCGAACAGGTCATTCACTTTGCCGCTAAAGGCCTTGTTGCGCTTTTTGGTGCGCGCGCTGTTGCCAAAAGGTTTTGTATCCCGACCCCACGTATGATCGCGACGACGATCCTCGTCCATTTCTTCGTGAGTCATGTTTTTGAAGTAGTTCCATTGACGGTTGTAGGCCGTGACATGTTCCTGGCAAAAGAAATAATATTCATCTAAATGCCGGCGATCTTTCGGGGCTCTGTGTTCGCCAGCTTTCTTACAACCGGGTTCGTCACACAGCCTTGTCGTCTTGGCTTGCTCCTCTTCCTTTTGCTTTCTCATACGCCGAAACGGCGCATCCAAGACATCTTTTGAGCTTCGAGCCATACTGGATATTAACCTAAAATTACGTTAAGCGCCCCTGCTGTCGCTCACAACGATCAAAAGCAAACAACAACAAAGGATAAAGATACCATGACCTCTGTCAAAGGCCAGATCGAAACACGCCTAAGAGAGTCGCTCAATCCTGAGGTCTTAATCGTGGAAGACTTCAGCGCTGAACACGCTGGGCACAGCGGAGCGCGCGCAGGTGGTGAATCGCACTTTCGTATTTATATCAAGGCTGACCAACTTGCGGGAAAATCGAGAGTTTCGCAGCACCGTGCAATTCATGCGCTTGTGCTTGATTTGATGCCTGAGCCCATCCACGCACTCGAAATCAACATCATCGAAAAAAAATTAATAAAATCATAAATAAATAATTGTTTTTTTGTAGGTAATTGATATAGTTTTCCCCGATAGGTAGTTATTGAAAACTATATGCTTGCAAAGCTGGCATGGAAGTATGGTTAGTCTAAGGGGGCTTGAATGTCTGATTTAATCTTAGCACCGGACAAGGTTCAGGTGTGTCGGAGTATCAAAGTAGGGGAGCGTAGGACCAGTATAAGAATGGAGCGTGAATTCTGGGCAGGGCTTGATTACATCCGGAAGAAACGTGGCATGAGCATGGAGGACATACTTGAGCAGGCCACTTGTGGCGATCGGGACGTGAATCGAACAGCTAGTATCAAGGCGTGGGTGCTCGCCTATTTCCGGCAGCGAAACTTGCCACTACACTAGGGTAAGTCTTCAACACCGAAAATCTGAGCAGCATGTCACTCTGGCTTGAAGTGCTCTGGCCACTGTCGTTTGACGATTGCTGAGCTTTGAGCGTAGGCGTGGCATGTGTTCAGAACTGGTGGTTTGGTTGGCGCCGTTTTGCCGGTCTGACCACTCTCTTTATTTGATTTGAATTTGGCTTCATCGCCTCGGCGTTTCAGGATCGGCCACATAGTTTGGTATGCTACTGTCCCTAAGATGCGTAGTATGTCATTGTGATGAGTGCAACCATTTACCCCAGAAGTGGCGTTTCGGCAGGCTTCCGTGAAACCTGGAACGATCCTTAGGCCAATCAACTGCTTGTAGTTGTCAGTGATGTTCGGACAGACACTGTAGGGCGCTGCGATTGTGGTCGCCTCGACGTCATGGATAAGCATGCTTTCGTCAATCGTCACCCGCATTTGCATATGGTGGAGTGGTTCATTCGCCGAGATATAGCCGCGATCATAATTGTCAAAGCTATGGGGCTTCACGTCGGTCATCTCGACTTCGATGTCATACAGGTCGTCTTCCCGCTCATAGCCGCAGCACTTGTACTGCCTCGTATGGCTCAGTTTCCGTCGAACCGGTTGAGACAAGGTCATAATGAAACGTCCTTTACTGGATGAAGTAATGTGTCATGCTACGCCGCCGCAACATCAAGCTGGTTTGCAAAGCACGCATTGCCGCATTTCGGTGATGGATCAGATCAAGCATTGAAGGAGAATAGTGCTGGTCCTATTTATGTTAGCACTCACACAGCGCGAGTGCTAACGTGAGCTCTCATCTCGAAACCACACGAACATCAATGAGGAAAATCATGAAGTTTCGTCCCCTACACGACCGCGTGTTGATCAAGCGCATTGACGCTGAGGAAAAAACCGCCGGCGGCCTAATTATCCCAGACACCGCCAAAGAAAAACCGATGGAAGGTGAAGTCGTTGCCGTTGGTTCCGGCGTACGTAATGACAAAGGTGAAGTCACCCCTTTAGAATTGCGCGCTGGCGACAAAGTTTTGTTTGGTAAATGGAACGGTACCGAAGTGAAGGTCGACGGCGAAGACCTGTTGATCATGAAAGAGAACGAAATCATGGGCGTTTTAGAAGCCTAAAGGCTCGACTCGCCCTTAATATAAAGTCATCAATTAAAAGAGGAATTGGCAACAATGGCTGCTAAACTCGTGAAATTCGGCGGCGAAGCCCGCGAAAAAATGCTCAACGGTGTCAACGTGTTGGCAAACGCTGTCAAAGTTACGTTGGGTCCAAAAGGTCGTAATGTTGTGTTGGACAAGTCATTTGGTGCGCCTCGCGTTACCAAAGATGGTGTATCTGTCGCAAAAGAAATTGAACTTGAGGACAAGCTCGAAAACATGGGCGCACAAATGCTGCGCGAAGTAGCCAGCAAAACGAACGACGTCGCTGGTGACGGTACAACCACCGCGACAGTATTGGCGCAAGCAATTGTCACAGAAGGTGCCAAAAGCGTCGCTGCTGGCATGAATCCGATGGACCTCAAGCGCGGCATTGATAAAGCGGTTGCAGCGGTCAAGGACAGTTTGTTGAGTATGTCTAACCCGATCAGCACCAACGAAGAAGTCGCACAGGTGGGCACCATTTCAGCGAATGGCGAAGCTTCAATCGGCGAAATGATTGCCAAGGCGATGGACAAAGTTGGCAATAACGGCGTCATTACCGTCGAAGAAGCCAAAACTGCTGAAACCGAGTTGGACGTGGTTGAAGGCATGCAGTTTGATCGCGGCTACTTGTCTCCCTACTTTGTGACCAACTCAGAAAAAATGGTCACTGAATTTGAAGATCCGTTGATCCTGATCCACGAAAAGAAGTTGTCTTCGCTTCAGCCGATGGTAGGTATCCTTGAGGCCGTCATTCAGTCTGGCAAGCCGCTGTTGATTATTGCTGAGGACGTAGAAGGTGAAGCCTTGGCCACCTTAGTTGTCAACAAACTCCGCGGTGGTTTGAAAATCGCTGCTGTTAAGGCACCGGGTTTTGGTGACCGACGCAAGGCAATGCTTGAAGATATTGCGATCCTGACCAACGGGACCGTAATCAGTGAAGAAGTCGGCATCCAGCTTGAAGCTGTTACTTTGGACATGCTTGGTACTGCAAAGCGTGTGGTGATCAGCAAAGAAGAAACAACGATCGTTGACGGTGCTGGCTCAGCTGACGCAATCTCTGGCCGGTGCGCTCAAATCCAAGCGCAGGTTGAAGAAACCAGCTCGGACTATGATCGTGAAAAGCTGCAGGAACGCCTGGCTAAATTGTCCGGTGGCGTTGCCGTTATTCGCGTCGGTGGTTCAACGGAGGTCGAAGTAAAAGAACGGAAAGACCGCGTTGAAGATGCGATGAACGCAACACGAGCTGCCGTCGAAGAGGGTATCTTGCCAGGCGGTGGTACCGCTCTGCTGTATGCTTCCAATGCACTGAACGATCTGGAAGGCGCCAACGCCGACGAAGATGCGGGCATTGCGATCGTCCGGCGTGCTGTGCAATCGCCAATTCGTCAAATCGTTGAAAATGCTGGCGCCGAAGGATCCATCGTTGTTGGCAAATTGCTTGAGGGCAGCGACACTTCTTTGGGCTTCAACGCACAAACTGAAGAGTACGTGAACATGGTCGAAAACGGCATCGTTGACCCGACCAAGGTTGTTCGCACTGCGCTTACAGATGCGGCATCGGTTGCATCACTGCTGATCACCACCGAAGCGATGGTCACCGACGCACCGAAAGACGACGCGCCTGCGGCTGGCGGCATGCCAGACATGGGCGGTATGGGCGGGATGATGTAACCCTACCCCTGTAAGATATCACATCATTGAACTCCGGTTGGTGTTTCGCTAACCGGAGTTTTTTTATCAAATTACCTGTCATTTATTTTATTTTCGTGCTTATTTCGTTATGCCTACAGGAAGGATATTGGTTTGACGTTGTTCAAAAGGCTTTTCTGGTCTCAAAGCTGATTTGGTGAAAAGGCACAGACAATGGAAAAACGCTACTTCTGGCGACGAATCCTGGCCTACGTGGTGGACTTGGTACTGCTAACGCTGGTTGTTAGTATTCTCGCTTCGGCCCTAAACCCAATTCTGCCCGTAAAGCTCATCGTGCCTCTGAGCCACTATTCTAGCGCTTGCGAAACTCGCAATGACATCTCTACCCAGGCGGAATTCATTAAGCTTTTGCCGAAGGAAAGTGACCAAATACACACCTGGAAAATATGCCCCCAACACAATATGTTCATAAGTAGAACTCATGTCACAATACTTTCGAAAAGTTGGCCTTCAGAAACAGCAACACGCAGTGTCGACATTGGCTATGTATCTGACAAAAACGGCCACAAAATTAATGCAATCTCGTTGTTAGCGTTGATATATCTGTTGGCACCATTTGTTTTTGCCGTTCTGCAAAAACGGTTTGATCAAACCCCCGGCAAAGCGATTTTCTCTCTAACCATCCGTGCAGACAACAGCGTTCGTCCGACCATCTGGAATCTGCTTATCAGGGAGTATTTAAAGGGCAGTTTTTTGATCGCCGGAGCTGTCACTCAGATCCAGCGAGAGGCTAGCATGTTGAATAAATCTGTTGAGGA
>CAXBRM010000152.1:0-4741 GCA_963978305.1 uncultured Rhodospirillales bacterium
GGCGAGGCTTTAGGGGAAATTGTGGATGCGCTGATCACTCAAGACCAGGCTGATCGACTGGCCGCTTTGGAGTCGTAAACATTTGAGCGGCGTGTTTGATCAGGCTTTGGTGGCCGAACTCAGGGCGTTAGCCAAATATCGCTTTCAACAAAGCGAAGACTTAAAGCCCCACGCGGCGGTCGAAGCCCGTTGGATTGTTGAACAGGCTATTGCCGCATCGCCCGATGGCGAAGCTGCGCGAGCCACCGCGCAGATGATGGTGTCCCGTCGGTTGGCAGGTGAGCCGCTCTCGCGAATTTTTGGCGAAGCAGAATTCTATGGCTTGCCGATTGGTGTGAACCACGCGACCCTTGATCCTCGCAATGACACAGAGGCGTTGGTGGATTTGGTGCTCACCCATGCTGACAACTCCCACAAAAAGCTGTTGGATTTAGGCACAGGATCGGGCTGTATCAGCATAGCACTGTTGGCCCATCGGCCGACGTGGCACGGGCTGGGTGTAGATTTATCTGGCGATGCGTTGGCATGCGCCCGTGCTAATCGCGATGACCCCCGGCTACATCAATTTCGCCTAGTTGATCGACTCAATTTTGCCCAGAGCGACTGGTTCTCAAATATCAGCCCTGACAGCAAATTTGATTTGGTGGTTAGCAATCCGCCTTACCTAACGCAGACGGAAATGCGCAATCTGGACAAAAGTGTCCAAGGCTTTGATCCTGTGCTTGCTCTTGACGGTGGTCACGACGGTTTGGGTGCTTATCGTCAGATTTTACAGAGCGTTTCTAATTGGCTGGCACCCGGTGGGCTGGTTGGCCTTGAAATTGGTTGGCAACAACGCGATGCGGTAGTGACAATTGCCAGTGAGAATGCTTTTGAGCTTGTCGAGGTCCGTCAAGACCTCGCTTCTCGTGATCGTGCTGTGGTTTTACAGGAAATAAAATGATGCTTGTGTAAAATAACAAACGGCGCTATTTAGACGTCATGGTTTAAAGCTCATGGCATCGCTGCCGTTACGAAGTCGTCTGTAACACCGTTAACCAGGTCGCAGAGATGGCTGGCTTGACCACAACTCCATATGTGATCATTGAAATCGGCAGAGCCGAATAACTTCACACTTCACGACAATGAGGGATGCGCTAAATGCGCCAAGGCAATAACAATCGTCGCCAACGCGGTCGTAATAATCGTCGCGGGAATAATCAGCCAAACCGCAACCAAGTTTATGATAGCAATGGGCCAAGCGTCCGGGTGCGGGGGAATGCGCAACAGGTCATGGATAAGTACCTCGCTTTGGCGCGTGATGCCCAGGCTGCCGGCAATCATGTCATGGCCGAAGCTTATTTTCAACATGGTGAGCACTACCTTCGGATTCATCTTGCCAATCAGGTGGCGATTGAGGAGGCGCGAGCCAAAAAGCAGGCCCAACGTGAAGAACGCCAGGCACGCTCATCGGAAGCGGAAGGTGATCAGCCAAATGTTTTGGATCCGGATGACTCAGAAGCCTCAGCTGGTGCCGAAGCGGAAGTAATTATTACAGATTCAAGCAGCCAAATAGACACTGAGCAACCGCCAACCGATCCCAGTGAGCAAGATCAGCCGGCGATTGTTGGGGTGGAGGTCCTGTCGGAGGATCCAGAAGTCGTCTCACTTATTCCCGAACCGGACGACAGCGACGAGCAACCCCAGGTTGCTTAAGGAGTGCCAAAAACGACGTCGTGAAGCACGCGGCCCGGCAACAGCGTAAACCAAAGATTCAGGCCCAGAGCACCTATCCATAAGGAAACCATGGTAGAGGCATGCCGCGTCTGCTGGCGGTTTCTGGCTGCACGCCATCGAGACCAAAGCGCCTGCATCGAGCAGCGGATTGATGTCCATGTCTTGTTCCTTGATTTGACCGGGCCTTGAAACTCACCCCTTAATTTCCACCTAAGTGAAGAGAACGCTGCAACTGTAGGTTCTCTTTCTCTTTAGCGTTTCGAGTGTGCTTGAAAATAAAGACACTTTAAATCAAAGGAAACTAAATGAATATAGAAAAATTTACCGATCGTGCCCGTCAAGTGGTGATGGCGGCACAATCGCTCGCTGCGAGCGCGCAAAATCAATACATCACGCCATGGCATCTGGCGATTTCTGTTCTTCAAGATGATGACGGCTACACACAGCGATTGCTAACGCTTGCGGGTTGTGATGCTGGGCGTTTGCTTGCCCCGATTGAAGCCAAGGTAGCTGCCCTGCCCAAGGTTGGCGGGCCGGGGGCGGAGATTTATTTCGATCGTCAGAGCGCCGGAATTTTGGAGCAGGCAGGGAAACGCGCCGCCAAGGTTGGCGATCAGTTTGTGACGGTCGATCGCATCATCCAGGCATTGCTGGACGATGCTCAAGTGGGTTCGGTGTGGAAGACTGCGGGTCTTGATCGAGCAAAACTTGACGCTGCCATTACAGCGCAGCGTAAAGGGCGAAAAGCCACGAGTGCAAGCGCTGAAGAACAGTTTGATGCACTCGAGAAATACGCTCGCGATCTGACGGCCGTTGCGGCGCAAGGCAAATTGGATCCGGTTATTGGTCGCGACGAAGAAATTCGCCGAACCATCCAAATTTTGTCCCGCCGCACGAAAAATAATCCGGTACTAATCGGTGAGCCGGGCACCGGCAAGACGGCAATTGTTGAGGGCCTGGCCCTGCGGATCATCAACGGCGATGTGCCAGAAAGCATTGCCGGTAAGCGGCTGTTCGCTCTGGACTTGGGCGCCATGGTTGCTGGCTCAAAGTTTCGTGGTGAATTCGAAGAGCGCTTGAAAGGGGTGCTGCAAGAAGTGGAGGCCGCTAACGGCGAGATTTTGTTGTTCATTGATGAACTGCACACGCTGATTGGGGCAGGCAAAACCGATGGTGCAATGGACGCCAGTAACATGCTCAAGCCCGCATTGGCGCGTGGCGAACTGCACGCTGTCGGTGCGACAACGCTCGATGAGTACCGTCAATACATTGAGAAGGATGCCGCGTTGGCGCGGCGTTTTCAACCAGTGATGGTTGATGAACCCAGCGTTGAAGACAGCATCAGCATTCTGCGTGGGATCAAAGAAAAATATGAAATGCATCACGGCGTCCGGATCGCCGACCAAGCATTGGTCAGTGCGGCGACACTGTCCGATCGCTATATTTCAGACCGCTTTCTGCCGGACAAGGCGATTGATTTGATGGATGAGGCAGCAGCCCTCGTGCGTATGGAAATCGATAGTAAACCGCTGGAAATTGATGAGTTGGATCGGCGGATTTTGCAGCTGAAAATTGAAGCTGCCGCCCTCCAAAAGGAGCGGGATGACGCAAGTAAGGAGCGACTTGACCGGCTCAACGAAGAGCTGTCTGAGCTCGAAAAACGCAGCGAGGATCTGAATGCGGTCTGGCGTGCCGATAAGGAAAAACTCGCCCAAATTAAGCAAGCGCAAGAAAAGCTAGATCAGGCTCGCAGCCAGGCAGAGATCGCCGAACGGGAAGGCGACTTCGCCAAGGCAGGCGAATTACGCTATGGCGTCATCCCTGACTTGGAAGCGCGTCTGGTTGAATTTGATGCCACCTCGGCCGCACAGACCGTTCAAGAAGAAGTCAGCGAGCACAATATCGCCCGCGTGGTGGCTCGCTGGACGGGAATTCCTGTCGAAAAAATGCTCGAAGGGGAGCGGGATCGGCTGGTGCGCCTGGAGAATATTCTTGGTCAACGGGTTATTGGTCAGGAGCAAGCTGTGCATGCCGTCGCCAATACCGTCCGTCGTGCCCGAGCCGGCTTGCAGGACCCAAACCGGCCAATTGGCAGTTTTTTGTTTTTGGGACCAACGGGGGTCGGCAAAACAGAGCTTACCAAAGCACTGGCCGATTTTCTGTTTGACGACGAATCCAATCTGTTGCGCCTCGACATGAGTGAATATATGGAAAAGCACAGTGTTGCGCGCCTGATCGGTGCCCCGCCTGGCTACGTGGGTTATGAGCAAGGTGGGGTGTTGACCGAAGCGGTCCGTCGCAAGCCCTACCAAGTGGTGTTGTTTGACGAGGTCGAGAAGGCGCACCCCGATGTGTTCAACTTGCTGCTGCAAGTCTTGGACGAAGGCCGGTTGACCGACAGCCTTGGTCATACCGTTGATTTTAGAAACACGATTGTTGTTTTGACCAGCAATTTGGGCGCCGAAATTTTGAACGACAGCACGAAAGAAGCCAGTGACCCAGTTGTCCAGGCGGATATGATGAAAATCGTTCGGGCAGCGTTCAGGCCGGAATTCTTGAACCGTTTGGATGAGATTCTGATTTTCAACCGCTTAAGCCGTCAGGTGATCCAAGGGATTGTCGATGTCCAGCTGTCAATTGTCGAACAGCGCATGGCCAACCAAGATTTTGGTCTTGATATTAACGCAAGTGCCCGAGCGTGGCTCGCCGAACAGGGCTACGATCCCCTATACGGTGCCAGGCCGTTGAAACGACTGATTCAGCGCGAGATCATTGATCCGCTGGCTGTCAAAGTGCTTGATGGTACTCTAATGCCCGAAGGTGGTGTGACTGTAACCCGGCCAGCGATCAGCGCGGCAGGAAACAACGATGATTCTGAGGGATTGGTGGTCGAGGTCGTTTAACCCCTTTGACCTCAAAGCCTAAAGGTCCACAAAGACATCCTCGCCAAATAAAAGGGCGTTACTGCGCAGCTCGGCGACCTCCCTTTTATAGCGGTTGAATGCGGTGCGGTCGGCGCCGCTCA
>CAXBRM010000153.1:0-4642 GCA_963978305.1 uncultured Rhodospirillales bacterium
CCGTAGCAAGGGGGACAAGCAGCCAGCGGTTGCTGGTTGCTTCCCCGTCGAGCAATCTGACGGCTTAATGCTTGTCACCGATGCAGGGAAACTGATCCGGACCAATATTGACGAAATTCGGGTTGCGGGGCGCTCGACACGAGGGGTCACCGTCTTCCGCGTAGCCCAAGGTGAAAGCATTGTTAGTGTTGCGAGCTTAGCAGAAAGCCCCAATGAAAACCGAAGTGACGACGATAGCGGGGCGGAAAGTGCAGGTGATGAAGATGGCTCGTCAGAAGCATAAAGGTGTCTATCCCGGGACCTTCGACCCCGTCACAACTGGACATATGGACATCATCCGTCGGGCAAGCCTGGTGCTCGATGAGCTTGTGATTGGTGTCGCAACATCTACGAGCAAAACCCCTTTGTTCACTGTTATCGAACGGGTCGAACTGGTCAATCAGTCAATCGCCAACCTCGACCTGTCTGGATGCAAAGTAAGCGTCAAAGGCTTTCAATCTTTGCTTGTCGATTTTGTTGCCGAGCAAAACGCTACCTCCGTTGTCCGTGGGATCCGTGCGGTCAGTGATTTTGAATACGAGTTTCAATTGGCGACAATGAACAACCGCCTTGACCCTGGCATAGAGACGATTTTCTTGACCGCGAGCGAGTCGCAACAGTTTGTCGCCAGCAGTCTAATCAAAGAAATCGCCCGACTTGGTGGTGATGTCAGCACTTTTGTTGCACCACCCGTCGTGGCCGCATTGCGTAAAAAATTTAGTTAATCGCCCTTTGAATAATATTGGGCCCGTTGGGAAGGCTCCACAAATGACTGAATTGTCGCTGACCATTGAGCTAAGTGATGACGAGCTCGCAACCTTGCGTTTTGCTGCAAGCGAAGCGCAAGAGTCGCTTGAAATGTTCATGCTGCAATGCGCCCTCAATCATGCAGAAGCAAAGGTGAAACACGCGAGCAAACGGGTGGCAAACTTAACCCAGCCAGTCCCCGACCACTACACACCGGAACATCCCAACAGTCCTTGGATACAAATGTTGGGGACCGCTCGTGGTTTATATGCTTCCCCAGAACAAGCGCTGTCCAGTTTGAAAGGTTCACGAAAGTGACGAGAGCGACAACAATGGCAGCGTTACTCGGTAACGCGCCTTATCTGGATAGCAATATTTACATCTACGCTTTCGAGGGCTTTGCCCAGAGCCGAGAAAAGCTTATCAGGCTTTTGGACTATCTTGGTGGTCCTGAAGTCGAGGTTGTTGGCTCAGAGCTGCTGTTGCCTGAACTGTTAACCCAGCCGATGGCTGTAGACGATCAAGACTTAATCGATCGCTACATGGATTTCTTTGAGGCGCCAGACAGCGCAACCCTCATACCCATTTCTCAGGCAATTTTGACTCTTAGCGCAGAGCTTCGCGCTGATGAAGGTTTGGCTTTGGCCGATGCCATTCACGTCGCAACAGCAATTGATCACGGGTGCAGCGCTTTTCTAACCGCCGATGAAACACTCGGCGTGCTTGGTGACTTGCCAATTGTAATGCTTGATCAGTTGTAAGATCGGTAAAAAATGGTCAGGTTGATCGGGCTAAAATCGGATTAAGCTCGGTCGATGATCGCTGCCAGCATAGCTGAAAACCAAGCACAAAGCTGGCCATAATGGTAGTGATCGTCGCACGCGCGTTGACTAAGAGCCGACGCGCGAGTAATTAAGCCGCTTAGTCCGCTGTTAGAATTAATAGCATTACAGCGCGCCCTTAGCTCAGCTGGTAGAGCAACTGACTTTTAATCAGTGGGTCACAGGTTCGAATCCTGTAGGGCGTACCACTGTTCATACGAATAAAAAAGTTATCTCTCGAGCATAGGCCCGTGACGGGATGATTGACCCTCGCGGTGTTGTCCGCGGGCGTTGGGCACGACCAGCCAAATGATGTGAGCGTTAGTCTTTCAATGCCAACGTCCAGTCAACCACAGCAAAAGAAGTTAGCCAGCTGGCCGCGCGATGCGCCCTCCGGTCATAGCCTTGGGCACACCCGTTGTGTCGGGCCAACTAATTGGCTGATTCGCCATCCGCCGAGCTGCGAGATAGGCAAAACATTCCGCCTCTATCGCATCTCCCCTCCATCCGTAATCGTCAGCATTTTCGACAGATACGCGGGCGCGCCGCGCAATAGCATCCACCAAAGCAAGATTACGCCGACCGCCACCACCAAGAATTAAGCGGGTTGGTCGATGAGGAAGAAGGTCAAGCCCCTTCGCAACCGCGGACGCGGTAAATTCGGTCAGGAGAGCAGCACCATCCTCGGCAGAACAGCCAGCAGCCATAGAGGCGTTGAAATCGAACCGGTCCAGCGATTTTGGAAATGGCGTATCAAAATATTGATGATTGAGCAATTCAGCAAGCCGATGCTGATCGGCCGATCCAGCCCTGGCAAGCATGCCATCACGATCCATTTCACCAAGCCCCAAAGATTTCACCCAATCATTTATGGGCGCGTTTGCTGGACCGGTATCGAAGGCAATGAGTCTTCCAGACTTGCTCTGCCAGGTGAGATTGGCAACACCGCCAAGATTCAAAATGGCCGTGTCAGGGTCTGCGCCAGCCTGGTTCAATAAAGCGGCGTGATACGATGGACACAGTGGCGCTCCCTGCCCACCAACCCCGATATCAGCACTGCGAAAATCATAAACAACAGGAATACCGAGCTGATTTGCTAAAAGTTTGCCGTCACCAAGCTGGCGTGTCTGTCCCTTTAGCGTTTTTGTCGGTGCCCGGTGCAGAACAGTCTGCCCATGAAAACCGACACCAGCGATTTCGGTGGTTGATAGCTTTGCCTTCTTCAGCAAATGAGCAACTGCTTCAGCTTGCGCCAGTGTTAGTGCCCGCTCGGCCTTAACAAAGATGTCAGGTTCAGGCCCTTCAAACTGCCATTTTTTAGCAGCATCAATAGTTTCTTGTAAAAGGTCACAAATCTCTTTTTGGTAAGGAACTAAATCGTAAAATCCAAATTTGGAGACGTGGTCACCATCGGTTCGCAAAAGCGCAACATCAATTTGGCCGTCGAGAACGGTGCCGGTCATGAGACCAACAAACCACTGTTCTTTCATTCGATTTCTCCTTTCTGGGCTTGAAAAACATCCGCGACCATGCAGCGGAGTTCAACAATATCACTTTGCGTGTGACGCGTTGGATGCACTCGATTCGTCAGAAGTGACCACGCTCGTTCGCTTTCGAAATCAATCCACAGCCCAGTGCCAGTGAACCCGGTGTGGCCAATTACAGAGCCATTGCAATGGCTACCGCCGCTCCAACCGGAATGAGCCCGTTCCCAGCCAAGAGTTCGGGTGTCACTGACAGGATCACGCATCAACTTAATAGTTTCCGTCGCAAACCCCCGACCGTTTAAGAGATCTTGAGCAAAGTCAAGCACACCATCAATTTTACCAAAAAGTCCAGCGTGCCCCGCGCCGCCGAGCGCGAATGCGTTCTCATCGTGTATTTCGCCTCGGATCATCCGACCGCGCCATTGGCAAGCTTCGGTCGCAGCACATTTGTCATTGGGCGGCGAAAAGCTAAACCCCCAGCCAGGATTCATTTCCGAGACGGCTTTTCCTCGCAAGCGTTCGAGAGCGAGGCCGAGAAGTATGAAGTTAATGTCAGAATAAACTTTAGGTCCGGGGATCCACTCCCTTTGAAGAATGAATGCGCGTAAGCCAGCTTGATCCTGCCCGTAAGTGTAAAGCGGTTCGACGGCGGGAAACGGGGTTTGATGGCCGAGACACTGGCGGAACGTGATTTTCCTTTCCCAGCAATCCATGTCGTACTGACGAAAATCTGGCAAAAGTGTCGTCAGCGGTGCATCCAAATCAAGTGACCCTCTGCCTGCCTCTTCCAAAACTTGAACAGTCGTAAAGAGCACCTTTGTCAGCGACGCAAAGTCGAACCATGTTTCCCGTGTCATCGAACAATGTTGCGGCACACGCTGAGCCTGGCCTGCCGAAAGAACTGCACGCTCACCATTTTTTTGGACGGCGCCGAAGACGGCGCCAGGGATTTTACCCGCCAATATTGCGTTCTCAACAGGCTGGAACGCCTGCTGCGTCACAACGTGTAAAGATGACATGCTGTTTCATTCCTGGCGAGGTCGCCAGTGCCCGGCTTGAGTTCAGGCCGCCCCGTTTTGCATACTGCCATAACGTGCGGGCAGCGACTATGGAACGCACAGCCTGAAGGCGGGTTAGCTGGGTCAGGGGGCTCGCCCATAACAATTGGCAACTCAGTAGATCGATTACCACCGATAATAGGAACTGCCGCCAAAAGTGCCCGTGTGTAGGGGTGCTGCGGCGCTTCAATGATCTGCTGAGCAGGTCCAATCTCAACAATACGGCCTAAATACATAACAGCGATTCGGTGGCTAACATGCCGGATTACTGACAAGTCATGGCTAATAAAAACAATCGACAAGTCCAATTTTTCACGAAGTTCTGCAATCAGGTTGAGGATCTGAGATTGGATCGAGACATCAAGTGCAGACACCGATTCATCGGCAATAATAAGTTTCGGATTCAAAGCTAAAGCTCGAGCAATTGCAATGCGTTGACGCTGACCACCGGAGAATTCGTGCGGATACTTGTCCCTTGAAGCCAATGGCA
>CAXBRM010000154.1:0-4506 GCA_963978305.1 uncultured Rhodospirillales bacterium
CGTCTTGATGAACCGCGATAAGGGTTGGGACACCAGCGCCTTTTTGGTACTCGCTGCGTACCAAATGACCAGGACCCTTTGGTGCAATCATAATGACATCCATATCGGGGCGCGCTTCAATCAAACCGAAGTGGACATTCAAACCGTGCGCAAATGCCAGTGCGGCGCCTTGCTTCGCGTTTGGCGCTATTTCATCAGCATAGATATCGGCCTGAAGTTCGTCTGGCGTCAAAATCATGATCACGTCAGCCCAAGCCGAGCCGTCGGCGACGCTCATCGCTTGCATGCCCGCAGCCTCAACTTTGGCTGCCGTGCTCGAGCCAGGACGCAAGCCGACCCGAACATTTTTACAACCACTGTCTTTTAGATTGTTGGCGTGGGCATGTCCTTGCGATCCATACCCGACAATTAAAACGTTCTTGTCTTTAATTAAATTAATGTCTGCATCTGCGTCGTAATATACTTTCATTGCCACGATGTTTTCTCCTCCTGACCCCAAGGCTCGCCCTATGGTTCTGTTACATTGTAAGGTTTCGGTTTCGGTTCTGCCTGTTTAGATAGCTTCTTTGCCGCGAGCAACGGCGATAACGCCCGAACGGCAGATTTCAACTAGACCCAAATCGCGCATCAAATCAATGAAGCGATTTACGGCCTCCTCCGCATCTTTGATTTCAAAGACAAAATGTTCGAGACTGGCATCAACAACCTCAGCGCCAAAGGCTTGCGCCAGCCGGAGCGCTTCGACGCGGGTATCACCGGTGCCAACAACTTTCACCATTGCCAATTCGCGTTCAACTGTGGTGATATCTGTTGTAAGATCCTGCACCTTATGGACCGGAACAAGACGACGTAGCAGTGTCTCGATTTGCTCCAATATCTGATAGGTGCCGTTGGTAACAATGGTGATTCGGCTCCGATGCTTATCAGCCTCAACCTCCGTCACCGTCAGGCTCTCGATATTGTAGCCTCGACCGGAAAAAAGACCGACGACGCGCGCCAAGACTCCAGGCTCGTTGTCGACAATGACGGCAAAAGTGCGGCGAATAATGGCTTCACTCATTGAGTTTTCCTGTCTCAAAAAAAATCAGCGGAATTTACACCAACGCCGCGCCAGAGCTACCAATAGCATTGGCAATCTCTTCTTTGCTGGAATCGCCGAGTAACATTTCGTTGTGTGCTTTACCACTCGGGATCATCGGGAAGCAATTGTCGAGTTTCTCGACACAACAATCAAAGAAAACCGGCCCTGGGTGGTCAATCATCGTCTGGATCGCGTCGTCCAGCTCATTTTCTTTGGTGCAGCGAATACCTTTCCAGCCAAAGCTCTCAGCCAATTTTACGAAATCAGGCAGGCTATCGGTATAACTTTCTGCATAGCGTTCACCATGCAGCAACTGCTGCCATTGGCGAACCATGCCCATATATTCGTTGTTCAACACCATGATTTTAACCGGCAAATTGTACTGCTTGACGGTGCTCATTTCCTGTATATTCATCAAGATCGAAGCATCACCCGCAATGTCGATGACCAATGCGTCCGGATGGGCGAGCTGAACCCCATAAGCGGCTGGAAATCCATATCCCATGGTACCAAGCCCACCACTTGTCATCCAATGGTTTGGCTGTTCAAACCGATAGTATTGTGCCGCCCACATTTGATGCTGACCAACTTCGGTCGTGATGTAAACGTCGTCACGGTGCTTGGTCAGATCCCACAAACGCCGAACAGCATGCTGCGGGCGAATCAAACCGCCCTTGGGCTGGTCGTATTCCAAGCACTTGATGCTGCGCCATGCATCAATTTTACCCCACCAACCCCTTAAGGCTGCAGCGTCAATACTTAGATTGTTTTTGCGCCAGACATTGACCATGTCTTCCAGGACAGCCGTACAATCGCCAACAATTGGCAAGTCAGCGCGAATGTTTTTGTTGATGCTGCTGGGATCAATATCAACATGCACCTTGAAGCTACCAGGTGAGAATGCGTCGACGCGACCCGTAATTCGGTCATCAAAACGTGCGCCAATGTTCAGCATGAAATCACAGTCGTGCATGGCCATGTTAGCCTCGTAGGTTCCATGCATCCCCAACATGCCCACGAACTGCGGGTCACTAGCAGGAAAACTGCCCAGACCCATAAGCGTATTGGTCACTGGCACACCGCACAAAGCCGCTAATTCACGCAGCAATTCACTCGCTCGAGGCCCAGAATTAATGACTCCGCCGCCAGCATAAATGATGGGGCGTTGCGCTTTGGCCAGCCGTTCCATCGCCTGATTAATCAGTTCGAAGTCACCACTGCCTGGCACCGAATAGCTGTCTCTTTGTACTTCATCTTTTCCGACGTAAACTGGACACGGCAGCATCTGAATATTTTTGGGTAAATCGATAACAACGGGTCCCGGCCGACCCGTACTGGCAACCATAAAGGCTTCATGCAAGGTGTGAGCAAGCCGATCGCTTTCACTAACCAAATAGTTGTGTTTGGTGCACTGACGCGTAATGCCCGTTGTATCGGCTTCCTGGAAGGCATCGGTGCCGATCAAGTGGGTTGGCACCTGGCCCGTCAAGCACACGACTGGCACGCTATCCATTAATGCGTCCGTCAGTCCGGTTACTGCGTTGGTCGCTCCTGGTCCAGACGTTACCAAAGCGACACCTACTTTCCCGGTTGAGCGTGCATAGCCTTCTGCCGCATGCAGCGCCGCCTGCTCGTGCCGGACAAGGATATGGCGAATATCATTTTGTAAAAACAATGCATCGTAAATCGGCAGAACGGCACCACCAGGATAGCCGAACACTGTATCAACACCCTGGTCTTTGAGGGCTTTAATTATTACATCTGCGCCTGTTTGAAGGGGTTGCTCGCTGCTCATAGTGACTTGCGCTCAGTTGGTTTTAACGGCATTACAGTGAGCACCAAAAAGGCCGTAGCCGTCAAGAAATGAAAACATATAGCTGATATTTCTTTCCATTTCTTTCGCACTAAAGGATTTAACCGGTAATTTAATTGCCTGCTTCATTTGATTCCGCGACCAAGTGAGTTGACGCTTCGCATATTGTCGGCTTGACGCTTGCGCCTTTTGGGTCGCTTCATTACGAGACAAGCCCCCTGCCAAAAAAGTTAATAGCTCGGGAACGCCGATCGCACGCATCGCCGGCAAATGAGGCGAAAGTTTTTGTTCTGCAAGTTGCCGAACTTCTTCAATTGCACCTTGAGCAATCATTTCTTCAAAGCGCCGATTAATCCGATCGCGCAGTTGATCTCGATCAGGATTCAAAACGAACGTTTTTACATCTGGTACAGCCCCCTCCAACGGCTTTTTGACCCAATAACTGAATGGCTGACCACTTTCTTTGCTAACCGCTAAGGCGCGGACCATTCGTTGACGATCCTGTAAATGTGCTGAGGCCGGATCAATCTGAAATAATGCTTGTTTCAGGGCTTCCATCTCCAACGCCTGACACGCATTTACCACTGAAGGCCGAGGCTCAGGAATGCTTGATAGTCCAGCCGTCAATGCTTTGTGATAAAGCCCGGTGCCGCCGACAAATATCGGCTGCCTACCTTGCTGATCTGCCCTCGCCAACAAACGATGAGCATGATCAAGCCAAGCTTTGGTGGACCACCGCATGGACGCATCAATGATCCCAAAACCCCAATGTTCAGCTTGTGCCAGTTCTGATGAAGAAGGTCTGGCGGTCACAACCCTTAAGTCGTGATACAGTTGCATGCTGTCCGCGTTGATAACGACACCGTCGGTTTGCTTTGCGAGCGCGATCGCCAGAGCCGTTTTACCGGCAGCTGTCGGCCCATACAAAAAGATCGGTGATACGCGGCCCATAAAATTGTGCGTTCCCAAAAGAGGCAAACTGACCGACAGGTAGCGTCAGCCATCTCGTTCTAGCAAATAAGATGGCTGATTTTGACGCTGACCCCAAGTTACTTTTGAATTTGAGGTGCAATCCAGTTGCGTGTGCCATCACGTATTACAATCATCGGCAACAGTTTGGACTGGTTGTCGATTTCATTTTGCAATGTCAACGCAAAGGCCTGTGCGCTGGTTGGAGCGCGACCTCTGAGCTCAACAATAATATCCCCAGCCTGCAAATCACGCGGATCAAAAATAGCATCTTCCGCAATTGCTGACACCAGCAGGGCCGTACGGTATTGACTAAAGCCTAAAGCCGCCAAGTCACTTTCGTTTAGTTCTTCAACACGCATACCAAAGGATTCCAAAGGATCTGTTGGCTGCGTTGGTTGATCGGGTGCTTGGTCTTTGCTTGACCCGAGATTAGCCAACCGTTCCTCGGTTCGTCGAGCAACTGTCACATCGAGCGTTTTGGGGCGACCATCACGGATCACAACCATCGTGGTTGCAGCGCCCACACGTGTCTCTGCGACCGCTGTTGTCAAGTCGCGCACCCGATCAACTGGTAAGGAATTAAATTCAATGATCACATCACCGGGCTCGACACCAGCCGAATCAGCAGGCCCACCAGCAC
>CAXBRM010000155.1:0-4503 GCA_963978305.1 uncultured Rhodospirillales bacterium
CATGAAAGGGGTTGAGGACAGTACGCCGTCAGGTGGTGCCGATATCATTGATGCGGGCAGCGGTTCCGTCATGGCAATTTTGGGTCAAGACGGTGATACATTGACCAATCGTGGCGGAGGCGATCTGGCAGCATCGCTCGGTGAAGATGCATACGTGATCGCCGACCATGGTCAAATTTTGACCGATGAAAACGGATTGGTCAACCGCATGGAGAGCCTGCAACGCTTCGATGGCGGCGACGATACAATCACCCACTCGGTATCGGGTCGCTCGTTTATGTTGGGCGGGGCCAGCGACGATACAATCACAACATCCATTGGTAACGATGTGATTTTAGGTGATTTTGGCTACATAACCTTTACTGACGGTATTCGGCAAATTGCCGAATCTGATATTTCAAATCCAACTTATGGTGGCGATGACGTTATCTCGACATCAAGCGGTCAGGATTGGGTGATTGCAGGCGAGGGTGATGATCAAACCACAAACTCAGCTGGCTTATCAATCGCAATTGGTGATGCCGGCATAATTGAGGCCGATGCTTCCGGCCTGTACACCTTAGTAGAAAGTTTACAGAACTCAGTTGGCGGAGACGATGAGCTGATTGGCGGCAGCGATCGTGATGTGCTGATCGGCGGTGCAGAGAGCGATATTCTAAGGGGGAACGATGGCCCTGACTTATTGGCGGGCGACGGTGCTAAACTCAGACGATCAATTTTGACCGACGGCGTAACGGTACAAAACACCTTTGAAAATATCGATATCCAAATTGGTGGCAAGGACACGATTTACAGTGGTGCTGGCCGCGATATCGCCATGGGCGGCTTCGGTGGGGATGGTTTTGAGATCGATTTCATAGACGACGTGGCCGTCGGTGAGTTTGTTCGGGTTCGTCTGAACACAGATGTTAATGGTGACGAAGAGTTGGTGGGTTACGTGAGCCCAGCTCCAGCCAAAGTTGATCTCTTAAATCAGGAATTGATGAAGCAAAACCGCGGCGGCAGTCTTAATTCAGACCGTGTTTTCTCGGTGAGCGTTTCTGAGGTGTCTTCAGATATTGCCGCCGACTTAGATCAGAGCGATAGCGAGGATGCTGACACAACTGCAGGCCGTCTAGACCTGATTTATCTCGATGAGAACTTTGCATGGATTGAAGACGACGCCATCGAAGAAGCAGATGGAACCGGCGGCGGCGATGCCGTCTATGGCGCGTCCGGCTTTAGCTTTACTGAGCAGCCTGATCTGTTGATGCCTTCGGGCGATAATCAACTGATTGATGGTGGTGGCCAAGACGAGCCAAATGCGGAATCACCGCCGG
This sequence comes from uncultured Rhodospirillales bacterium, assembly GCA_963978305.1. Lineage (GTDB taxonomy): Bacteria > Pseudomonadota > Alphaproteobacteria > UBA7985 > UBA7985 > CAXBRM01. Next base: position 1,320 of record CAXBRM010000155.1, read on the forward strand.
CAGAGGCACAGAATCAAGAAGACGAGCCGACGCCAGTTGATAGTGATTCGGTCGAAGGTGCATTCATTGACCAACAAATGCCCAAGGGTTGGATCATATCAGAATGGAAATTGAAAACAGAGCGCGTCTAGAGGCAGATTGACATGGACAGCCTGCCCAGCTTCGAAAAATTAAAGCGCGCCGCCCAAAAGCATTTGAAGCCGATCGAAGGGTTGTTGGGGTGTTCCATTTTAATCCAAGAAGAGACAGCGGGATGGTATGAGGCCGCCTCGATCGGAGAGGTCGACCCCGCCGTTTTGTCTGGCGCTGTCGAAACTTATGACCCTAAAGGAACCGGTGCGGTCGAAAAAATTGACAATAGCCGCTGGCTCGCGACTTATCCAGTTGCTGTCGCTAACACCGATATCTTTTTTCTATTTTTCTTAGGCAACCAAGAAGCCTCCAAATTAACAACTGTATTGACGGAATTGGAAAGTAAAGCGGGGTGGCTATCGCTCTCCGTTTTGTCGGAATTGAAAGAGAATGAAACCGCACCGGCTATCAGCTGGGAAATTGGGGCGGAGATCCTGCTGGGGGCGCCAAAGGCTTTAACGCGGCAAGATCTTGCCAGCCAATGGATTGCCAAAATTGAAAAGTCTTACCGCCCTGATTTTACCGTCGTTGCTTGGGTCGACGCCAGCCTCATAAAAACAAGTGCCATTTCTGGCGGTGGGGATGTGAGCCGGGACAGCCGTTCCCGCACAATCATTGAGAAAATCGCATTATCAACGGTGAATGCGCGCGGGGCGCTGTTAATCGACGCGAGTGCCGTGCAGATCGACGCACAAGAGTATCAAGAAAGCGAAGACCCCAATTCTCTTGTCCAGGCCCTGAATTCAAATGGCGCTTTTGCCGTGCCAATTTACGTCGACAATGATTGTCATGCTGTCTTGATTGCTTTTTGGGTCCATCAGAGTGGTGATGAGCTTCCCGATGCCAGTAGCGTTAATCAATTGGGCCATTTGCTTGGGGAGGCTCTTCAAATTCATTATCGAGCCCGGCCCTCGATCATCCGATCAATTGGAAATTGGTTTTTCGGATTATTTGCAGCAGTGTTTGGTAAATCGGCGCTCAAGGTGAAAATATTTGTTTTTTTGGCGTTGGTTGTCATAGGTATTATGGAATTGACGCCTTCAACCTTTCGGCCAAGTTTTGATGCTCGATTAGAAGCCCAAAATCGCACCATCATCGCCGCACCATACGATGGTTTTTTGGCGCGGGCACCTTTTCAGATTGGCGATCATGTCACTGGCGGTGACATTCTGTATTCCTTTGATACCAGTGATCAACGTCTTGAGCTGGCACGTGTCGATGCTGAGCTGCAAAGACTGAACAGTGCAACACAGGTTGCGAGAGCAGAGCGCAATTCAGCCGAGTTGCGCAATTTAGAAGCCCAGGTTGCTCAGGTGCTGGCTGAGCGGAATTTATTGCTCCAGGAAATGGAGAAGTCGCAGAAAACAGCAGTTAGCGATGGGGTTATTGTTGGCGGCGATGCTTGGCGGAAAGTTGGCAGCCGAGTTCGGTTGGGCGAGCCGTTGCTTGAAATTGCCTCACTGGAAAAGTTTCGTGTTTTGGGGTTTGTTGACGAAAATTGGATTAGCGACATCCCAGCAAACATTGAAGGAAGAATGTTACTTGCGGCACATCCAGATAAGCCAATCGACGTCCGGCTCGAAATCATTACGAATGAATCAGAGTTTCGAGAGGGCAAAAACAACTTTGCGGTTTGGTTTGAAATTATCGATGCCAAACAGTTAGAATTGCTTGATGGAATGGGCGGTGTAATTAAGTTAAGTTTTGGCACCACGAGCCTGTTGCGATCCTATGTCCGCGACGTAAGACTCTGGTTTGATCAGGTTATTTGGCGGTGGAGGTAGGTCCCAGTGGCTCACGGGCTGCGTCATTCTGATTGGCATCTGGTTTCTGAACAAAAATTCAGACGACGAGCCCTTGTTGAAGAATCCCTTCAGGTTTTTCGAGGGCAACCTTATGTCGTCTTGTCAGATAAAATAGCTGGCTCAAACATGCGGCTGAGCGAGAAGGCTCGTCAGGTTTGGGATCGGCTAGATGGGCGAAAGACCGCTCAGCAGGTGTGGGAAGAGCTGTCAAACACACTGGCCGTCGCGCCGACACAAGGCGAATTTGTTGATTGGATCATGCAGCTGGTCGCAGCAGGTATGATACTCTCTGATCATGATCTTGATCCAGCCGCACTGTCACGTCGTACGCTCAAGCGTCGTTCTGCCACCATTGAACAGCGTGCCGCATCGCCTCTGGCAATCAAAATTAAACTGTTTGATCCCAGTTGGATCATCAAGACAACGTATCCCTTTTTTGCGCCACTGTTTTCAAAATTTGGCGTAATTCTGCTGATCAGTGTTTTTTTGATTGCTGTGCTCGCTGCGGTTGTCAATTTTGACCGCCTCATCTCGTCAATTGATAATGACATTCTGTCACAGTCCAGCATTCTTTCGCTTGCGATTGCGTATCCAATTTTGAAAGCGGTGCATGAGTTATCGCACGGATATGCTGTCCATAGATTCGGCGGTGAGGTCAGAGAATTTGGCATCATGCTGCTGATTTTTTTTCCTGTCCCTTATGTTGAAGCGTCCGAAGCAACGGCATTTTCGGATAAGCGGGCGAGAATGTTGGTGAGTGGCGCAGGGATTTTTGCAGAAATTATCATCGCGGCTTTGGCCTTGATCATTTGGGTCAATCTTGAGCCGGGATTGATCAGAGCCATACTGTTCAATTTCATTGTCGTTGGCTCCATTTCGACGGTTTTGTTCAATGGCAACCCGCTTCTCAAATTTGATGCCTACTACGTCTTAAGTGACTGGTTGGAACTGCCGAATTTGGCGCAGCGTTCTGGACAATACCTTGGTGACCAATTTTTGGCTCGAATCATTGGTCTGAGAGGTGAGATTACGCTATCGCGCGATGAAGCCCGTATCTTAGGCGTTTACGGTGTGCTGTCTCTTGGTTATCGTCTCTTCTTGTCGGTGACGATTGCAATTGTTGTCAGTCAATTGTTCTTTGTTTTTGGTTTATTGCTGGCAATTTGGGCGATTATCTCGTCCACGATATGGCCGTTGATCAAACTAGTCCGCCGGGGGGCGCGCATGGCAAAAAGTCAAAATAGGCC
>CAXBRM010000156.1:0-4453 GCA_963978305.1 uncultured Rhodospirillales bacterium
ACGAGAAACATTATACACCTCCCCCAGTTGGGCCTCTGACAGGCGTTCGCTCTCAGCATATTTCCCGCTAAGGATGTCAACTCTAATCTTGTCTGCGAGCTCAGAGTCTATGGCTTCCATCGGATTATCTCTATTTTAGGATCCCTTCGATTTTTTAAAGCCATTTCTTATCCAATTCAAGCAATTAAAAAGACCAAAACAACTTGGCTTGGGATCCTGAGCAATGCATCGGTGTGCATGCCGCTCGAGCCGTTTTGCTTGCCACACTAAGAAAGGAGTTGGCGAAGTGCAAAATGATTACGTCGTGATGACCAACAATGGTAATGTAGTGCAAGCTGCCGGATATACCATGGGCGCCTCAGTCATTGGCCGACACACCCACGAGGTGTGTGCCAAAAACAAGACGCCAAACACCTTAGAGCTTGGCGACAAAAACATTCAAGTCAATGCCATTGCAATTGGCTTTACAGAAAGTGAAGGCGTCAAAGCCAATGAAGGCCTCGGCATAGGCATGGCTCGAGCACCGACGTTAGCCAGTCGGTCTATCAAACGGGAAATGATCTCCGAAGACCGGGTGGGAAGACTGATGTATCTGGCGTCGGGTGCAGTAACTTCGTGGCGGGTCAGAGACTCAATGTCGACGGCGGCCAGATCAATGTATACGCTGACAACTCGGCCAGGATCCACGTAAGTCGACACAATAATCGCCTGGCCCTATTGTGGGTTTTCGACTATTCTCAAATTTTTGAAGCCAGCCGGGTACAAGTAGTATCCGGCTGGCTGATCCGTTTATTAATTGAAACTTTCCAAACGGATTTCAGCATTACAGCTGGATGCATCTACTGTACCAACCCAGATATCGTAATATCCGTTAGCGCTATGGCTTAAGACAATTTCAGGCTGCAAGCCATTTGTATCATCATCCCAATACCATTCATTTGTCGGCGTGTTGACAAGCAAGATCGTATCACATTCAGCGTTGACGTTGATTTTGATACTTTGACCCGATTTCGCGTTATAATTAATACTGAAGTCAGGGTTCTCGATGATGTAACCAACGCCAGGAACATCAGGACAATTCGCTAGATTTAGGTCACCACCGGCGGTGACATCAAAATATTTAGCAGAATAAATATCAGCATGATTAATGTTGTATTCGCTACCCATGCCCATCTGATCAGGACAAACTGGTTCGCTTGAATTAAAACTTTCCAACCGAATTTCAGCGTCACAAGTCGATGCATCGACCGTGCCAACCCAAATATCATAAATGCCATTGGTGGTATGGGTGAAGACCATTTCGGGCTGCAAGCCATTGGTATCGTCATCCCAGTACCATTCATCTGCAGGGGTGTTCACGAGCAGTATGGTGTCGCACTCGGCGTTGACACTGATTTTAATGCTCTGACCTTCGTTTGCGGTGTAGTTGATGCTGTAGTCGGGCGTCCCAATGATATAGCCAAGACCAGGAACATCAGGGCAATCAGCTAAATTCAAATCACCACCCGCAGTGACATCAAAGTACTTCGCAGAATAGATATCATCGTGACTGATATCGAAATACTCGGTACCCATAGCGCTTTGGTCAGGGCATGTAGGCTGAGTGGCAAAACGAGATGTGCTGGATTGGGCAGAAGCCGGCACCAAAGCCATCATCGCGCCAAAAAACAAAAAGCCCGCGGCTGTTAATACTCTTTTAATCATTGTTTGTTCCATGAATCCTCTCCGTAGTTCAATGACAGTCTTGACAATAGCAATAGGCATTCAGGCCTTAACCATACCATAGCGAAGTAAAGAAAAAAGGATTATTAAGTTTCTAGAAAATAATGATTAAGTCGGTGGTGAATTTTGGCCATACCTAAATTCTTTAAAAATAGGCAAAACAGGTTTTAGACAAGTATTTTCAATTTTTACTTATTCATACAATTGGATGTTTTTGAGTTAAATAAGCATATATAACGAATAAATGAATTAGAGCATTTTATAAATAAATTGGTTCGTTAATTTTTCATGCTCTTCGATACTTAAATCATGGCAATGAAAAAGCGCAATGATCAGTAAAGCGAAAACAAAAAAGGCCTCCCGTTGACGAGAGGCCTTGATCTTGATTAGATAAAGCGATCGAGCTGCTAAACTTTAGTCATCAAAGCTCAATGGGTCGTCTTGAAAGCTTGGTTGGCCGTCAGCACTGACGATGCCAGCCTCACCGCCTGAGCCTTCCGGACCAAACAGAGCCTTGTCAGCAAGCATCGCTGCTTCGGTTTCTGCCCGACGCGCAGCATCGATGGCTTCCATTTCCTCGTCACGGCCTTGAGCAATTTTCCGCATTCGATTCACGACAGCACCAGTGCCGGCTGGGATCAGCCGACCAACGATCACGTTTTCTTTAAGACCCTGCAACGTGTCACGCTTGCCGTTAACAGAGGCCTCAGTCAAGACACGCGTGGTCTCCTGGAAAGATGCCGCTGAAATGAAACTACGGGTTTGTAAGCTGGCTTTGGTGATACCAAGCAGAACTGGCTTACCTTCGGCCAGTTTTAAGCCGTCTTTCAGCGCCTTTTCATTTTCTTCGTCAAACTCCTCGCGGTCAACCTGTTCGCCAACCAGCAGGGTCGTCTCGCCACCATCGGTGATCTCGACTTTCTGCAACATTTGACGAACCATCACCTCAATGTGTTTGTCGTTGATTTTCACGCCCTGCATACGATAGACTTCTTGGATCTCGTCGATCAAATAATCGGCGAGCGCTTCGATGCCCAATACCTCCAAGATGTCGTGTGGGACAGGGTTACCTTCAAGCAGCATGTCATCACGCGGAACATAGTCGCCCTCTTGTACCGCCATGTGGCGGCCTTTTGGTACCATGTATTCCATCGGTTCTGCTGCTTCGTCATCTGGGCGAATGATAACGCGCCGCTTGCTCTTGTAGTCTCGACCAAACTCAACACGCCCATCAATACCCGCGATCACAGCATGGTCCTTAGGGCGCCGTGCCTCAAATAGCTCTGCGACACGTGGCAAACCACCGGTAATATCCCGCGTCTTTGAACCTTCTTTCGGAATACGAGCGACGATATCCCCAGCATGGACCTCATCACCATTCGCAACGTTCAAAATTGCATCCGTTGAAAGGAAATAACGCGCTTCCATGCCATTTGGTAAGGTAACCACCTCACCCTGATCATCGCGCAGTGTGATCCGTGGACGCAAATTGTCTCCGCGCGGCTGCGATTTCCAATCGGTCACGACGCGGCTGGTAATGCCAGTGACTTCATCAGTCACCTCACGCATTGAGACACCGTCAACAAGATCCATGTAGTTTGCTTTACCACCTTTTTCAGTAATGATTGGCGTCGTATAGGGATCCCACTCAGCCAATTTCTGGCCGCCTTTTACTTTGTCGCCATCATCGGCTAGCAAGATGGTACCATAGGGCACTTTGTACGCGGCTTTCTCGCGGTCATCCGCGTCGAGAATCGTTACTTCCATGTTGCGACTAAGAACAACTGGTCGACCGTCTTTGTTGATAACCGCGTTGCGGTTACGGATCTTAATTGTACCATCGATGCTGGCTTCGATACTGTTTTGTTCAGCTCCACCCTGTGCCGTCCCGCCTAAATGGAACGTCCGCATGGTCAGCTGCGTACCAGGCTCGCCAATTGACTGGGCAGCGATCACACCAACAGCTTCGCCGATGTTCACGGCCGTGCCACGTGCCAGGTCGCGTCCGTAGCAGTTGCCACATACACCATTTTTGGTGTCACAGGTTAACACCGAGCGGATCATGACCTCATCGACGTTTGCCGCATCCAAGATCTTGAGATCCTGCTCATCAATAAGTTTATTGCGTGGCAGCAAAACCTCACCAGTCTTTGGGTCAATTGCGTCGGCTGCCAGACAACGACCCAAAATGCGATCCTCCAATGGGACAATAACTTCACCACCCTGGATTTTAGGACGCACGGTTAAGCCACGCTGACTGCCGCAATCGCGTTCAACGATGACAGCATCCTGTGCAACATCGACCAAGCGACGCGTCAGATACCCTGAGTTTGCGGTTTTAAGTGCTGTATCGGCCAAACCCTTCCGAGCCCCGTGGGTCGAGTTAAAATACTCCAGAACGGTCAAGCCCTCTTTAAAGTTCGAAATGATCGGTGTTTCGATAATGTCACCGTTTGGCTTGGCCATCAGACCGCGCATCGCTGCTAACTGGCGCATTTGGTTTTTTGAACCACGAGCGCCGGAGTGGCTCATCATGTAAACCGAATTCATTTTGCGGCCCTTCGCTTGCGCAATGGTGTCCATCATGGCGTCGGTTACTTTGTCATTTGTCGTTGCCCACAAGTCGACAACCTTATTATATTTCTCGCCACTGGTGATCAGTCCATCCTGATATTGGCTTTCAAAATCCTTCACTTGTTCCTGTGCTTCGCCGATCAAATCCCACTTGGTG
>CAXBRM010000157.1:0-4435 GCA_963978305.1 uncultured Rhodospirillales bacterium
CGCTGCAGCCCGTTCTTGACGTGATCGAAATTGCCAGTCTTCTCCATGTCGGGTGCCCGGACTAATCTACCGTTCGTGTCGTAGCACCAACTGTGATAAGGGCAGCGGATCATTCGAGCATTCCCCGAACCATCCAGCATATGCGCGCCACGAAGCGAACATAGGTTGTGGAAAGCATTTACCTTGCCCTCTTCAGAGCGCGTCATGATCACCGACATCCCAAGCATATCAATAACGAAATAATCCCCAGGGGTCGGGATTTTCTCCTCACGACACACATAGAGCCAAGATTTACGGAAGATCCGGCTCATCTCACGGTCAAAGAATGCCTGATCTGTATAACAGAACGGCGGCAGGGACTCCGCCTCAAGAACTGGTTTACGAACGGCGCTAAAATCAAACTCTGAAAGGACAGACATCACATTCTCGTTGGGTCGTTGGATAAAGGACTGCGTCAATGGACCAGCTCAGCGTATACTTCAGTGTTGGCGAATGAGGATCGGGAAGCGTAAAAGGACCAATCCCAACACAGTCGTAGATGATCCTTTTCGGCGAACCGTTGAGAATTGCCTTATCCATAGACCACCTCAGGACGCGCAGAGCTTTGTTTGAGACTGTTTTGAACACTCTGTGAAATAACCTCCAAGCCTTGCTCCAAGTCAGCCGCTGAAATGTTCAGAGGGGGCAATAACTTGAGTACTTCGTCGCGCGGCCCACATAATTCGATGATTAGGCCTCGCGAAAAACAGTCTTTTTGAACCGACTTGGCCAGCTTAGGATCAGAGAACGCCAATCCCATCATCATTCCCCGACCTTCGACACGCATGTCATCCGGATGAGCTTCAGCCAAACAATTTAAAGCAGCCCCCAGCTCTCCAATCCGCGCGCTCAGTCTCAGTCCCTCGCAAAATGAACCACCACTCCAGAACCGCCTAATCGCCTCAGCCGCCGTCACAAAGGCAAAATTGTTGCCGCGAAAAGTACCATTGTGCTCACCTGGCTGCCAAACGTCATGTTCTGGCTTCAACAAAACGAGGGACATCGGCAGGCCAAATCCTGAAATCGATTTGGCCAGACAGATAATATCGGGACGAATTCCTAAAAGATCAAAGGAGAAAAAATCACCGCTACGCCCACACCCTGCTTGAATATCGTCAACGATCAGCAAAATCCCATGCTCACGGGCCAGTTTTTCAAGTTTCTGAACCCATGCACAAGAAGCAATATTCAACCCTCCTTCACCCTGAATCATCTCTACAACAATCGCCGCTGGAAGATCATATCCACTTGACGGGTCACAAAGCAGTTGTTCCAGCTGAGCGGATGTATCGACCCCGGGGCCCCAATAACCGTCATAGGGCACTCGGGTGACTTGGGTTAATAGGGCCTGCGAGCTCTGTCTATGGTGCGTACTACCCGTCAGCGCCAATGCCCCAAGGGAGCATCCATGAAAAGCATTGGTGAACGCGATTACATTCGAGCGTCCTGTTACCTTCCTGGCCAGTTTGATCGCGGCCTCAACAGCATTGGCTCCCGTCGGACCCGGAAACTGAAGACGATATTCCATATTGCGCGGCTGCAAAATATGGTTGGCGAAGAGCTCCATAAAGTCATTTTTAGAGCGGGTCTGCAGATCAAGAGACATGGTAATCCCGTCACTGGCGATATACGAAAGCAGCGCATCGCACAGATCTGGATGGTTATGTCCATAGTTAAGTGCGCCGCACCCACTCAGGAAATCAATGTAACGTCGCCCGCTCGCGCTGAAGACTGAGGCGCCTTTAGCGCTCACTAAAGTTTCAGGGAAACTCCGACAGTACGAACGAACGCTCGACTCCATCGCCAAGACCATTCTCTTGCTCCTCCCAACATATCGATAACTATTTTATTCAATTAATACAATCTCTTCGCACATTTGTCTATTATTTTAAACTTATGCTTACGAGGATCGTGCTGGAGGGAAAATCCAGTAGTTATTTAGACCGGAGTGCCCTGAGTCGTAAACAGGCTCAACTATGGCGCTCGCTCTTGATTTACCGATGCGCATATGGAGCGAGGTCAATCAATCAAATCACTGGAAAATCTAATACAGCCCCAATTGGCTCAATTTGTTGCCCCAAAAATGAAACTTATGGCTCTAAGCCACTACCCTCTCGTCGTATCGCCACGCTCGCTGAACCCAGCGTCTCAAACGACTGGAATGAATGTCAAAAGATCCAAATTCGCAGCGAAATCGTAAGCTCTTTGGTCGCCGTTTCCCGTATCGCTTCCCGTATCACGCAATGGCTTTAAAATACTGAAACAACTGTATTATTTATATTCTTTAGGCTGAGGTGGAGAATCCCTTCCTCTCCGCCGGTGTGTTCGATGTTCTCATTTGGCAATCTCTCTTGTGGCCGCAAGGGGCAGCATCAGCATGCTGAGGATTGCCAAAGCAACAAACAGGAAAGTGCTGCCAATGTAAGGCAAAACCGCGCTGGATAGGATTGGCCCAATGATCGTGGTGGATGAAAACAGGAAGAGAACAACACCAGATCCGATTGACGGGCGGCCTTTAAATTTACCGACACCCCACACCAGAAGCCCACTGCCAATGGAAATTGAACTGTACCCAAACAAAACAGCTGACAACAGCACGGCGCCAAAAAGATTTGGCATCAGTGCAATCAGCGCATAGGCGAGTGCGCAGGCACCGAAAGTCAATCTTAGAAAATTGGCAACACCAAACGAGGAGATGAAAACCCCGTTTAGGACAGCCGGCAGCCCGGCTGCCCCTAGCAACGCCCAAAACAAACGATCCTGGGGCGGCGCCAAATTACCGAATTGACTCAACAGACCCACAGCAAAAGTCAAATAAACGCTGAACAGGATACCATACACCAACAGAACAAAGTACAATCTTGCGTGTCTACCATCAAAAAAGAGGGACAGCCTCAGAGGCAGTTTAACGCGTTTGCGGACCCGCGTGGCATGGCCATGCGTAAGCGTAAAAACGGACAAAATAATGATCAGCAGTCCGACACCAGCCATGATGAGCCATGCAATCCGCCAAGCATCTGCCGCAGCATAGCCGGCCATCGCCGTGATGATCATCCCCGGTGTTGCACCAGCGCTAACGGCGCCAATTGCTCTGACTTTCCAAGCCCCCGACAAAGAGCTTTCAATCGCTTCAAACAAAGCTGGCGAGACGACACCGGCCCCAATTCCCGCAAGAATGATGCCCAGAGCGGCGCCCGCAAAGCTGGTCGATACTCCGGCAGTCACCAGGCCAACCACGGTGATCAAGCAGGCTACCGTCATCATCACAGCAGGACGGAAGTATATTGCACAAGCCGATGCAGCAACTGTTGAAACGAGATAGACGACGGCATTGGCGCTGGCAATCGCCCCGAGTTGCCATGTCGCCGCAGCAAAATCGTCGCGCAGAGCGGGCAGAAACAACCCAAAGGCATAGCGACCAAAACCATAAGTGACGCTTGTCATGCCAATTGTTAGGATAATAAAGATTACTGGATGAACAGATCGCCCCGGTTCTGATGGCGCAGCATTCGTCATGTTTTCTCTCCGCAAAACTGAATGATCTTTTCAAGTCCAATCCGGCGCTTTGCATATCAGTGTTGGACGCTTCGTCATTTTGTTCACCTGCTTATTTGCCTGTGTTTGTGTCAGCGCTCCGAGCGCTGCCGCTTAGCGATTGAAAGATCTCGGAGCCTCTAGGCGACTTTTCCTTTACTATTATATTTGACAGGAATTATATTTGGATTTTATTTTGTTATTATATATCTAAGTGGTAACGTCAACGCAGGAAGGCGTCAGGGCGATTAAAATGAGGGAGTCAAAAATTATGCGGACTTTTGCAGCAACCGCTTTGGCGCTGTCCTTGCTTGTTTGGACAATCTCTGGGGATGCTCAGAGTGTTCAAAGCGGGTACGAAGCCGCTCAGCAAGGGTATTTTGAGACAGCGTTCTAAGAATGGTACCCTCTGGCTGAACAAGGTGTGCAATTGCACAGAGCAACTTGGCTGCGATGTATGCAACTGGTCAGGGCGCGTGCAGAATTACATTGAGGCCATCAAGTGGTATCGTTTAGCTGCACGGCAGGATAGTGTGCGTGCGCAGGCCACGCTTGTTGGGATGTATGCCAATGGTGAAGGCGTTGTTCAAGATTATGCAGAGGCTGCCGGGTGGTATCGTTTGGCGGCGATTGAGTATTGCTCCGTTCCATGATCAATAAGTTCCAGCCAATCCTGAAGCAAACAACGGGATCAACGTCGTTCAGAGAATACACACCATAGTAGAGGTACAGTCAGCTCGTTCTAAACTGCAGTTGGCGGACATCAATCGCAAAATCTCTTCACCTTTCCTGTATCGCTTCCCGTATCAACATCTCATCTCAAAGCCATGCCCCGCGTTGTCCCAAAACCAAAACTCACGCC
>CAXBRM010000158.1:0-4399 GCA_963978305.1 uncultured Rhodospirillales bacterium
CAGTGGTTTTGAGCAATAACCCCCGGATGGCAATCCCGATCCGGAGCTGGTCGAACATGGACAGCCAAAAAAAGGAATCAATATTAATAAAGGCTCAGTTGATAAAACAAGCCTTTCTCGAAAATGCTGTTTAGAGTTGGTCTATGTACTATTCTCGTTATAAAAATTGGGATATCGTCAGCATCTAATAGATAGGGATAACGAGAGTTATGAAAAAGTTTGTTGGTGTGATGGGTCTTGCGAGTGCTGGTCTTTTAACAGGCTGTGTGAATGCCTATGAAAATTTAATGACACCAGCACTACTAGATCGGGCCAGTGGCGACAATACAAGTGTGGTCGTTGAAGCCCCGATTTGCCCTGATCTGCAAGCCAGAGGGCGGGACGCTTACGCCGGATTTGTTGCGCTTCCAGAAGCGTCGGACGCGATCGAGATGAGCGTTACAGTCGGAGGACGAGCGTCGCTAAGCGATTGCCTCGATTTTGACGGTTATGTCAGCATTAATCCTGATTTAGGCTTTGGCGTCTTTGAGGGTGCGCAGACGATTAGCGTCGTGGCAGAGACCACCGTGGACAGCGTAATCTTGGTCCGCAGCCCGACAGGCAAGCTAAGCGTTAGCGGTGCTCAGGGCGCAAGTAACACCGCCGAGCTCGTGATTGAGGGGCGTGACCCTGGTACTTATTTGCTTTGGGTTGGTACGCAAGACCAAGACGCTGCCTTTGACAGCGAAGCAATCGTCTCTATCAAGGCAGAATAACCAGAAAACTTCAAAACTTGTATCCAATGCCAACCGCCGTCCACACATGTCCATACGACCCTGTATCGTCGCTGGAGTAATTACCGTATAGACTGCCCTGATAGCCAGCTTCAAAAACATAGTTTTTCGTGCTGTCGGCTTCAAAGATAATTTTGGCCTTTAGCTGGTAGCCAGGCATGAGCAGTTCGTTATCATCGGCAGCCGGTATCAGATCCGTTTCGAAGTCTGTGTAAACAAAGCCGCCGCCAATTCCTAAGCCAAGCAGCAATTCGTCGGTTAGCCGTGGCATAACCATAGCATTGACCATGGCGGAAGCATAATTCGAGTCTTCCGTCGTCCCTGTCGCCGCGTCGCCATCGATTTCATTCCATTGCTTGCGGCCCACTGACACATCGGTTTCGAGGGATAGGGTTTCGTTCACTGGCCAGCCGAATGTAGCGGTTACATGCCAAGCCGGATCGCTGGTATTCAGAAGAGTTTCATTGTTGTCTTTGTCAGTGTGGGAGAGGCGAGGAATCCACTCTAACGCTCCCTTTAATTCGGCATAATTTGACTGCGCGTGACCACACGTTGTAATCGCCAGCGCGAGACAGACTATTATTGCATGGATCACTCGAGCCATCAAAACTCTCCGTTGAAAAATGAGCGGGTTATTCCATCGCTTCGTGCCTTTCATCATTATGCGTTTTCATCGCCTGGAAATCAATGGCTTTGTGTGAGGGTTCTGGGTTGGTGATAGCTGTTTTGTCTAAAACCGGGCGTTACTTAACCAACAATCTTGCGCAACTCGACCGGCGTCACAGCTCTGGCTTGCCTGAGGGAAAGGGCTGACGGTTGATATCAGATTAATTTTTATCAGCCTGTTTGGTGCTCTTTTCGTGTCTTTTGACAGTTTCCCACGCGGCTTCCAATTCGTCGAGAGATCTGTCAGCAACATCCCCCTCGACTAACTGTTCAACCGCCCGAAAGCGTCGTTCAAACTTATCATTTGCTTTCCGGAAGGCCTCTTCGGGGGAAATCCCAAGCCGACGGGCAATTGCCGCTGCAGTAAACAGAAGATCACCGACTTCCAATTCAAGCTCCTCTCTACTGCCGTGGAGAGCAGCATCTTGAACCTCAGCCAATTCTTCGAGGTGTTTTTGATAGATCATGTCCATTGTGGGGTGATCAAAGCCAACCTGTGCAGCCCGCGCTTGCAGTTTATCACTCCGTCTTAGGGCAGGAAGTGTTTTTGGCACATCATCAAGCACACTTTGCATGATATCCCGGGACTGTTGCGCAGCATTGATCCTATCTGCCTTTTGTGCCCGCTCTTTCGCCTTAATCTCTTCCCAGGTCATACGAATATTGTTGGATGTTTTATCCTCCTTGACATCAAAGACATGTGGGTGGCGCCGTATCATTTTCTCACAAATGCTTCTAGCGACATCTTGAAGATCAAAAGCTCCAGCCTCGCGTTTCATTTGGCTATGGAAAACAACCTGAAGAAGGATATCACCAAGCTCATCTCGAATGTCGTCACTTGTTCCATTTTCGATGGCGTCCACCAGCTCATAGGCTTCTTCGATAGCATATTGAGCGATTGACTCACTGGATTGCTCAAGGTCCCAAGGACAACCGCCTGTTGGGTTTCTGAGGGCGGCCATAATGCCTACCAAACGATCGACTTGGTCGCCAGTACTTGAATACAAATCTGGCTCTTCCGCGCTGACAAACAGCCAATCTTTCGACATGAAAATCTCCTTCCCGAGAAAAACAATTTTAACCTTTTTGTCGAGACAACGAAAAGAGAGGTTTATAAAAGCTTGTGGGTTGATGTTTTACTGGGGCTTGATCATAATTCCGCCTAATTGAAGGGCGGTGCCACATGAATGAAATTAACCCGCAGCTAACAGACCCAGAAATAAGTTTAGATGAAAGTCCAACGCTAAAACGGAACCGGATCAGTGACCTCGCGAGTTGGGTTCAATCACGCAAAGTTGAAGAAATTGAATGCCATACGCCGGACTTTGCTGGCATTGCTCGAGGCAAAATTATGCCAACCACCAAGTGGCTAAGTAACTCCGAAGTTCGGTTGCCAAGTTCTATTTTTATCGCCACGATTACCGGGGGTTGGGCAAATTTAACGTCCGACCCTGCCTGGATCCACGACCCTGATTTCATATTAAAACCTGATATTCTCACAGCAACGAGTATCCCGTGGACGGGTCAACCCAGCATTCAAATTATTCACGACCCTGTTGATCTTGATGGCAATCCGATTGCTTATGCCCCTCGCAATGTTTTGCGCCGCGTTCTTAAACTGTATGAGGATGAGGGTTGGCGGCCTATTGTTTCACCAGAGCTCGAATTTTACCTGACGAAGCCCAATACTGATCCGAACGAGCTTCTAACAGCGCCCGTGGGCAGAAGCGGGCGAACGCAGGGAACCAATCAAGCTTTTTCGATGCAGGGGATCGATGAGTATGAAGGAGTGATTGAGCACATTTACGACTTTGCCGAGGCGCAAGGCTTAGAGATCGACACAATCATCCAAGAATATGGCGCTGGCCAGCTGGAAGTGAACTTGACTCACGGTAGCGCGTTGGACAAGGCCGACGAGGTGTTTTTGTTTAAGAGGACAATTAAAGAAGCTGCGATGCGTACGGGCAGCTACGCCACGTTCATGGCCAAGCCGATGGCCGGGCAACCTGGCAACGCAATGCATGTCCACCAATCGGTCGTCGATATCGACACCGGCAAAAACATATTCAGTGATGTGGATGGAAAGATGACTGAGCAGTTTTTAAGTTTTATCGCCGGCCAGCAACAGTTCAGCTACCCGGCAAGCCTAGTCTATGCGCCGTACGTGAACAGCTATCGCCGACTGGTCCCAGACATGAGCGCGCCAATTAATGCCGAATGGGGCTACGATAATCGTTCAGTTGGCCTTCGTGTACCAAGATCTGACGCTGACAATCGGCGGGTTGAAAACCGCTTTATTGGCGCTGATACTAACCCTTACCTTGCCATCGCCGCGTCGTTGGCAAGCGGATTTATTGGGATGAAACGCGGATTGAAGGCGCGCGATCACGTCACCGGGGATAGTTTTGCCAAAGGCCGTGATCTGCCCTACTCTTTGCTGGAGGCGATAGAAGTGTTCCAAAAAAGCGAGGAGATGATGGAGTTCTTGGGCGAAAAATTTGTCGAAATGTACAGTCAGGTCAAGAGCGATGAGTACGACGCATTCATGCAGGTAATCAGTCCCTGGGAACGCGAACATCTGTTGTTAAATGTCTGAGCGTTCTGACCAGTGAGCACAACACTGCACCTGAATAGCACACCGGGGCAGTATCCGGACAGCTACTATCACGCCACCGCAACTGGTGAGCGGCGCCGAGGCCGATTGACCACCAATACGTCCGCTGATGTCTGCATTATTGGCGGCGGGTTCACTGGGTTGTCCAGCGCGTTACATTTGGCACAGTTGGGCATAGAAGCGATTGTATTGGATGCACATAGAGTAGGGTGGGGCGCTTCTGGAAGAAACGGTGGTCAAGCCAGCAGTGGGCAACGCCTGGATCAAGATGCGCTTGAAAGTTCGGTTGGTGTGCCTGTCGCCAAAGAAGCCTGGCGGATTGGCGTGAACGCCCCACGTTTGGTGC
>CAXBRM010000159.1:0-4355 GCA_963978305.1 uncultured Rhodospirillales bacterium
ATCGAGATTGTTGAACCCCGCTGCCGCCATCAGCGCGCCGGCCTGGCCGGTGCCGCAGCCAGCATCTAGGATGTGGGCGTCCTGCGGCAGGCCCAGCGCATGGAGCCCGGCCACCGCGTCGGCCGGGGCCATATAGCCATACGCGTCGATCAGGTCGCTGTCGTAGGTCTCCGCCCAGGCTGCGTAGAATTCCATCAGCTTGTCGGTCGGCGGGTCAGAATAGGGGATCGAGATATCCACATCCTCGCGCATGCGCGGCGGCAGCCATTCGCCCCCTTGCCTCTCGTCGATCGCGAATCCCGGCTCGTCGCCGGAGGCATGGGCCGTGCCGGCCCATCTGGCCCGTCCGGACGGATCGGAACCTGTCTTGTCCTCGGTCATCATTCTTACTCCCACAGATTGAACATGACGCGACGGTTATGGGCTGCCGGCTAGAAGGGAAGCGGGTCCCCATTATAGGTCTCGAAAATGCCGCTTGTCGCCATGTCCAGCACCGCAAAACGCTGCAACAGGCCGCGCGCGCTTTCCTCGGTGGTGATGGCGGCCCCGGCCCCGCCCATGTCGGTCTGCACCCATCCCGGGTGATAGGCACCGACAGCGATGCCGTCCTCTGCCAGCTCCAGCGCCATGGAACGCGCCAGGTTGGTCGCCGCCGCCTTGGTCGCGCGATAGATCGGGGCGGTGGTGCCGGCGCGCTCGCTTGATCCCATCTGCGAAGAAATCACGGCGATGCGCGGCACCGTTGTCCGCGGCGTGGCGCTGTCCTTCAGATGCGCTGCCAGATGCCGCGCGGTGAAGAACACGCCGGCGATGTTGGTCATCAGCGATTCCGCGATGTTGTCGGGCGTGTGGCCATCATCGGTTAGCCCCCCGCGGGCGTTCAGCGTGCCGGCGTTGCAGACGATTAGGTCCAGCCCGCCGACGGCGGCGGCGGCGTCGCGCACGGAATCTTCGTCACGCACCTCCATGCGGATGACGGTGATGTTGTCATGGTTCCTGGCCAGTTCATTCAGCGCGTCGGCGGCGTCTGGCTTGCGGCAGGCGGCTGTCACATGGTGTCCGGCGGCGGCGGCTTGGCGGGTCATCTCCAGCCCGATGCCGCGATTGGTGCCGGTGATCAGGATTCGGTCGGCCATGAGGTTACGCGGTTGCTCCTGGCGTAATGACGGCTGGGTCGAACGGTTCGCGCGAGAACACCTCGCCCAACATCGGCTCGAAATGGCTAAGCGGCTTTGTCGGATAGTTGGGGTCGAAGGCCATCTGGTCCCAGTCGCCGCAGAACCGCTCACAGCTGTCAAACCATTCATGGCCGCGATAGCGCTCGCGCTCGTCCTTGTTCACCCCGGCGGCGTCGCCGTAATAGAACATCTGGAAGACGCCGTGATGCTCGATGATCCATGTAACTTCCTCGCGGACATAGGGGCGGATGATGGCGGCGGCCATCTGGCTATGGTTTTCCGGGGCCAGATCGTCGCCCAGGTCGTGGATCAGGGCGGCCACGATCATCTCGATATCGGCGCCATCCGCCTCGGCGCGGGTGGCGGATTGCAGCGAATGTTCCAGCCTGTCGATCTTGTAGCCGGCAAGCGAGTTGCGAAGCCCTTCAAGGGCGCCGAGCAACCGGTCGGGAAGGGTGGTCACATACTCATGCTCGAGCTTGCCGAGAAAGGCGTAATCCTCAGGCGTACCTTCATCCATGCGGGTGAAGCTAACTTTATTCATGGTAATATTCCTTCAGCTAACTTGCTAAATGCTCCATTTTCGAAACACACCAATTGAAACGCTAGCAAGGCGTTTCGCCAATACGTTTGATGATTGTCACACGTTATGTTTTTTCTAACGTCTTGGCTACACACATCAACAGGCCTCGCGACATTGAAATCCACCTCGCCTGGCTAGGGTTTGGTATCGAGAAATTTTTCATCAACACTGCGCTCTGTGTTCTGGCAAAAAAAATTCTGAGCGTACCAATCTTACATATGGTTTTTCCAAATATCTTTGGATGCAACTTGCACCGGTTTCATTGGTAGTACGGATTTTGTATGATGTTGTGATGTTGGTAACTTGACTTATGCAAATGGACCATTTTTTTGAAATCGCTGATGGCTTTATTGAAAAAGCTAGCAGTCTCTTTGAGAGACTTTTGGACCACCTTTTGTCGGCAAGTAACTACTTTCAGAAGGCTTGGGATTGGTGCGCAGAAAATGCCAGCGTATTGCTGTCTTTCTTAGCCGAAAAACACAAAGTGTTTGTCAATAAACACTATAATTTAGTTCAGCTTGCAGATCTGGATCAGACGAACAAAGTCTCTTTTGTTTTATTTTTTTGTGTTCTGCTTGTGTTGATCGTCTTAGGCGCCAAGGCCGGTAGAAAAATAAGCAACAAACCCAAAACCGAAATTACTTTTGAAGATATTGCTAATGCAGCTGCAAGTCACGCTGACAGCGGGCAGGTGTTTTCAAACCCGGCTGAACAAAATAGCTCAGAGGTCGTGAACGAGCGATCTGAACCAGCCAACCAAAACGAGATACAACAAGGCAATAATCTAAGGAATGAAAAGGGATTCCTGTTTTACAAGAAAACGAAACGAGGTTCTGGCTTGCCAGCAGAAAGGAGCACTGTCGAAGACAACGAGTTTTTACTTGGGATTGAACAAGAAATGCTTGCGACCAGACAACTTTATTTGGATGGCTTCATTTCGAAGGATGTGTACATATCGGAAACAAAAAATTTATTTGAAAAAGCCCAAAATCGTATGACTTAAAAAAGCGATTATGAAAGCTTTATCAATAGTCTTATTATAGCGAAGCTGATCGGCGTTATAGCTTGAAAAAGTTAAAACCAGGTAATTAAGAATATTGAATTTCGAAATTTTGGTTTCTGGCGTTTAGCTTCTTTGTTGAGCGTAGCAGAATGTTACAGATCAGGCCATCGCCAAAGGCGTTTCACGTTTTCTGTGTGGTTTTGTTTTGATTGTTTGGGTTGGCCGATTGAACGCTTTGGTGTGCATCCCCAAGACGATATGATTGCTTTAATGGCAGCAGTAAAATCCAAGGTCAAAAAATTCTATTTTGGTAGTAGTGCTTAACATTCAAAAAGCAGGTTTGAAGAGCATGATTTTTAGTTGAGCTTTGTCACTTTTACACGCATTGAGACAAAGACTTTAATGCATGAAGCTAACTCAAGACCTCGCGGGAAAGCATATGGAAAATTTGCGAAAGTTTTTTCAGGTTTTCCAAGGTGCAAAATCGTTGGTCGCTGGTCAATTTGCGTACTTTTCGAGATTGTCCAGAAGTGATTACTGGGGTCGAATATTCAAAGGTAGCAGTGTTATAGTAAATTATGACTAGTCGGATTTACAGTGGCAGTTGGACATCGAACTGTAGCAATTTTACTTGCGATGACGTTTCGTTAGCACACGCGTCTTGAGCTCCCGGTCTTGTTATTTGTCAAAGCTAATTTGTGCTAACATAACCTGAGTTTTTGTCGTTTTTGAGGACGTTGGATTGGTTGCTTTGCATTAATTTATTAACAACACTATACCATGAATTAGAATACAGAAACGTATCCAAACTCAGCATGTGGACGTGGCGTGATCGGCTCATGGATTCAGGAAAAGCAGTATTTGTAGGAAACATCAAAGGTGGTGTGGGTAAATCAACCCTCGCAGTTTATCTAACCGATTACCTGCGGCGGCGTTTCCAACATCGGCCAGTAATGTTGCTTGACACAGATCCACAAGGCACTGCTTTCGAAATGATGCAGCCTCACAGCCGTGCCGACGATATAAAGTTCCTTCCAATCGGGGACCGTTATGACGGTGTCAGCATGACAATGCTTGATGGCATACTGCGTCGCAAGTTAACGCAGAGCGAAGCGGTGACGATTGTTGACACGGGTGCTGGCAAGCTTGGCAATGTTTGGCAGATGGCGATGCTCTGCAGCACCGTTCTGGTGCCGACATCCATGTCCTGGACGGATCTGCGCCCGACCATTGATTTCATAAAGGAACTCGATGACCGCAAGGAAGATTACGGCGTCGTCAATCCGCATATCGTGGTGGTGCCGAACCGCACCTCGCCTTCGCAGAAGAATTTCGCGCAGCTTGCCGAGGCCCTTGAGGAGGTGAACGCCATCATGGCGCCGCCGATCTCGGATTTGTCTGTGGCGCGAAGCCATGGTCGCGAATTCCAGGGTATCGGTGCCGTGTCAGGCACACGCTTCTGCGAAGAGATTGAGCGTCTTGGCGAATTCATCATCGATTACGTGATTAGCGGTGAACTCGACCGCATCTACCAGACGGCCTGACGGCCGCCGGTGCGCTAGGCGCTGAGCGCCGCCGCAACCCAGCTGTG
>CAXBRM010000160.1:0-4316 GCA_963978305.1 uncultured Rhodospirillales bacterium
GCCGCGACAGCCGCATTCAATGGCCCACAAGATTGTTTGCAATCTTACCGGCAGACCTATAAAAATCGGCGGGATGTTCTGATCAAGGGGTTGAACGATGCCGGTTGGCAGTGTGCGCCGCCACCAGCAACGATGTTTGCTTGGGTGCCGATCCCGAACCGGTTTCGAGACCTGGGGGCAATGGGTTTCAGCAAGCTTATGATCGAAAAAGCCAAAGTTGCTGTATCACCTGGGATTGGCTTTGGCGAACAAGGCGAAGGCTTTGTCCGCATGGCGTTGGTGGAAAATAAAGCTCGGTTGCGGCAAGCGGTCAGGAACATAAAATTGCTGATGAACGGATAAAACAGCTCTTGGCTTGAACCACCAGAATCGCCGTCGCCAGAGGGCGCGAGACCTGCTGTTCTCCGTTGACCCACATTTAGAAAGATTTTGGGGGTGACGTGATCGTCGCGGTTTCTTAAACCAGCATCAATGACAGTGCTTAATTTCAGGTCAAGTTTATGAGTAAAAAACTGCGATTGGGGATAGCAGGATTGGGAACCGTCGGGGTTGGTGTCGCAAAACTGTTAATGGAAAATGCTGAATTATTATCAGCGCGCGCCGGGCAGGATTTAGAAATTGTTGCCGTTTGCGCCCGAGATCAGCGAAAGGATCGCGGCATAGATGTCAGCAAAATTGGTTGGTTGACCGATCCTGTGGCATTGGCCCAACGAGACGATGTGGATGTATTTGTCGAATTAATCGGTGGCGACACCGGACCCGCCTACGACAGTGTCGTCGCGGCCTTGAAGATGGGCAAGATCGTTGTCACGGCAAACAAAGCGTTAGTGGCTGTCCACGGTGTCGAACTCAGCGCGTTGCTCAACAATTATGGTGGTCAGCTGTTTTATGAGGCCGCGGTTGCGGGCGGGATCCCGGCAATTAAATTGGCCCGTGAGGGTATTGCTGCAAACCAAATTGATAGCGTATTTGGTATTCTGAATGGCACATGTAACTATATTTTAACAACGATGGAAGCCGATCAGCGGGATTTTGACGACGTGTTGCAGGGCGCGATTGAACTTGGGTATGCAGAGGCGGAGCCGAGTGTCGACGTCGATGGGTGGGACGCTGCGCATAAACTGGCAATCCTGACTGCGATTTGTTTTGGTGGCGCACCTGACATGGATCATCTGAGCGTATCGGGCATTCGTTCTGTCACGTTGCAAACGATCAGCATGGCCGACGAATTGGGATACAAAATTAAGTTACTAGGGTTCGCCGCGCGAGATGAGCAGCCGTTTGTCGCTGCTTGCGCGGTGCCAAAATCCAGCTCGATTGCTTCGGGAGACGGTAGTTTTAATGCAGTGGTGTTCAATGGCCGGCCAGTCGATGAAATTATGGTTCGAGGGCGAGGAGCTGGGGAGGGCCCGACGGCATCTGCCGTCGTCGCAGACCTCATTGATGTGGCCCGCGGTATTTTGCCACCAATATTTGGTGGAACGCCGACAAACAATGTCACTCAGAGGTCTGACGTCATGGCTAAGCAGATGGTCGCGTTTAATGTTAAGGATGAGCCTGGTGTGATCGCAGCGATCAGTGACTGTTTGAGCCAATCGGGACTGAGTGTTGAAAGCATGCTGCAACGAGCCGGCGATGGCGAGCAAGCCCACGTCATGATCGTGACGCATCCGACTGATGCCAGCTCAGTGAGTGAGGCTCAGGAAATCCTCAGTCAAAAACCGTTTATGCATAGGCAACCGGCTTTTTATCGAGTTGTGGCGAGTGAGCAGCTTTGATGTCGCAAAATGCCTTTTTGGGGGTTGATTGCAGCGCGCTTCAGAACCGATGGCTGGTTCGGGAGCATGACTTGAGCGCAGCGCAGCGCATCGCGTCGGAACATGGATATCCGGCGGCGTTGGCTCAGGCGATTGCGTCGCGTGGTATTACCCCAGAGCAAGTCTCTCATTTTATTCACCCGCGTCTCAAGACTGCGCTGCCTGATCCAAGCCATCTTCTCGATTTGGATAGAGCTGTTGAGCGGCTGATCACCGCATTGCGCGATGGCGAAAAGATTGGCGTTTTCGGAGACTTTGACGTCGATGGCGCGACAAGTTCGGCAATTTTAAGGCGCTATTTGCGATGGATCGGTGTCGAGACAGATCTCTACATCCCCGATCGCTATCGTGAGGGCTATGGACCCAATATTGGCGCAATGGACACGTTGGCAAAGCGTGGGGTGAGTTGCCTGGTGACGTTGGATTGTGGTGTCGCCGCCCATGCGCCGTTGGCTCGGGCTGCTGAGTTAGGGATCGACGTCGTGGTACTCGATCACCACCTGGCGCCTAAAATTTTGCCCCAGGCACATGCTATTGTGAACCCTAACCGTTTAGATGAAACAAGTGACATCGGCCATATTGCTGCCTGTGGTTTGACCTTTCTGTTCGTCGTCGCGCTGAATCGCCGGTTAAGGCAAGAAAATTGGTTTGTCGATCAACCAGAGCCTGATCTTTTAAGGTTGCTGGACATGGTTGCTTTAGGCACGGTCGCTGATGTTGTGCCTTTACGCGGCATCAATCGGGCTTTCGTGTCGCGGGGTTTGATCAAGATGGCCGAGTGGCAGAATCCGGGTCTTGCGGCGCTCAGAACGAAATGCCGTGTGAATGACATACTTGGCGCTGACACGCTTGGGTTTGAATTTGGTCCTCGGTTGAACGCGGGCAGCCGCATGGGTCACAGTGACCTGGCTGCGCGTCTGCTGTGTTGTGATGATCCCAAGGAAGCCGAGGCGATGGCCGAGAGCCTTGATGAGCTGAACAAAGAGCGCCCGCGGGTTGAAAGCAAGATTCAGCGTGCGGCAGAGAAACAAGCTGTTGAGGATGGCTGCACAGACCCGTTGGTTGCCGCGGCGGGTGAGGGTTGGCATCAGGGTGTATTAGGTATCGTTGCTGGCCGTCTAAAAAGCAAATATAAGCGGGCGGCGATTTGTATTAGTTTTGACGCCGATGGTGTCGGCAAAGGATCATGCCGCTCAATCGCCGGTTTCAATATTGGTGAAGCGGTCGGTGTTATCGCTGCGCAGTCGATTGGTGAGCCGGGTACACAGCTGACCATGCGGACCTTCCACATTGGTGGTGCGGCGTCGGGTCAAGCGGCGCAGGACAATATTCAGGTGAACTCTGACGGTACCGTACGCCTTCACAATATGAAGGTCGTGGATCGTGCTGATGGATCGCTGGTCGCGGTATCGCGTTCAGGCGAGCTGTCCGTATTGGATGCCGTTGGTCGTGAACGTGAGCGCTACAAGGTGCCTTACGGTGCTGTCATCAAGGTCGGTGATGATTCTCCAGTGGCTGCTGGTGATGTTGTTGCTACCTGGGATCCACACACACATCCAATCGTGACCGAAGTGGCGGGTATCGTGAAGCTCAGCGGCATGGAAGAAGGTGTGACCATTAAGCGTCAAACCGATGAATTTACAGGCCTGTCGAGCATCTCGGTCATGGATCCATCGGAGCGTCCTAGTGCCGGTAAAGACATCCGCCCAGCAGTGACGCTGGTTGATGAAAAAGGTAACGAGTTATCATTGGCAGGGACTAACGTTCCTGCACACTACTTCTTACCAGCATCGGCGATGGTGAACCTCGAGGATGGCGTTAAGGTGGCAGTTGGTGATGTGATCGCTCGTATCCCACAAGAGGGTTCCAAGACGCGTGACATTACCGGTGGTTTGCCGCGTGTTGCCGACCTGTTTGAAGCACGTAAGCCAAAAGAGCCAGCGATTCTCGCTGAAATTTCTGGAACCGTTAGCTTTGGTAAGGAAACCAAAGGTAAGCGTCGTTTGGTGATCACACCAACCGATGGCAAAGCGTTACCAGATGGCTCTGATCACTACGAAGAGCTCATTCCAAAGTGGCGTCAGCTATCTGTCTTCGAAGGCGAGCAGGTCGAGAAGGGTGAGATTGTGTCAGAGGGACCTATGAGCCCCCACGACATTCTTCGTTTGAACGGCATTCCCGAGCTTGCGAAGTACATCGTTAACGAGATCCAGGAGGTCTATCGCCTTCAGGGTGTGAAGATTAACGATAAGCACATCGAAGTTATCGTGCGTCAAATGCTTCGCAAGGCGAATGTGGTATCTGCCGGGGACTCAACCTTTATTAAGGGTGAGCAAATCGAGTGGAACTCCTACTTGGAGGAATGCGATCGCATGGATGCAGAAGGACTGGTTCGACCAACGGTTGAGCGTGAACTTCTGGGAATTACCAAAGCGTCGCTGGCGACAGAGAGCTTCATCTCTGCGGCTTCCTTCCAGGAGACAACGCGCGTACCGACCG
>CAXBRM010000161.1:0-4300 GCA_963978305.1 uncultured Rhodospirillales bacterium
CGAGCAGT
This sequence comes from uncultured Rhodospirillales bacterium, assembly GCA_963978305.1. GTDB lineage: Bacteria > Pseudomonadota > Alphaproteobacteria > UBA7985 > UBA7985 > CAXBRM01. The sequence continues at coordinate 9 of CAXBRM010000161.1, forward strand.
TTGCGGCAAGCAATCCCCTTATTCTTGATCTCGATGATCGTAGCTATGATCTGTCGCGCTGGCAGGGGCAAGGCGTCACTGGCTTAGAATTCGTGGGTCCGGCGCCGGTGCCTGTGGACGTGAGCATAGCAACCTCGCTTGATTTTGACCTCACGGACGCCGAGATACCGTCGATCACGACCAATGTGTCGTCGAGCTATGTTCTTTCGCCATCAGTTGCGGCGCGCTTCACCTATCTTAATCAGCTGAATGCCGATGGCCAGGATCGCAATTTGTTACAGATGGAGGCTGCGCTAAACACGAACTGCATGGGTCGTTTTGATATTGTGGGCGAGCTTGATGCCGATCAAGGCTTTGCAAGGCTGAAACAGATTACCTGGCACATTCCAGGGTTTCATGCTTGTTGATTTGTCGAGATTTGACCTGATTGCCACCATTGCCGATGTCTTTTGTCAGACATTGAAACGGAAATGGAAGACGTCACCGTCTTTGACAAGATAGTCTTTGCCTTCCGCGCGCATTTTGCCCGCTTCTTTGGCGGCGGTTTCCGTTTTGCACTCAACATAATCCTCGTAAGCGATCGTCTCGGCTCGAATGAAGCCGCGTTCAAAGTCTGTGTGGATCACGCCGGCGGCATTGGGTGCTGTCGCCCCTTTGCGGACCGTCCACGCCCGTGCTTCTTTCGGTCCAACCGTGAAGAAGGTCAAAAGTTCTAAAAGATTATAACCGGCCTGCAACAGCCGCGCGAGGCCAGGTTCGTCAAGGCCTATGCCAGCGAGAAATTCGGTTTTGTCGGCTACAGTTGGCAATTGAGCGATCTCGCTCTCAATTTCGGCTGAAATGACAATATATGGTGCACCTTCGTCCGCAGCCATTTGGGCAACAGCTCGGGTGTAGTGATTGCCGTCACTTGCGTCTTCTTCGCTCACATTACAAACGTATAGAACGGGTTTAGAGGTGAGTAGTTGCTGTTGGTGAAACAATTTCAGCTCGTCGCCTGAAAACACAACTGAGCGTGCCGGCCTGCCTTCTCGTAGTGCCTGGGCAACCGGTTCCAGAACATTGACCAGCTTTTTACTTTCCTTGTCACCGCTTTTTGCCCGTTTTTCTAGGCTGGTGATCCGCTTTTCGACGCTGTCCAAATCGGCAATCATCAATTCGGTGTTGATGGTATCGGCGTCTCGTACAGGGTCAACTGAGCCATCGACATGAGTGACCTCGCCATCGAAGCACCTCAACATATGCAAAATGGCATCAGTCTCTCGAATATTGGCTAAAAACTGATTACCCAGGCCTTCACCCTTGCTGGCACCCCGGACCAAGCCGGCAATATCAACAATCTCAAGTTGGGTCGGAATGACTTTCTGGCTTTCGGCCAAGGCAGCCAGTGTATCCAGCCGAGTGTCCGGCACAGCAACGCGTCCCGTGTTGGGTTCGATGGTGCAAAACGGATAATTCGCTGCCTCAGCTGCCGCTGTTTCAGTCAGGGCGTTAAACAGCGTTGATTTGCCTACGTTGGGAAGGCCGACGATGCCACAATTGAAACCCATGATCTTGATCCCTGTTGCGTTATTTTTTTCTGCGAAGCAGTTGGGCGAACGCCCGTCCTAAAGCGGTTGCAGGTTCAACCTTTACGGCATGATGGGCCGGCTTGGCAGGGGTCGACGCGCTGGTCGGCGCTGTGTCTTGATCAAGGTGATGATCAATTCGTGCGTTGTCTTTGGGCGGTACGAGTGCTTGGAGAACTTTGCTGCTGTACTTTGCTTCATCACCAGCGAGCAGTGTTGGAAGTTCGCGCGCGAGAGAGGGCAGGAGGGCTTCCAGCCATTTGTGGTCTTGCTGGCTAAAGTCGTGGAGCACGTAGCCCGATACTTTATCTTTGTGGCCCGGATGACCAATGCCGAGGCGGACACGGCGATAATTTTGACCAATGTTGGCATCTAAAGATTTGATGCCATTGTGTCCACCCGTGCCACCGCCACGCTTGATTTTGAGCTTTCCCGGTTTCAGGTCGAGCTCGTCGTAAAAGACCGTCACTGCATCGGCCTTATGCTTAAAAAAATCGAGCACGGAACGGGCGCAGTGACCGCTTTTATTCATGTAGGTTTGCGGCTTGACCAACATGACTTTTTCACCGCCAATTCTGCCCTCAACAAGTTCACCATTTAGCTTCCGCTTGAAATTGCCAAACTGATAGTGCTCGGCAATTTTATCGATGACCATGAACCCAATATTATGGCGATGGCGGGCATAATTTTTACCTGGATTGCCAAGGCCGATGAGAATTTGCATGGAAGTTTCGATCCTCAAAAGCAGAACAGCATGCTCAGCGATTGAACATGCTGTTGATGTAAATCAGTCAGCGAATTCTGGCAATTATTCCTCAGCCTGGGCTGCTTCTTTGGCCTCCTGCATTTGCTGACGCTTCAGTGCTGACGGTGCTGTAATTGTCGCAATCACAAAATCACGACCGCGAATGGTTGGCGTCACTGTTTCTGGAATGGTCAGGTCGCTGAATTTAACAGAATCGTTAACTTGCAAGCCAGTGAGATCGGCGGTGAAATGGCTCGGAATGTCTTTTGCCATACACTGGACTTCAACCATACGCCGGACGGCGTTCAAAACAGCACCACGCTTAAGGCCCGGACTGTCCGCTTCGTTTTCGAACACCACTGGAACGCGGACCTTGACCTTGCTCTCTGGCTGGACTGCCATCAGATCAAGGTGAATCGGCTGGTCTGTCACACGATCAAACTGGACGGCACGGGGCAGTACATCAATGCTTTTGCCGTCGAGGTCGGCTTTCATCACCACGCTGAAGAAGTCTGTGCGATATAAGCCCTTCCAAACGTCACGAGGGTCGACGGTAAACATTTTCTCCTCGAAATCTTTGCCATAGATGATGCCTGGGATCATCCCCTTTTGGCGAATTTTGCGCGCCACGCCCTTGCCAGTCGTGTCTTTGCTGGTGATTTTTAAATTTTCAATCTCAGTCATTCTTGATATCCTCTTACCTGTGTATTTCTGTGGTTTATAGTCGTTTGTGGCTCAATGAGATGATGCTCCCGCCTTTACGTTTGGCACGTTGGCAGGGCTAATTGTCGTCGAACAGCGTCGAGACACTTTCCTCATTCGTGATCCGACGCATGGCTTCGGCAAACATTGGCGCCACGTTGATAATTCTGATCTTGTCGCATTTATTGACATCAGCACGGGGCTTGATGGTGTTGGTTACCACCAGTTCACTGAGAACGCTGGTCGTGATCCGTTCTACTGCTGGATCGGATAAGACCCCGTGGGTGCAGTACGCGGCAACTGAGCTTGCTCCGCGCTCAAAAAGCGCCTCAGCAGCGTTACAAAGGGTGCCAGCGGTGTCGACGATATCATCAACAAGGACACAATGCTTGCCAGAAACGTCACCGATGACATTCATGACCACGCTTTCATTTACGCGTGGGCGCCGCTTATCGACGATACCAAGCTCCACATCGAGAAGTTTTGCAACACGCCTCGCGCGGACCACGCCCCCAACGTCGGGCGAGACGATCATGACATCGCCTTCCTTTTTCGCGTACGTTTGTTGGATGTCGCGCCAAATTAGGGGCTGCGCATAGAGGTTGTCAGTGGGACGGTCGAAAAACCCTTGTATTTGACCAGCGTGCAAATCCATTGTCAAAACGCGGTCTGCACCCGCGCGTTCGATCAAGTTTGCGACTAACCGTGCCGAAATTGGACTGCGCGGTGAGCTCTTTCGATCCTGGCGTGCGTAGCCGAAATACGGAATGACAGCGGTGATCCTGCGGGCAGACCCGCGTCGCAAGGCATCGATCGCGATCAACAATTCCATAATATTGTCATTGGCGGGGCTACTCGTCGGTTGAACGACGAATACGTCCTCGCCGCGAACGTTTTCTTTGATCTCCAATTTGACTTCGCGATCGTTGAAATAACTGACATCACTTTGAACCAGCTTCATGTCGAGCTTGTCACAGATGTCTTGCGCCAAAGGCAAGTTGGCACTTACATGCATGACCTTCATGGGCCACCCTCCGTCAGCCCCCGGGAACATCAACGCGTCGTCTTATAACGCGGCATCCGGCAGCAAGTTTCGTCACCTTTGGTGTAGCGGCGTCCGTTGTCTGAATCAAGGTTTCACGTTACTCGGGCTGTTATGCGATAGACTGTCGCCATTCACTGTCGATTTAGCCATTCAAACAAATCCCACTGATTTGCCGACCTTTGTTCGATTGACCTGCGTGTGTGGAGCGTCGATGGCTATAAAATTGGTCCGT
>CAXBRM010000162.1:0-4282 GCA_963978305.1 uncultured Rhodospirillales bacterium
CCCCGATTAGCGTGTGAAGACCGGTTTTGCGGACAATTCAGTTGCATCAGGGCCAAAACGCGCCTTGAGAGCAGGGGCGCTTTGCCAGTGAGAATGCCCTAAGGCGAGGCCAGGGCTAGCCCTGGCTCAATCGACTTTACCTTCCGAATATCAGGCACACTTTTCGCTATTAAAATAAGTATAATTCGCCTTAAAAAAACCAAAAATTACCGACAGATTTTTGATCTTAAGATGTAAGAATGTGGAATTATAAAGGTTAGAGGCTTGTGAAAGTTGCGCTGTTTGAGTGTAAATATTGGGGTTCTGGTTCTTCAAAAAAAAATAGTTTAGCGAATTTTTTCGATGCAAATACAGGCTGCGCCGCAGCGCTTTTGCGCAAGTTTGGTGTCCCTATGTGCAGTGTTGAGGATAAAACCAACAAGCAAAGATTATGGACCGCCGGTTTGGCTTGCTGTTCTTGTGCCGAGAGCCACTACTGCCGTAACCCAAGGGTGAGTCTCCACTCTACCAGTTTACGCTCGGATGCAAACAACGGGATGACCCTAATTTTCCAGCATATATGCGCTTGGGGTACTTTCCATATTGCGGGTGTTGACCTTGCTTAGCGCGCTCCGAAACTGTGCATTTATAGCCATTGCGATCCTTTGGTCTAACCTTGTCGTTGCTCAAGAATTGGAGCTTGGTGTTTATGGTGGCTTTCAAACATCACCACATAGCCCTACGTCCTTTGTAGACGCTGGAGGCCGAGAAAAGAACTTCGCTGCTGGCTGGGAAGGACAAAGTTTTGTTCCGCCGCTTTACTGGGGCTTGCGTGGCCTGTTGTGGAGCGAAACTGGTTGGGGGTTGGGTGCCGAATTCACGCATGCAAAGGTTGTTGCGGACGATGACACACTATCGAAGTCCGGTTTTCAAAGACTTCAGTTCACAGATGGCATCAATATTTTGACGGCCAACGGCTTTCGTCGATGGGGTCATGCTGATATTCGGTGGGCACCATACCTTGGCGCAGGCTTGGGTATTTCAATTCCTCATGTTGAAGTTGATGGAAACGGTGTTAGCGTGAGTGAGTATCAATTGACTGGACCAGCAATCAGATGGGTTGGTGGTATAAGCTATGCACTTAGTAACGATTTGTCTTTATTTAGTGAATATAATGGAACTTACTCGCTTAATTCGGTTGACCTTGGTGCTGGCGCAACGCTGGACACAAAGATTATAACCAATTCTGTAAATATGGGTATATCTTACCGTTTTTAGCGAAGCGTCTTTTGTCCATTCAGCTTCCAAACTCACATTCAGTTTGCACAGTTCCACGGCAGAGCCTTCGCAGAAGCTCTCTGTGTTGGTCTGTTCGGCAATCCGTACAACAGATGGAAAACTGAGCTTTATTTTTGCACCTCGGAGGATGAAAAATCGTTACGGCCAAAAGCGATGCGCACTCCTTGCGGCGCTTGAGTTTAAGTCCGAGGTCCGCCCGTCATTTGACAACAACGTCAACAAGCTCTCAAGAGGCCATGGCACCGAGGGTGAACCCTCGAGCGCTTTAACAGGGAAGGGGGAGTCCGAAGAAGACGTGCCGCACCCGTTCCTGGGCTGGATCATGCTCCTCAAGGATTGCGACAACTTCAATGCTCCGGTCCGAGACGAAGACCCCGATTTCCCTGTTGATCCAGCCTTCAAAGGGGCTTCGTACACGCAGCACTATGACTGGCGTTAAAAGCGGACTATGGAGGAGGAGCCTCACTTGAGCGCGATATTCTTGGGTTCGCCGCGTCGCCGCGGATGTTGTAGCAAGGCTCGTGCTCGATTATCGGATGTTTAGAGTGACGGATTGGAAACCAATGGCGCAGTACAAAGCAAAAAGGGGCGGCAGTTCCGGACGCAACAAAGCCGGACCCGGCGGTCGGGCAGAAGCGGTCCGCGTCCGCTCAGCCCGGGGTCGAAAACTAAGTTCGACCCGATGGCTGCAACGTCAACTCAATGATCCCTTTGTTCAGGCTGCTAAGGAACAAGGTCTGCGAGGTCGTGCGGCTTTCAAGCTAACAGGCCTTGATGACCGCTTTGCTCTGCTGAAGCCTGGCATGAAAGTGGTTGATTTGGGCGCGGCCCCGGGGGGCTGGAGTCAAATCGCCAGCGCACGATGCAAAGCGCAAACCAACCCAGACACCCGTATTGTGGCGATTGATATTCAAGATATTGAGCCGGTTCCCGGCGTGCAGTTTGTCCACGGTGATGTCACGGATCCGGTTGCCATGGATAAGGTCAAAGCGCTTTTGGGCGGTAAAGCTGATCTCGTCATGAGTGACATGGCTGCGGCCAGTACAGGCCATCATGCAACGGATCATTTGCGGATTATGGCGCTGATCGAGACCAGTTTAGATTTCGCAGACGAGGTGTTGGAAATTGGCGGTACTTTTGTTGCCAAAATTCTTCAAGGTGGCGCACAAGCTGGTGTTCAACAGCGATTGAAAAGCGGTTTTGAGAGCGTAAAGCTGGCAAAGCCAGAGGCGAGCCGGGCCGACAGCACGGAAGCATTTTTGGTCGCCAAAGGATATCGCGGAGCCCCGATAACGCAAACATATTCAATGGCTGAAACATGACCAACTCTTGGGTTCTTATCATCGATTATGGTAGCCAGGTGACACAGTTGATCGCCCGGCGAGTCCGGGAGTGCTCGGTCTATGCTGAAGTCGTGCCGTATCAAAAAGCCGATGCTGTTTTGGCTGCTGAATCTGCATCGACGATCGGCGCTGTTATCCTCTCCGGCGGACCTGACTCCGTCCTCAGAGAGGCCAGTCCCCAACTGCCGTCGGATTTTGCCTCGCTTGACGTGCCAGTCTTGGCGATTTGCTATGGACAGCAATTGCTGATGCACAGTGGTGGTGGTCGCATTGGTGCTGGCGAGAGCCAAGAATTCGGGCGGGCCACCCTGAGGATTACCCAGCCCAATCGCTTGTTCCCCAAAGCCTGGAATGCCGCTGGGCAAGCTCAGGTCTGGATGTCCCATGGCGATCACGTCGATGCCATTCCCGACGACTATCAGGTTATTGGCGTCAGCGATGGTGCGCCCTATGCTGCGCTCGCCCATCGTGAGCGACCGATTTTCGCGGTCCAATTTCACCCTGAGATTTCGCATACCGAGCTGGGTGATCAGCTGATTCGTAATTTTGTGCGCGAGATCGCCGATATTGACGCCAATTGGACCATGGGCTCATTCCGCCAGCAGGCCATCACCGATATTCGGGCGCAGGTCGGAACAGGCCGCGTTATTTGCGGACTGAGTGGCGGTGTTGACAGCGCAGTGGCCGCAGCACTGGTCCACGAAGCGATTGGCGAGCAATTGCATTGTATCATGATTGACCACGGCCTATTGCGGGCGAATGAAGCGCGCGATGTCGAAGAGATGTTTCGCGGTCATTTTAACATCCCCCTAAGCGTCGTTGATTCAAGCGCACTCTTTCTGGGTGCTCTCGACGACGTGGTCGACCCGGAGGTCAAGCGCAAGACGATCGGCCGCCTGTTCATCGACGAATTTCAGCGTGTTGCCGATACGCTGGGTGGTGCCGACTTTTTGGTTCAAGGAACCCTGTATCCCGATGTCATCGAAAGCGTCTCGTTCACAGGCGGGCCAAGCGTGACCATTAAAAGCCATCACAACGTTGGTGGATTGCCGGAGCAAATGAATTTGGACCTGGTTGAACCTTTGCGGATGCTTTTTAAGGACGAAGTTCGGCTGTTGGGCCAGGAATTGGGCCTGCCGAGCAGCTTTATTGGCCGCCATCCGTTCCCAGGACCAGGGCTGGCGATCCGTATCCCCGGGGCAGTGACCGCAGAGAAAGCTGAAATTTTGCGCAACGCCGACTTGGTCTACATCAACGCTTTGAAAGAGGCTGGGCTGTACGACAAAATCTGGCAGGCGTTCGCCGCCCTGTTGCCCGTGCAGAGCGTCGGCGTGATGGGTGACGCCCGCAGCTACGACTATGTTTGCGCCTTACGGGCGGTGACCAGTGTCGACGGCATGACGGCGGATAGCTATCCGTTTGAACCCGCGTTTCTGTCGATGGTTGCCACACGGATCGTCAATCAAGTGAAGGGCATCAACCGCGTGCTCTATGACGTGACCAGTAAACCACCGGCTACGATTGAGTGGGAGTAGTTTTAATAAATTAACTGATTGTTTTTATTGATATTTACAGTTGGCAAGTTCGAAAGCCAACGGTTGATTCTGTTGGCTTTTGGCTTTTGGCTTTTGGCTTTTGGCTTTTGGCTTTTGGCTTTTGGC
>CAXBRM010000163.1:0-4282 GCA_963978305.1 uncultured Rhodospirillales bacterium
ATCATTTCATCTAGACCACTGCGCACAAGCTCAATTTCCGTGCGATTTTGCAACTCAATATGCTTGCCAGTCAGTTCGCCCAACGCTCCTGAAATCTGCCTATTGTTGTGTTGCTCAAGCCGTTTATCCATCAATCCAAAAGGAATATGGGTCAGGTTTTTGACCCACTCAAAATAGCTTACAACCACCCCACCAGCGTTGGCGTACAGATCTGGCAACACAACAATTTTGCGATCATTGAGGATTTTGTCAGCCCTAAATGTTATTGGTCCATTGGCAGCTTCAACAATCAACTTGGCTTGAATTTTCGGTGCATTCGCGTAGGTGATTGCGCCTTCCAAAGCCGCCGGAATCAGAATGTCACAGGCGTCACACAGGGCATCTGCGCCTTTGGGGTCAAATGACCCTCCCCCAAACCCTTCAATGCTGCCATGGCAGTCCAAGTGCCTTTTTAGTTCGTCCACGGCTAAACCCTGCGCGTTACGAATTACCCCATCACGCTCAATGACGGCAACAATTGCACAACAATCTTCTTCGCTGAGAAACTTCGCGGCGTGATAGCCCACGTTCCCAAGTCCTTGGACGATGACTTTTTTGCCCTTCAAGTGAGGCATTTCGAAATCCAACCGCGCCAAATCCTGAGGCGTGTCAAAAAGGGCTCTAATGGCATACTGAACACCACGCCCGGTGGCTTCGTTACGCCCATAAATGCCACCGCCATCGACTGGCTTTCCCGTGACACAGCCAAGCGCGTTAATATCATCTGGCCGATGCCTTCGATACTCGTCCGCAATCCACATCATCGTCTTTTCGTTCGTTCCAACATCCGGTGCAGGCACGTTTTGACCGGGATTAAGAAAGTTGTGTTTGATGAGTTCCTGAGCAAAGCGCCGAGTGATCTTTTCTAGTTCGTCTTGGCTCCAATCTGCCACGTTGATCTTCAACGCGCCCTTGGAACCGCCAAAGGGCAAATTGAGCAGCGCACACTTGTAGGACATGAGCGCCGCAAGGGCTTCGACTTCATCTTGGTTCACATTGGCAGCGAAACGAATCCCACCTTTCGCTGGCGCCTGGTGCGTCGAGTGCGCCGCTCGCCAACCCATAAAGGTAAACATCCGACCCCGCAGTCGCACACCAAACCGAGACACATAGGTAGTATTGCACACTTTGATTTTTACGCTAAGTCCATCGGGCATTGCCAGTTGGCCAATGCTCTGATCAAACATAGCGTTAACATCGTTTAGAAACCCTGTTGTCATGATGATGTTCCGGCTGGCACACCGAACCCGCCGCCGCCAGGTGTCTCCATCGTAAAGGCGTCACCCTTTTCCAAGTGACATTGGTCATTGCCCTTTAGGTACCTGGTTTTTCCGCAACTTAGTGTCACAAAGTTGGTGCCACTTTGACCTGGCTTACCACCGTTCGCACCATGGGGTTGCCTTGATCGATTAGACGATAGCACCGTGACTGTCGTTGGCTCCAAGAACGTTAAGGTTCTGGAAATCCCATTACCTCCTACGGTAGTGCCTTGCCCCCCGGAGCCCGTTCGGATTCTGAACTCATCAACCTGGACAGGGAAGCGATTTTCAAGCACCTCGACGTCGGTCATGCGCGTGTTTGTCATGTGGCTATGGACAGCCGACGCGCCGTCAAAACCTGGACCTGCGCCGGTGCCACCGCAAATGGTCTCGTAATTTTGAAACGAGTCATTGCCATAGACGAAATTGTTCATCGTCCCCTGCGACCCCGCGATCACACCCAATGCACCGAAAAGGGCTTCGGCAATGGCCTGACTAACTTCGGTATTCCCCGAAATTACAGCCGCTGGATACTCTGGGTTGATCATGGAACCTTTGGGGCTGATGATCTTGATGGGCGTTAAGCAGCCTTCGTTCATTGGAATGTTCTTTCCCACCAAGGTACGGAAGACGTAAAGCACAACCGCCCGAGTAATTGAGGCAGGTGCGTTGTAGTTGAATTCTTGCTGCGGCGAGGTGCCTGTGAAATCGACTGTTGCCGTTCGGGCCTTGCGATCCACCGCGATGCGCACAGAGATTTTGGCATCGAAATCCAGCTCTTGGGTAAAGCAACAATCCTCCAAAACAGAAATGATGTCTCGCACGCAGGCTTCGGCGTTGTCTTGGACATGGGTCATATAGGCGTGGATGACATCCAGGCCGTAATGTTCGACCAGCTTTCTGAATGCCGACAGGCCACTGTTGTTTGCAGCTACCTGGGCTTTGAGATCAGCGATATTTTGATCTGGATTCCGACAGGGATAGTCGCCAGATCTGAGCAATTGACGCGTTTGCCACTCACGAAGGTTACCTTGATCGACCAGTTTGAAGTTGTCGATCACTACGCCTTCTTCAGCGATATGGCGACTGTCTGGCGGCGCAGAGCCCGGTGTCTTGCCGCCAATATCTGCGTGATGTCCTCGGTTAGCCAAAACACATATCACATCGCCATTGTTGCCAAGAACGGGGGTGATCACGGTCACATCGGGCAAATGCGTTCCACCATTGAACGGATTGTTCATCATGAACACATCGCCGTCCTGGATTTTGCCCTTGTTCTCTTCCAAAATAGTTTTGACGCTTTCACTCATCGACCCCAGGTGGACCGGAACATGAGGCGCGTTCGCAACTAAATTTCCGTTATGATCAAAAAGGGCACAGGAAAAATCCAGCCTCTCTTTTATGTTCACTGAATACGCCGTGTTCTCAAGCGTCGCTCCCATTTGATCCGCAATGGACATGAATTGGTTGTTGAAAACCTCTAACATGATGGGGTCTACGCGCGTGCCAACAGCGTTTTGGCGTCGCACTGTATCTTGGCGCGTTAAGTGTAAATCTCCGCCTGCTAAACAGGTGGCGATCCACCCTGGCTCTACCATGGTCGTTCCTGTGAGTTCGGTCAAAATGCACGGCCCGGTGACCGTTTGGCCCACGCCTAAATTCTCTCGGCTCAAAACCTGGGATTGCCGCCATGTTTGATCAAAATATACGGGCTTCGACTCACCGGCTTCCAGGGTGCTAGGCTCTGGGTCAGAGAGTTGTGGGCTTTGTCCTGTTTTTCCAACGACTTCGACCTCCAACATGTCGACAACCAGTGCCACTGTCGGTGGTTTGAAACCAAACTGGCGCAAATGAAGCCTTTGAAAATCATCAGCAACCTGATCTTTTGTGGTGCAATCGACCGCCATGGTTTGATGCGACCCCTGGGTGCGGACATGAACGCGGAATTTGACGTCAACGAGGTTGGCATCGATTCCCTGAGCAATGACCTCTTCCAAAGCTTCGGTTCGCATGAATTCAAAAGTGTCGGCAGCCAAGGGCAGCTGGCTCAATGGGCGATCAAATTGATGCTGGCGGTTCGCGGAGATATCGGCCAAGCCCATGCCAAAGGCGGAAAGAACGCCCGCAAAGGGATGAACGTACACGCTTTCCATGCCAAGCTGGTCAGCGACCATACAGGCGTGCTGCCCTCCCGCCCCGCCAAAGCAGTTGAGCGTGTACCTGGTGACATCATAGCCTTTCTGAACACTTATCTTTTTGATTGCATTGGCCATGTTTTCGACAGCGATCCTTAAAAACCCTTCGGCGATTTCTTCGACCGGTCTCTTGGGTTCGCCAGTTTTTTCAGCAATGTCGTCGGCCAAAGCTGAGAACTTTTTGCGTACTGCGTGAACGTCTAGTGCTAGGTTAGCGTTGGGACCGAAAACATGAGGGAAGTGATCGGGCTGCAGCTTGCCAAGCAAAATGTTACAGTCGGTGACAGTTAGGGGACCTCCACGACGATACCCGGCTGGGCCAGGGTTTGCGCCGGCGCTTTCAGGACCGACCTGAAAACGGCCGTCCTCGAATTTCAAAATTGAGCCACCACCGGCAGCGACAGTATGAATGCTCAACATCGGGGTGCGCATACGCACGCCAGCGACTTCGGTTTCAAAGGTCCGCTCATACTCGCCGTCGAAATGGCAAACGTCTGTTGACGTCCCGCCCATGTCGAACCCAATAAGCTGGTTAAAGCCCGCGTTTTGCGCAGACCGCACCATGCCGACAACGCCGCCAGCTGGACCGGATAAAATGGCGTCTTTACCTTCAAACAGGCTCGCGTCAGTCAGGCCACCACTGCTTTGCATAAACATAAGGCGCGTTTGACTTTGTTGGTTTGGAACCAGCGCGGACCGGACTTGATCGACATACTTTTTTAGAATTGGCGAGAGGTAGGCGTCAGCAACCGTTGTGTCGCCCCGCGAAACCAATTTGACCAAGGGGCT
>CAXBRM010000164.1:0-4217 GCA_963978305.1 uncultured Rhodospirillales bacterium
CCCGCTGTGCCAACGAAGGCTGTGGTACCGCGAAGTTGCAAATCAAGCGGTGTGGTGCGAGACGTATCATCGGCTTCATATAAGCTTAAGTCCCCGGATTCCGCATTGAACACGGCACCAGCTTGCCCAGCGGATCGCGCCTCACTGCTAAGATCAAGTGTCACATTGGTGGCGCCGGACTTGAAGCCCTCAACACCGTCGATCGCAAAAGTTGAACCCGTCGGTGAAAAAGTTACGCTATCTGAATCCCAAGTGACGTTCCAGGTGGAGTCAAGGCTCGTTCGGTCAGCGACAACGTCTACCGTTGCCTTCGCTTGAATTTCCTCGACATTGGCAAAGGTTAAAAAATGATCCCGTATGCCGGTTGCGCTGTAGGATCCATCAACACCATAGGTCTTACGATTATCTATTTGATCACTCTGTGCCCCCGCAGTTGTGCCCTGCAAAGTCGCCACCGCGTCTTGCGATCCATTGTCCGCATTCTCCATGTCGCCAGAAGGCAGCAACAGTGCCAATTCGCCGTTCGCGCTCGTCCCACTTAAAGAGTCAAGTGACCAGACCAACCCTGTTGACTTTTCTGGGCCAATGATTTGGTCATCGCCACCTTGGAGATCAACAGATATTTCAACTGCTTCATCCAATGACAAGACCGATTGATCAATCGTCAAAATATTGTTTGACGAATTACCAAGGATACTCAGGATACCGCCATCGCTGGATGTTAATTCAACCCGCTTCGTATCGTTGATAACCTCAATTTTACGTTGTGCTAACAGGTTGTTGCTGTCGTCCAGCAACTGCAGGCGCAACTCTTTTTCTTTTGCCGTATCGTCATTGCTATCGTGATCAACCTCAACTTCCTGCACTTTGAGCGATGCATTATTGACGTTGAAAGCGAAAGCAGCGGTCAGGCCAGCTGTGGCGGGGTCTGCTGATAAAAGGATCCGTGGTTCAAGAGAGTCGACACCATTGTCACGACGCAGAAGCTGTGGCCGGCGCGTTTTGAAAGTTTTGTCGACAAGCTGTCTGATGCGTTTATTTAAACTGGCTCGATTAGTCTCCGGACCAGCCGTGGGATGACCACCAGAAAACCCCGGCAGGACGTCGTGCTGCAAGGAATTTACGCTCCCGAACAACTCTTTTTTTGTAAATTGACGTCCCATTCGAAAAACCTTTGAGTCCGAGCTCTCCTGACCGTTATCCCGCTGGTCAAACGGCGAAGCCACGCATCGGGTCTAGTGAACCGAGGCGCTTGGCACCGTGTCATCCTCATCTACTGAATCTATGTCTTCATCACTGATGTCATCTGCTTGGTTTTCTCCTGTTGACGCACTTGCCTGAGCAGCAGCCGACTTGTTAACCAAAGACTCTACTTGTTGCATTGACGCGAGATGAAGCTGGATCAAATCAAGATCGCCACTGCGGAAAAGCTCGACTAGCTTTTCATCGTCAAGTGCACGCAATTTGTCGATTGACACCCGCATGAAACCAGTGACACCGCCTGTGTTGCCATCGGCGAGCGTATAATCAATCCTCGCCTCTTCAAGTAACTCAAGCTGTTCAAGACGATCACAGAAAGCTTGCGTGCGGTTAAATGTGGCCTGGTATTCCTCTGCAAAACGAAGCACCTGTTTTGTGTAAGCCGTCTCATTGCCATCACTGTCAAACATTCGCTCGCCTTTGTCATCTTCGTTTAAGCCGTCATAATCAGCGTCGATGCAAAGGGTCATGCGACTGTTGTTCTCTTCAACGGCAAAAACAAAAGGATACCGTCGGAAGAATGCCGGAATGTATTTTCCATCCCAGCCTGATTCCGAATTGACAAACGAATTGATGTTTTGGTTTGTGCCGACCAGTGCCACGGTGACGATGCCAGTTTGGGTTCGTGCGAACACAATTGGCATTTCGGGCATCACTTTGAGAAACTCAATATCGACGATGGGAACCGAATTCGTTTCTTTCGCAAATTGAAAATCCGTTGTCTGACGTACCGAGACCGATCTGTGTGTCTCCCGGTTGACTGGAACAACATTGGTGTAGATGAGCAGCTGCTTGGTCATATTCAATGTCCGATTATTTTGATTGGTTCACAATTAAATTTCACCTTCAAGATGCTTCGATAAGTCATCAATGTTCAGTGCACCGAACATGCTGAGCACCTCCAGCTGAAGCTCTAGCGTGCGAAGATTGTTCAAATCCGCATCCGCACGAACAAGTGCTAATCGAAGCTCTTGTTCCATAACAAATTCCATCCCGACACGGCCGGCGCTGCGCAATCGCTCTGCCGACCTAAGGGTACGCTCGGTCAGAACGACTTGGTTTTCAATTGACTGTCGCCGGGAATCAGCCTGGACCAACGCAGCGGTTATCGCTTGGTAGCGCCGGCTGAGAATGTCTGACAATTGATCTTTTCGCACTCTGGCAAGTTCAATCCGGCGATCTGCTTCGCGTTCAAGCGATCCACGAGCACCACCAAAAATCGACTGGCTTAAGGTCACACCAAATTCAAGCGTTCGAACTTCCGACCCACCGCCAAACAATGACCCTTGTGTATTCTCTTGGCCGAAATCAAGATTTGCATAGGCCGTCGGATGGAATGCAGCGCGTGCGCGATCAAGGTTAGCCCAAGCAACGGCCAACTCCGCGCGGGCAACTTCAAGCACAGGAGAAAGCTCCAGCAATTTCTCGATCGATAATTCATCCAAAAATGAATTTAAGTTGAATGGCGATACGCCCCGGGCGACCACCGCGTCGACATCCGATCCCGTGAAACGATACAACTCGTAAAGTGCATCCGATAATCTCGTTCTTGTGTTCGTCAGCTCAGCCTCGGCAGCATACATGTCAGTTTGAGCGCGCAACAATGTGTCATTGTCTGAGCGCCCGGCATCGACCTGTCTTTGGACCATCCCGACAAAATCGGCACGTGCCTTGAGAAGAATTTCAGCCCGCCTGAGCGCGCTTTGTTCACGCGCGACAGCCAAATAGGTTCGGCTCAGGCTGTATTTGAGTTCGTTGAGCGTTACTTCTGACTGAGCGAGAGTGACGGCTGCCTCGGCTTCAGCCAATGGACGCGCCCGCCATCCAACCCGGTCATAGATCGGCTGCGTTGCCGTCAATGCCAGGGTCAGTGTCGGGAACTCTGAGGTGCCCGCTTCAAATACCTCGTTATCCTGACTGATAATTTCTTGGCGGGTTTGCGTATAATCGAATGATACGCTGACGCGAGGGTATCGGAGGACATCAGCTTGGGCAATCCGCTCGGCAGCAATGTCAGCTTCGAGCTCGATAATCCGGTATTCAAAATCCCGGCCTCGCATCAGCTCAGCGGCCTCAAGCAGCGTGACTTGCTGTGCAAAGACGACTGGCGTGACAGCAACGCTGCATAAAATCGCTAGTGCTCTGGTCTTGCCAATTAGACTCATTTTTAGACATGCCCATAAGTTATGCTTATTGCTGCGCAACAGGTATGCCTAGCGTCTGACTCCCGTCAACTTGGCGACTCCGACTGAGTTGAAAAAATATCTTTGTCACGACGCATCAGCCGATTCGTTGACTATTTATTAGCCGAATTCAAGGCTTGTAGGCGTAGCCGATTAGTGGGCAATGTGATTATGCGCCATCTTAAAAGTGGAAAAGCTCATTTCCCAAAGAGAATCGGCATGACGTTGCCAAGATCAACCCTCAGGCACAATAATCTATCCGAAAGGCAGACCTAAGTTATTATTTTAAAACTTCTTTTTTGCCTTGTATGTCAGCGACTGATCCCAGCGCTGGAGACAAAAAGCGCTGTTGGCGTACAGCAAATTTAGCAACTCAAGCGATCAATTTGACAAACGTCAGGCGGGGGGGCATCCACCCTTTTTTTGAAGTCGGGCAGAACCATATCCCGACGCTAAAATAGGAACCTACCCGATGCGTATCGCTGAAATTGAGAGCTTTACAACACCTGACGTTGGCTTTGTGAAACTAACGGCTGACACAGGCGACTACGGCTGGGGGCAGATATCGACGTATCACGCCGACATCACAGCGCTCGTTCTTCACCGACAAGTCACACCCTGGATTATGGGACGTCGGATTGAGTTGGATCATCCCGTTGCAGATTTCCTCGATTTGGCTGCTGTTGTGAACGAGCGTGAGCATAAATATCCAGGATCTTATGTGCGACGAGCACTGGCCGGCGTTGACACCGCGCTTTGGGATTTACTCGGACG
>CAXBRM010000165.1:0-4211 GCA_963978305.1 uncultured Rhodospirillales bacterium
TAATGGTAAGCTGCGGCCTGCCACCTGGGATGAAGCGTTTGGGAAAATAGCACAAGCGCTGGATGGCAAACGCGGCGATCAATTGGCGGCAATCGCCGGCGATCAGTGCGATGCCGAAAGCATGTTTGCGCTGAAATCACTGATGGCCAGCCTCGGCAACACGAAAAACCTCGATTGTCGGCAAAATGGTTCGGCTGAAGGCGATGTCGGCGGCCGCTCTGGTTACCTATTCAATTCGACCATTGCTGGGATTGAAGCAGCAGACGCGATTTTGTTGGTTGGTACCAATCCACGATGGGAAGCGCCGTTGGTCAATGCCCGCATTCGAAAAGCATTTTTGGCTGGCGGGGTTAAGGTTTTTGGGATTGGACAGCCGATTGACCTGACATTTGATGTCGAATGGGTTGGCAATTGCGCCAGAGATTTGGAAGCGATACTTAGTGGCGGCACAGTTGCTGACGTCTTAGCGAGCGCGAACAAGCCTATGGTTGTTGTCGGCTCTGGGGCTTGCGAGCCAGTCACGCTTAACCTTGCTGGGAGAATTGCCGAGAAATTTGGCATGATTGCCGACGATTGGAACGGTTTCAATGTCCTGCATCGCGCAGCTTCTCGCGTTGCCGGTTTGGATATGGGTTTCCTTCCCGGTGAAGGTGGTCGTGCCACCCACGACATTTTGACTGGCTGTGCCGATGGCTCGATCAGTGTTCTCTATAATCTTGGCGCCGACGAAATCGATTTTTCGACGATCGAGCAAGCCTTTGTTATCTATCAAGGGCATCATGGTGATGCTGGTGCGCGCGCTGCTGATGTTATTTTGCCCGGAGCAGCCTACACGGAAAAATCAGGTACTTACGTCAATATGGAGGGACGTGCGCAGTCTGGACGCTTGGCGAGTTTTGCGCCGGGTGACGCTCGGGAAGACTGGACAATTTTACGCGCACTCAGCAGTGTCTTGAAAAAACCTCTCCCGTTCGAAAACATCGGCGAAGTCCGGAAAGCCATGGTCGACGCGGTACCAACAATGGGCGCCCTGGGGGTTGTTGAACCAGCATTCGATTGGGCTGTTCCTGGCCATGCCGGTCCAGCCAGCGGCGTGCCCTACCAGTTACCGCTTGATAATTATTACATGACCTGTCCGATTTCGCGGAATTCAGAGATCATGGTTGAATGTACAGACGTGTATCTTAACGGCATGGACAAAAAACCATCTGAGCTATCGGGAGCTGCTTAATGGATTGGCCAGCAATTTTTGACGCTTTGGTTTATGTCGCCATCACAATAGCGGGGATTCTTGCGATCGTTGTGCCAGTTCTGCTCACTGTGGCCATGATGACCATAGGGGATCGTAAATTGATCGCCGCTGCGCAAATGCGCCACGGCCCCAATGTAACAGGGCCTTTCGGGTTGCTACAGCCAATTGCGGATGCCATTAAACTGTTATTCAAAGAGATAATTCTGCCAGCCGGCGCCAGCAAAATCATCTTTATGATTGCCCCCATGTTAACAACGGCGCTGGCGCTGGTGGCTTGGGCGGTTATGCCCGTAGGCAAAGGCTGGGTGGTCGCGGAAATCAACGTCGCTGTGCTGTACCTTTTCGCTGTCAGCTCGTTGGGTGTCTACGGCATTATTATGGCAGGCTGGGCCAGCAACTCGAAATATCCTTTCTTGGGGGCGCTTCGGTCGGCGGCGCAGATGGTTTCTTATGAAGTCAGCTTGGGTCTTGTAATTGTCACAGTGATTTTAATGACAGGTTCCTTTAATTTGGTCCATATTGTCGAAGCGCAAACTGGCGAGAATGGCGGCTGGAATATCTTTAATCCGTTGTTGTTCCCCATGGGCGTTGTCTTTCTGATTTCGGCGATGGCCGAAACCAATCGGGCGCCATTTGACTTGCCCGAGGGTGAGAGCGAATTGGTCGCGGGATACTTCTTGGAATACAGCTCAGCCGGGTTTGTTTTATTTTTTTTGGGCGAGTATGCGAATATTCTGCTGATGAGCGGGATAACCGCGACCTTGTTTTTGGGTGGCTACAACGCGCCGTTTGATATGTATTTCCTCAGCTTCTTACCGGATTGGCTGGCGCCGATTGAGGGCACTTTTTGGTTTGCGCTGAAAACCCTGTTCATTGTTTTTATCTTCATTTGGGTCCGAGCAAGCCTGCCTCGATATCGTTATGACCAACTTATGCGGCTGGGCTGGAAGGTTTTTTTGCCAATGGCGTTAGTATTTGTGTTGCTGGTCGCTTTTGTTTTGGTTGGTAATCAAGCAGGATGGTTCGGGGGTAGCCTTGATTGGCTCGGTGCGATGCCGCCAGCTGGTGGTGTAAAAGGATAGTCTATGATGACAGCTATTTTAGACTTTATTCGGGCAGTAACGCTTTGGGAAATTCTCAAAGGCATGGGTCTGACACTCAAATACATGCTGTTTGAGCCACGTGTAACAATCAATTATCCCTTTGAAAAAGGCGTTTTGAGTCCGCGTTTCCGTGGTGAGCATGCTTTGCGTCGCTATGCCAATGGCGAGGAGCGGTGCATCGCCTGTAAGTTATGCGAAGCTATTTGTCCGGCACAAGCAATAACGATCGAAGCTGAGCCGCGGGATGACGGCAGCCGACGGACCACGCGCTACGACATTGATATGACCAAGTGCATTTTCTGCGGCTATTGTCAGGAAGCCTGCCCGGTCGATGCAATCGTTATGGGGCCAAACTTCGAATATGCGACCGAAACCCGACAAGAACTTTATTACAATAAGGATAAGCTTCTGCACAACGGCGATGTGTGGGAGCACGCGATTGCAGCTAATATCGCCAGAGATGCTCCTTATCGCTAAACGCAATGGGTATGAAGGCAGGCCAGATACGCCATAAGAGGACGGCTTGGCCTCTTGCCTGGTGGCGATGCCAGGGCTAATCAAGGCGAGCATTTCGGTTGTGTTGTCGCGCTTTGAGTAGGGCACGGCAACCAGTTCAAAATGAAGGTAGGAACCTTATGTTGATCGAAGGACTGGTTGGTACCGCGATCTTCTATTTATTTGCGGGTGTGACAGTGCTGTCTGCGGTGATGGTCGTCGCCGCACGGAATGCTGTACACAGCGTTCTATTCTTAATTTTGGCGTTCTTCAATTGTGCGGCCCTGTTTGTCCTAGCAGGGGCAGAGTTCATCGCGATGCTGTTGGTGATTGTCTACGTTGGCGCCGTTGCAGTCTTGTTTTTGTTTGTGGTTATGATGCTGGAAACGAGCGCGCCAATTGATTCTCTGCGTCAAGGGTTAAGGCGCTACACCGGCATTGGGCTGGCTGTTGGTGCTGTTTTGCTGGCTGAGCTGATCATTTTTGTCGGTGGGCGCGCGGCGCAGGGCGTTGGTCCAGCAGCCGGACAAGGCGAAAATGTGAACAATACCGTCGAGATTGGGAAGCTTATGTACACGACGTATTTCTCCTTGTTTCAACTAGCAGGTCTGGTGCTGCTGGTTGCGATGATCGGTGCCATTGTGTTGACCATGCGGACGCGCTCTGGCGTTCGTCGGCAAAATATTGCCGATCAAGTCAAACGAACACGAGAAGAGTCTGTGGCCATTCGCAAAGTTGACAGTGGGGCAGGGGTCGGCTGAATTTATTGCATGGTGGCCGAGCTGTGGCTGCCAAACTTAGGGTTAAATAGCGCTTATGGGCGTAGGTCTTGGTCATTATTTGGTTGTTGGCGCAATCCTGTTTTCACTCGGCGTGGCTGGCATATTTCTTAACCGTCGCAATGTGATAATTATTATGATGAGCATTGAGCTGATGCTGCTGGCAGTGAACGTGAACCTGGTCGCATTCTCTGCGGTCTTGGGCGATCTTACGGGCCAAGTATTTTCTCTTTTAATTTTAACTGTCGCGGCAGCCGAGGCGGCGATCGGCTTGGCGATTTTGGTCGTGTACTTTAGGAACCGAGGCAACATTGCGGTTGAAGAAGTCAACCGGATGAAGGGCTGAAGCAGAACGGTTAGATTAAAGATATGTTTGTAACCTTGACCCCCTACTTAATTGTCTTTCTGCCACTCATTGGTGCCGTGATTGCTGGATTTTCCGACAAGCGCCTCGGAGATCGTGGGGCACAGTTTTTGACCAGCGGTTTTATGGTGGTATCGGCGGTCTTGTCCTGCGTTGTGCTATCAGGGTTTTGGCTTGGTGACGCGAAAGCTTATATTGCACCGATTTTCACTTGGATC
>CAXBRM010000166.1:0-4205 GCA_963978305.1 uncultured Rhodospirillales bacterium
GGAAACAACACCGTCGCCGTTGGCATCCATTGTTGTCAATTGGGTTGTGATCACTTCTGTCAGCGCTGGAAGATCAAGCCCCGGCAAGATCTCTCTATCAACGCCTTGCAATACCAGCGCGAGCCCTGGTCCACGGCTACGGCTTTTGTGACCGGGTCCGTTCCGACCCTGGTTTCCTCGCTCGCCAGTCCGTTCATTTTCTGCGCTGCCGGCCTCAACGCCAATCAGGGCCATGCATTCGGCACGTTGTGACATTGCTATTTCTCGATCAGCTTCGTCTAAAACACCGTCGCTGTTACGATCCAAGTTGGCAAACCGCGCCGCAGTATTGGCCTGCATTTCAGCCAAAGTCGATGCCCGACCCTGATCGGCGCTTTGACGAGTCCGCCGATCGATTAAGCCGTCGCCGTTGCGATCCATTTGAGGGAGCAAGCACGAAGCAATGCCAGCAGCATTTTCAACGGGAATCGTCAGAGCTGAGCCGCCCGCGCTTCGCGTGCCATGTGGGTGAGCAAAGGCGGCTGTTGTGCCCAAGCCAAGAACGGCGATTGTGGCGATGCGGCCCGCTGTGGATAATGCTTTTTTCATAGTATTTTCCTTTTCGAGGTGTCGACTTGTCGGGCCATAGTTGAGGCCTTTTAAGTCAAGGTTGCTTTTCAGATCGCTAGCCCACTGAGCGAGCGTGCCCAGTTGCTAACATTTGTCATTACGATCCCCGGAAGTCAGCCATCCCCCACGACGAAAAAATTATTTATTGCTGGCCGGTCATTGACAGCCTCAAGTGAATTTTGCCTAAAAATTAGGCGTTTGACGGCTTGTCGTGCAGCGCTCCAGATTGAATCCATTCTTATGTTTGGCAAGTCGCGGCTTTTGATAGGCTTCGCACTGGACATTGATGGGCTCTCGCGTCATGCTTGAGCGCATTTCCAAGATCTAAAAAGCAGTGGGTAAATACCACTCAGAGACCAAAGCTAAGGTGAGAGCTATGAAAAAAATCGAAGCTGTTATTAAGCCGTTTAAACTCGATGACGTTAAGGAGGCACTAAACCAAATTGGCGTTGCTGGCATCACAGTCACCGAAGCAAAGGGCTTTGGTCGCCAAAAAGGCCATACAGAGCTTTATCGTGGCGCCGAATATGTCGTCGATTTTCTACCAAAAGTGAAAATTGATGTGATTGTCACGGAAGACCAAAAAGAAGCAGCACTCGAGGCCATCCAGAAAAGTGCCCACACTGGCCGTATCGGGGATGGCAAAATCTGGGTCAGTTCAATTGACGAAGTGATCCGGATTCGAACTGATGAGCGCGGCGAAGCGGCGATTTAACTGGCAAATAATGCGAATGATCGTTTGTTTGTTTGTTTGACGGGATGTTGGCTGGGATGACGAAATTCTACTGGTCGATTGCCCGTCATTTGTGCAACAGGGGCGGTTCATGTGAGAGCCATGACTTTCACTTGGGCAAAACGGAAACTGCGAAAATCTCGGGGAGATATCATGAGTTACGCAGACGTAAAAAAAATTATTGATGAAAATGACGTTGAATATATTGACCTTCGGTTTACAGATCCGCGCGGCAAGCTGCAGCATTTGTCAATGCTGGCCAGTGTCATGGATGAAGATGCAATGGAAGAAGGCGTCATGTTTGATGGCTCTTCGATTGCAGGTTGGAAGGCGATCAATGAATCCGACATGGTGCTGAAACCTGATTTGAGCACAGCGGTCATGGATCCATTTGCCGCTCAACCGCAGCTGATTATCTTTTGCGACATTTTTGATCCGATCACGGGCGAGCGATACGACCGCGATCCGCGCTCAACCGCTAAGAAAGCTGAGGAATTCGTTAAATCCAGCGGCGTTGGCAGTGATGTGTTCTTTGGCCCGGAGCCAGAGTTTTTCATGTTTGACGATGTTCGCTTTGACGTCCAAATGAACAAGTCGTTTTTCGAGTTCAAATCCGAAGAAGGCCCGTATGCATCGGGCGACGAATTCGAAGGTGGCAACATGGGTCACCGTCCGGGCATCAAGGGTGGTTATTTCCCTGTCGCGCCTGTCGACATGTTTGCCGATATTCGCGCAGAAATGGTCAGCACGCTGGTGGCCATGGGCGTCGGCATGGACAAGCATCACCATGAAGTTGCGCCAGCCCAGCACGAGCTAGGCATCACGTTCGATCGCCTGACCAGAATTGCTGATAACGTGCAGCTGTACAAATACGTGGTCCATAACGTTGCCGCCAGCTACGGTAAATCTGTCACCTTTATGCCCAAGCCGGTCCAGGGCGATAATGGTACCGGTATGCATGTGCACCAATCAATCTGGAAAGACGGCACCAACTTGTTCGCCGGTGACGATTATGCCGGTTTGAGCGAGTCCTGTTTGTATTACATCGGCGGGATTTTGAAGCATGCAAAGGCGCTGAACGCTTTCACCAACGCGTCAACCAACTCGTACAAGCGCTTGGTACCAGGCTTTGAAGCCCCCGTGATGTTGGCTTACAGCCAACGCAACCGGTCGGCATCGGTGCGCATTCCATTCGGCAGCAGCCCTAAGTCAAAACGCCTTGAGGTTCGCTTCCCAGATCCAACCGCCAACCCGTATCTGGCGTTTTCGGCCATGCTGATGGCCGGTCTGGATGGCATCAAGAACAAAATTCATCCTGGCGAAAGTCGTGATGAAGATCTCTATGATCTGCCAGAGGAAAAACTGGTTGAAATCCCACAGGTCTGCGGCAGTTTGCGCGAAGCCTGTGACAGCCTGATGGCTGACCACGACTTCCTGCTTGACGGTGGTGTGTTCACAGCAGACCAAATTGAAGCCTACATTGAGCTGAAGATGGAAGAGGTCATTCGCTTTGAATTCGCGCCCCATCCAGTTGAGTTTGAGATGTACTATAGCTGTTAGGATATTGATCCAAATCCGAGCCAAGCTCGGTAACAGAACGCAACAAACGGCTTTCCGGCGATCAAACTGGGGAGCCGTTTTTTGTTGCCCGCAACATGAAACCTGCCTGGCTGCGACCGCGCCTGGGTTGTTCGACCTGGTGGTGCGTGGGGAAACGCTGATCCATTGTAAATCGTTGCGATTTTACGGCTTCAATCCGTTTTCAGCTTTTGCGTTATGAACAAAATACCTTTAAAAAATAAAATAGTAATTTAATGACAAGAAATATGAAATAAAAAATCATCAATATCCCATGAAAATAGGTGTTTAATTTGTGTGGACGGTGTTGGCGCCCATTGGTTGCTAAACTCTGTGCAGATTTTGAAGGAGTTTATCAATGGCGGCCAAAACAATCCATCAACGCTATCATGGTCTCGATTTGCTGCGCAGCGTGGCCATGTTGCTCGGGCTGGTGATCCACGCACCGCTAATTTATTATATTCCAGAACTGGCTCGGGAGTTTCAGTTTTTTGGCTCTGTTCCAAGTGCGGGCCTGGGAACCGATTTTGCAGTTCTATGGATTCATGCCTGGCGTATGCCTACCTTTTTTCTTCTGGCTGGCTTTTTTGCCGTGCTGGTTCTTCAGCGCAAAAATCTTGCCTGGTTTGCTCGAGATCGAGCGGTCCGTATTGGCCTGACCATGTTTGTCTTTATGGTTTGGATGTCATGGATGTCTGATGAATCGCTGTCGACCCTATATCATTATTGGTTCCTGTATTATTTAATGGCCATAATTGCCGGCTTTATTCCGCTCTATTGGCTGGTTGCCAGGCTCAGCACGTTTTTGAATTTTTCAACAGTTACCTGGGTTGTGAGCAGGCCGTTAATTTTTGTTCCCGTGGCCATTTTATTGCTCTGGCCTCTTACCCTTGGTGCCCGCGAGTATGGATTCGGAGCATTTATTCCGGAGCAATTTGGTGATTTTGACGTGGTGCCGTTTCTCTATTACTGTTTTTGGTTTGCTCTTGGTGCACTGATATATTGCAGCCGTGATGTCCTGAAGCGGTTAGAGAGCAATCGTGTTCTGATCGTCATGGCTGTGTTCGCCATTGGAAGTTATCTCGTGCAATTTTTTTCGGGTGCACCACTGATATTTATCGAAACCGAGACAGGGTTTGAGACTAGAAATGCTATTCCGCTCAATGTTAGCCTCTTGATTGGTGCCGTCAGCACGATCACGACTGTGACCTGGAGTTTGTTGGCTATTTGGCTTGCCCATCGCCTGCTCACAGTAGCTCGTCCAGTTGTGAACTGGCTGGTCGAG
>CAXBRM010000167.1:0-4144 GCA_963978305.1 uncultured Rhodospirillales bacterium
GGGGTTGGATATTGCGCACTCTTGATCGGACCGCCGGTGAGTGGTTTGCTCTCAGAAATGGTTAGTCACTGGAGGGGCATCTTGTTTGTGGCCAGTTGCGGACCTGTCATGGCAGTGCTGGCCGCGCTTTTGCCGCGACAATCCAAATCACAGGACGCATAAGGTCAACGCTTAGCTGGCTTTCGTTGACTTATCGGGTTGAACCAACTATTGCCTCCGCCATGCGCTTGGTTTGCTGACAGGTCAGCTGGCCACGCGGGTATCATGGATAGTTTTCGTTCGTCATTCACCGTGACGCGGATTAACGGATGCGCTGGCTTGGTCTCCCCAGATTCTGCGATGGAGACAACAAGTCGGCTTTAGGTCTTTGTTGGTCTGTTCTGATCGCGTTCGATGGTGGCAGCGGCAAAAGACAAGAAAGTGGCGATACATGCCGACAATAAACCAGCTGATTCGTAGGCCCCGAAAGCCGCAAGGCAATCGTAACAAAGTGCCTGCTTTGGAGGCATGCCCGCAGCGTCGCGGCGTTTGCACCCGCGTTTACACCACCACACCGAAGAAACCGAACTCTGCGTTGCGTAAAGTTGCACGTGTGCGTCTGACCAACGGTTTTGAGGTCACCAGCTATATTCCTGGTGAAGGCCATAATTTGCAGGAGCACAGCGTGATCTTGATCCGTGGCGGTCGTGTAAAGGACTTGCCGGGTGTTCGCTACCACACCGTCCGCGGTGTTCTCGACACCCAGGGCGTCAAGGATCGCAAGCAGCGCCGCTCCAAATACGGCGCAAAGCGGCCGAAGTAAGTTTCACTGGTAGAAATAAGGGAGAGATTTAATGTCTCGTCGTCACAGTGCTGAAAAGCGCAAAGTTCTGCCAGACGCTAAGTTTGGCGATGTTGTCCTGACCAAATTCATGAACGTGCTTATGTACGATGGTAAAAAGTCAGCGGCCGAAAAAATTGTTTATGGTGCCCTCGACAAGTGTGAATCGCGGATGAGCCAGCCTGGGACTGAGGTGTTTCACGCGGCACTGGAAAATGTTCGTCCTCAAGTTGAGGTCCGCTCGCGTCGTGTCGGTGGTGCCACTTATCAGGTGCCAACCGAGGTCCGTGCTGAGCGCGCGCAAGCCCTTGCGATCCGTTGGTTGATTGCCGCAGCGCGAAAGCGCAGTGAAAACACCATGGTGGATCGTCTGGCGAATGAATTGCAAGATGCGGCCAATCAAAGGGGCTCAGCGATCAAAAAGCGTGAAGACACTCACAAAATGGCTGAAGCCAACAAGGCCTTTAGCCATTATCGGTGGTAACAGCGCTCGCTTTAACAATAGCCTATAGGCTCATACCATCGTATGGGCCGCTCTTTAGGGCCAGGCGTACGTCAGTTGCAAAGAGGCTGGTGGCCCGCCTTTGTCGGTTCTGATCTGCTGAACATGCGCTTGCTCTGGCCAGCATCAATTATGTAATAAGCCCGCAATATTTGGGTGAGATTAAGCTACCCTTTTATGATCGATGATTTTTTGGTGTTTTGAGCAGCAATCTTAGGTTTTGTGAAAGTTTTGCTTGAGCATCTTTTTTGATAAGGAATCAGACCATGGCGCGTTCAACTCCGCTTGAGCTGTATCGCAATATAGGCATTATGGCCCACATTGATGCTGGCAAAACAACGACCACCGAGCGTGTGCTGTTTTATACCGGTAAGTCACACAAAATTGGTGAAGTGCACGACGGTGCTGCGACCATGGATTGGATGGAGCAGGAGCAGGAACGAGGGATAACCATTACTTCGGCGGCAACTACTGCGTTTTGGGGCGATCACCGTGTCAATATTATTGATACCCCTGGTCACGTCGATTTTACCATTGAGGTGGAGCGTTCACTGAAGGTATTAGACGGTGCCGTCGCAGTTTTCGAAGGTGTCGCAGGCGTTCAACCGCAATCAGAAACAGTTTGGCGCCAGGCGGACCGGTATGGCGTGCCGCGGATGTGTTTTATCAACAAACTCGATCGTATGGGGGCGGACTTTCTAAAGGCCACTCAAACGATTGAAGATCGTCTGGGTGCTACCCCGCTCATATTACAGCTTCAAATCGGCTTTGAAGGCGATTTGAAAGGTATGGTCGACCTACTGAAAATGAAAGCGATCGTCTGGAACGACGAAAGCATGGGAGCAGACTATGAAGAGGAAGAAATTCCTGCTGACCTTGTTGATCAGGCACACGAGTACCGCGAAAAGCTGATCGAAATCGCTGTAGAGCAAGACGAAGAGGTCATGGAACGCTACTTGGAAGGCGAAGAGCCAACCTTGGAAGAGCTAAAAGCATGCATCCGCAAAGGAACCATCAACATGAGCTTCACACCGGTGGTTGGCGGCTCAGCGTTTACGAATAAAGGCGTGCAAACCCTTTTGGACGCGGTTGTTGACTTCATGCCAAGCCCATTGGATGTGCCCAGCGTTAAAGGCCATGAGTACCGCGGCCCCGAGGATGTCGAGGTCGAGCGCAAGGCAGATGATAACGAGCCATTCTCGGCGCTCGCCTTCAAATTAATGGCGACTAAGTTTGGCACATTGACGTTTACGCGTATTTACTCGGGCACTATCAGCAAGGGTGATACTGTCCTGAATACCAATACTGGTAAAAAAGAACGTGTTGGCCGGATTGTCGAAATGCATGCTATCGAGCAGAAAGACGTTGATAGCGCTGGTACTGGCGATATCGTGGCACTTGTGGGAATGAAGGATGTCGTAACTGGTCACACTCTATCAGATCAGTCAAAAGCGGTTGTTCTTGATCCGATGAAATTCCCGGACCCGGTTATTGAGCTTGCGATCGAACCAAAAACCAAAGGTGACCAGGAAAAACTTGGTATCGCGCTGGGCAAATTGGCGCAGGAAGATCCGAGTTTCCGTGTTTCTTCAGACGAAGAAAGCGGACAGACCATTATCGCCGGAATGGGCGAATTGCACCTCGACATTATTGTTGACCGCATGCGCCGGGAGTTCAACGTAGAGGCAAACATTGGTGCGCCGCAGGTTGCGTATCGCGAAAGCATCACCCGCCTCGTCGATACCGTTTATACCCACAAGAAGCAGTCTGGTGGTTCCGGTCAATTTGCCAAGATTGCTGTAACGATCGAGCCAAACGAGGTCGGCGCTGGTTTTGGATTTGAGAACAAGATCGTTGGTGGCTCTATTCCCAAAGAATATATTCCTGGTGTTGAGAAGGGCTTCAGGGATATGTCCAATACGGGAACCATGGCTGGCTTCCCCCTGATTGACTGGAAAGTGACCCTGACTGATGGTCAAACACACGATGTCGAGTCCAGTGTGGGCGCCTTTGAAATTGCGGCGCGTGCCTGTTTCCGCGAAACGATCCCGCAATGTGCGCCTCAACTGCTTGAGCCAATGATGAAGGTCGAAGTCACCACGCCAGAGGATTATATGGGCGATATTATTGGCGACCTAAGTTCAAGGCGTGGCATGGTCCAAGGCTCGGAAGCCTTGCCAAGCTATACGATCATTAATGCAATGGTCCCACTGGCGAACATGTTTGGCTATATCAACACGCTCCGGTCGCTGTCTTCTGGCCGCGCGCAATTTTCGATGCAGTTTGATCACTATGAGCCGGTGCCAAAGGGCGTTGCTGACGAGGTTATCGCAGCTATGGCCTAAGGCGCATTGCGTTTGTGATCGGCAGTAAGTATAGACCTGCCACAAATTTTAACTTGGTGACCCTGATCGATTAGAAAAGTGCTGATCGGGGCCTCCACGTCACCGTAAAGTCACAGGATGGGCC
Source organism: uncultured Rhodospirillales bacterium (assembly GCA_963978305.1). GTDB lineage: Bacteria > Pseudomonadota > Alphaproteobacteria > UBA7985 > UBA7985 > CAXBRM01. The sequence goes on from CAXBRM010000167.1 coordinate 3,792, forward strand.
TGGGACCTAACGGGACAAAAAGGCCAAGATGAGAGGTCAAAATGGCTAAAGAAAAGTTTGAGCGTAATAAGCCGCACGTCAACATCGGCACCATCGGCCATGTTGACCACGGCAAAACAACCCTAACCGCCGCCATTACGAAGGTAATGTCTGAAGTATACGGTTCTGCAGCGGTCGCGTTTGACGAGATCGACAAAGCCCCTGAGGAAAAGGCGCGCGGTATTACGATTTCTACAGCACACGTCGAGTATGAGACCGATGCGCGTCACTACGCTCACGTCGACTGCCCAGGTCACGCTGACTATGTTAAGAACATGATTACTGGTGCGGCCCAAATGGACGGCGCGATTTTG
>CAXBRM010000168.1:0-4139 GCA_963978305.1 uncultured Rhodospirillales bacterium
GTGCCGCCGCAAGTCGGGCCAATGGCACTCGATACGCTGAGCAACTGGCAGATGTTAGTCCCCACTTCTGCACAGCATCAACCGTCGTTAAATCGGCAGCTTGTTCGCCGCAGATGCCAACGGGCAAAGTCGGGTTCCGCCTACGACCCTCAGTGACAGCCATCCGCATCAACTTGCCAACGCCTTTTACGTCCAGCGTTTTAAAAGGATTGTCCGGCAAAATGCCCGTGTCGGCATAAGCTGGCAAAAACCGAGCCGCGTCATCGCGGCTAATGGCCATTGTCATTTGGGTTAGATCATTGGTGCCAAAACTAAAAAAATCGGCAACCTCGGCCATTTCTGCGGCAATCAAGCATGCTCTCGGCGTTTCAATCATCGTACCGAATTTGGGCACCATCGCGGCGCTGGACACGGTATCACTGGCGATAGCCGCCAGCCGGACCTTTAAGGCCGCCAGTTCACGTACCGTACTAATCAGCGGTGCCATAATCTGAACATTCACAGGCACGCCACGATCAATACAGGAGGCCATTGCTGACAAAATGGCCGCCATCTGCATGTCATAGACTTCAGGGTAAAGCAGTCCAAGCCGACAGCCCCTCAGACCCATCATCGGATTTACTTCGGTCAGCTCGATCACGCGCTCACGGATGTAGGCGGCATCGAGCTTGATTGCATCCGCCAGTGCATCGATATCGGCATCAGTCGCTGGCAAAAACTCGTGAAGCGGAGGGTCCAGTAGTCGAATGGTCAGAACTCGGCCTTCCATCACATCGATCAAAGCAGCAAAGTCGGCCTCCTGAAGCGGTTGCAAAGCCTCTAATGCGCGACGCCGTTCAGCGTCCGATCGTGCTAAGATCATCTCGCGCATCAGTGGCAGGCGATCCGCAGCGAAAAACATGTGCTCTGTCCGACACAGACCGATGCCACTCGCCCCAAATCGAATGGCCGTTTGGGCTTCAGCAACCGTTTCGGCGTTGGCGTAAATTTCAATGTGCCGAGCATTATCTGCCCACGCCATTAATTTGTCGAAGCTTGGCGGCAGCTCAGGAGCAATTGTTTTCACAGCCCCCAACATGACTTCCCCGGTACTACCGTCAATCGTCAAGGTATCACCAGAGTGCAGAGCATGATCGCCGATGGTCAGCGTTTTACGCGTCATATCAATTTTGACAGCACGAGCACCACTGACACAGGGCACACCCATGCCGCGCGCAACAACCGCCGCGTGGCTGGTCATGCCGCCTGTACTGGTCAGAATGCCAACTGAGGCTGCCATCCCACGGATATCATCTGGCGATGTTTCGGGGCGAACCAGTAACACCTTTGCACCGGCCTGAGCGCGATCAATCGCCTCAGTTGCTGTAAAGGCAATTTCTCCGGCAACGGCACCCGGAGAACTTGGCAAACCCTGCGTGACCACATCGCGGTGGACATTAGGATCCAGTCTGGGATGCAGCATTTGCTCAATTTCATGGACCGAAACGACCCGGAGTGCTTGATCGCGGGTAATTCGGCCAGCCTCAGCCAAGTCTACAGCAATTTCAACGCTCGCCAGCGCCGAGCGCTTTGCCCGTCGCGTTTGCAGCAATTTCAGCTCACCACGCTCAACCGTGAACTCAACCTCCTGCATGTCGCCAAAAGCACGCTCCAAGGTTTCAACCGTTGCGCTCAAGTCGTCATAGATCCGTGGCCATACCCCTTTGAGACCAGAGGTTTCTGACTCTATCAACTTGGGCGTCATGACACCGCCCACGATGTCTTCACCTTGCGCTTCAACAAGATATTCGCCGAACAGGCCACGTCGCCCGCTGTTGGGGTCTCGCGTGTATACAACACCGGCCCCTGAATCCGGCCCTAGATTGCCAAAAGCCATTTGTTGGACAGTAACCGCCGTGCCAAGTGCTTCGTCGATTTTGTGGATATTGCGATAGGCCTTGGCACGATCGCTGTTCCAACTATCAAAAACCGCTTCGATCGCTCGGGTTAATTGCTCAAACGGATCTTCCGGAAACGGCTCACCCTGCTCTGCCGCAACTTCCTGTTTGAACGCTTGGATGGCCAGCGGCCAGAGTTCGACAGTTAGCGGTGATTCAACGCCTGCTGTGAAACGTTCGCGCACATCGTCAAACAAATAGGGGTCGACGCCCAGGACAACATCTGCAAACTGTTGGACAAAACGACCGTAGGTGCTCCAGGCAAAGTGCTCATTTCCCTGATAGCGCGCAGCCAGCGCTGGCACGGCATCAGGTGTCAGACCGAGGTTCAAAACTGTATCCATCATTCCGGGCATACTGACCGGCGATCCGGATCGTACCGCAACAATCAACGGATTATCCGGACTGCCAAAAAAGCCACTGGCGCGTTTTTCTAAAGTACTCAAAGCTTCTTTGAACGCCTGTTCCACCGACGCCGACAATCCACCAGAAGCGAAATACTGGCGGCACACCTCGGTGGTCAGCGTGAACCCCGGTGGCACGTCCATGCCCAAACGGCTCATTTCGGCGAGAGACGCGCCTTTGTTGCCCAGCAACTTACCCAAGCTGGCATTCCCCTCAGCCTGTGGTGTACAGAATTGAAAGACCCAGGGTGTCATTTTTTACCCTATCCGTTGTTTGAGCATCGTTAAAATGCAAGAGTACAGACAAACCTGCAACAGATTATCGAAGTTCAAACAAAACCCAAGGGCTGTCAATCGGCTCAAGTGCTGATGAAAGACCTTGAGTTGCGACCCAGCTTCCAGGCCAAAGCTGGTTTTCTCCCGCCTTAAATTCGCATAAAGTGTCACAGATGAGCCAAGAGAGTTTAACCGTATGACCACACCGCTGACCCCAACAGTTTTGTGTATCCTTGATGGCTGGGGGATCGGCGTCAGCGACAGTCATAATGCGATTGCCCAGGCGAACACGCCGATCTTCGACACCCTATGGACCAGCGGCAATTTTGCCACCAGTCGGCTAGCAGCCAGCGGCGAAGCGGTCGGCTTGCCTGCGGGGCAAATCGGCAACTCAGAGGTCGGGCATCTGAACATCGGTGCCGGGCGCGTTGTGCATCAAACGTTACCACGCATGAACAAAGCATACACCGACGACGTGGTTGGCGATATGGAGGCATTCGAAAGCTTTGTCTCGGCAGCAAAAGCCGGAAGCGGGCGAGTACACCTCATGGGGCTTGCCAGCGATGGCGGCGTCCATGCCCATCAAGACCATTTGCTCGCCCTGAACCGATTGCTGATGGCGGCTGGTCTCGACGTGCTGATCCATCTGTGGTCAGACGGCCGTGACGTGGCCCCAAACGCAGCGGCCGAACAATGGCCGGCATTATTGCAGCAGATTGACAACCGGCAGCTGGTGAGCGTTTGCGGTCGCTATTTCAGCATGGACCGAGATAATCGTTGGGACCGGGTTGAAGCTGCATTCAATGCCATGGTGCTTGGCCGTGGTGACCGATTCACAGATCCGCTTTCACTATTGTCGACCCAGCAGTCAGATGAATTTATTCAACCCAGCGTCAAGGTGGGATATGAGGGTTTTCAACCTGGCGACGCACTGGTCTGCGTGAATTTTCGATCAGATCGAGTACGAGAAATTCTGAGTGCCATTTTGGAACCCAGCTTCGACGGATTTCACCGGGCCGCAATCCCTGAAATCTCCGCTGCTTTGGCAATGACGCCCTATTCGAGCCGCCTGACAGAACTGTGTCATGTGCTGTTTATGCCTGAAGCAATAAACAATGGCTTAGGAGAAACCATCGCCTTGGCAGGCAAAACCCAATTTCGGTTGGCTGAGACTGAGAAATATGCGCATGTCACTTTCTTTCTCAGTGGTGGCCAAGAGGCGCCCTATTCTGGCGAGGACAGATATGTTGCTGCATCACCCAAGGTCGCAACGTACGATCTGATGCCCGAGATGTCGGCCGCCGAGGTTGGCAATACGCTGGCCAGTCTCATTGAAGCACGACAACACCATGTGATCATTTGTAACTTTGCCAACCCTGACATGGTGGGGCACACTGGTGATCTGCAGGCTGCAATCATGGCTTGCGAAGTAGTGGATCAGCAATTGGGGAAAGCTTTAAGGGCAATCGAACGGGTCAGCGGCAACATGATTGTGACATCAGATCACGGCAACTGCGAACAA
>CAXBRM010000169.1:0-4126 GCA_963978305.1 uncultured Rhodospirillales bacterium
CGCCTTGGCCGAAGCCGAGATTTGGCGACCACCTGTTGACTTTATCGCGGATGGTGGCTGATACAGGCGCAGGAAGTGGTCAACAAGCTCACCAATATCATCGACCCGATCTCGCAATGGCGGCAATGGCAGTCGCAATTCTTCCATCCGGTACAGCAGATCAAGTCGAAACATGCCGTCAGCAGCGAGGGCATTGAGATCATGATGGGTGCTGGAAATAAAGCGACAACGCAGGGGAGCAAACTGACCGTCACTCGCACGGTGGTAACCGCCTTGCTGTAAAATTCTCTGTAATCTGGCTTGAGCCGCCGCGGACAAATCAGCGGGATCGTCCAAAAAGAGCGTGCCACCCGCTGCTTTTTCAAACAAACTAGGCTTTTGACCTGAAGCGTCGCCAGCAAAAATCTGGTCTAAATTTTCATCAGCAATTCCCCCTAGATTGCAGACAATGAAGTTCTCAGCGCTCCCGCCGGCAAGGCCATGGATCGTGCGCGCTGCCAGTTCTTTGCCTGTACCCGGCTCACCTACCAGCATGACATTGATCGGCGCCGCCACAACGCGAGCGATCACCCGATAAACTTCCTGCATTGCGGTTGAGCGACCAACGATCGGAAAACCGGCTTCGACATGTAACGTTTCTGCCCCATCGTCCGAGGGATGAAAGCGCTCAGTGATGGCTTGTTCCACGGTTTTTATCAACTCGGCGAGTTCAAACGGCTTCGGCAAATACTCGAACGCGCCACGCTCGGTTGCTTGGACGGCAGTCATCAATGTGTTTTGGGCCGACATCACGATGATCTTTAAATCGGGTCGTATGTGACGGATTTTCGGCAACAGTTCTAGCCCGTTGCTGTCAGGCATCATGACGTCAGTAATCACCAAGTCGCCAGCACCTTCCTGAACCCATTTCCAAAGTGTCGTACCATTGGCGGTCGAACGCACATGATGACCAAGACGACCCAACGCTTGTGACAGCACAGTGCGAATGCTCTTATCGTCATCGGCGACAAGAATCGTTGCTTGCCGAGAAGGGGCTGTAGCGGAAGTGCTTGCCTGCGAAGCTGGGGCGCCGATCATGGACTGACGACCGAAACCCGGGCCATCAGTAGCACGAAATACCGAAGACTTCTGCCAAGTCATGTTGTAAACCTTTCAGGCAAACTGGCGCCATTTTTATCTCGCAGCAGAGGATTGGGTCACTGATCAGGATCAGCATCCGCAGTATACATTGGGAACCGGATAATAAATTCAGTCTGACCGGGCTGGCTGGTGAATTCGACAGCGGCATCATGATCTGCCAGTATTTTAGTCACTACGCTCAACCCTAGCCCTTTACCGCCAATTTTTGCCGTACGAAAAGGCTCAAAGATTTGAGCCTGCAGCTCCAATGGAATACCGGTGCCATTATCACGAATACTGATACTTAGTGGCGCTTGGATTGTTTGACCGCTGTCAAGCAGCATGACCCGCGCGTGGTCATACCAGGTGGAAAGCGTCACCTTTGAATTTTCCGCCTCGGATAAAGCCTCACACGCGTTTTTGACAATGTTTAAAAATACTTGGACCAGGCGATCTCGGTCACCCCAGACCTCAGGCAAGGAAGGATCATAGCGACGCTGAAAGGTGACATGTTTGCCAAAACTATTGGTGGCAATCGTTTCAACTCGCACTAGGATCTCATGGATATTAATTTGGGACTTTGTTGTTTCAATGCTGCTGGAAAAGAAATCAAATTGATCAACGAGCGCACTCAGTCTGTCTGATTCCTCCACAATTAATTGCGTCAGCTCATGACCATCCTCAGAATTGATGATTTCAAGGAGTTGCGCTGCCCCCTTAATGCCCGCCAACGGATTCTTTATTTCATGAGCCAACATGCTTACCAGATGATACAATCCTTCGTTTGCTTTAAGATCCGGAGGGGCCGACTGTAAATAACTTGCTGATGGCTTCGGCATTAACAGCAAGAACAATCGGCCTTCAGTATCAAAAATTGACGCGCTGACGTCGCATTTGATTGGACCCAAAAATTGACGATCAACCTCGAAATCAAAGGCGCGAAAACCATTATTCGATCCCAAAGCGCGCGTGCATACGGCACTTAACTCTTTATCCGGACCCAGAATGTCGCTCAACGATCTGCCTGTTAAAGTGTCTGTCGAGCGCGCCCAAAATTGTTGCGCCGGAATATTCAACGCGTCGATTACCAAATCTGCTGTCAAAATAATGACAGGTTCTGGAATACTCTCAATAAATTGGTCTAACATGCCATTATCCCCGACCGATCGCCCATTATTGCATATTTAATGGGCAAAGCCACGGTAAGCTGGTCGAATCACCTTATTTGCCTAATTATTAGGCTAATTAGACTGGCCAACATAGTGCTGTACAAGACCACGCACATCATTTGGCGACGCAGCGCTGGCCACTTTTGTGCGATATTGGGCCGCGTCGCGAACGCCCATGCCATATGAAATAAGGTGCTTGCGCGCGATCCGCATACCCAAGTCTTTGCCGTAATGACTGAGCGTTGCCTCAAAGTGCCTTAAACATTCAATCGCTTGCTCAGACCTTTTTGGGCTTTCGTCGACGTTTGCCCCCGTCAAATATTGTCCGATCTGGTGCAAAAGCCACGGACGCCCCTGACTGCCGCGCCCAATCATGACAGCGTCAGCGCCGCTCGCCATCAAAGATTGATCGGCATCGCCGAAACTGCCGATATCACAATTGACAACCAGTGGCAGACTGGTTGCCTCTCGAACCGCATGCACCGCGACCCAATTGGCCCTGCCCTTGTAAAATTGACAGCGTGTCCGTCCGTGGACAGTCACCATTTTCAATCCGGCAAGCTCAGCCATTTTTGCAATTTTGGGGGCATTGAGGGAATCATCATCCCAGCCTAATCGCATTTTTACTGAAACTGGTATTTGAACGGCCTTAACCACCGCATCGAAAATGTGACCGCACAAGACTTCATCGCGCATCAACGCTGAACCGCTACTTTTTTGTGTCACTTTTTTCGCCGGACAACCGAAATTTAAATCGATAATCTTAGCGCCACGTTGTTCGACAACTTTAGCCGCTTCAGCAATGATGCTCGGCTCGACACCCGCCAACTGGACCGCCATATTCGGCTCGTCCCTGATGTTGGTATTTAGTTTTCGACTGTCTTTGATCTCCATTAACACCGCCTTGCTAGCGATCATTTCTGTCACCACAAGACCGGCGCCATAACGCTGCACAGAATCACGATAGGGTCGATCCGTAACGCCAGACATTGGCGCCAAGATTACAGGTGACTTTAGTCCCAACTCGCTAAGCCCAGGATGCATCATACCGCCCATGATACAACAGTCATCGTCTGAGCCCTACCACCAGCAATGAAAGGCTGATACAGACGCCAATCATGGATGGTTTAAACTACAGTGCGGTGATTTTGGCGGCAGGAAGCGGCCAACGGTTTGCGAGTCAGGTGCCCAAACAGTGGACTTTGCTTGGGCAACAGCCTGTTGTCATGCACAGCATTAAGCTTTTTGAAGCGGACCCACGCTGCCGACAGATTGCCTTAGTGGTTTCGGCTGACGACGTCGATCGCGCCCAGAGTGTGACTGGTCAAAAAATATCAATTGTTATCGGCGGGCACAGCCGTGAGGCAAGCACCCGAAACGGGTTGCAAGCCCTTGATCCGGGCACTGAGTTTGTGTTGATCCATGACGCCGCGCGGCCCTGTGTGCCTATGGATGTCGTTGATCGTGTGCTGGGCTCATTGGCTCAAGGCGCGAAAGCTGTCGTGCCCGTGCTTCCAGTCAGCGACACGCTGAAGCACGTAGAGACGGCGAAGACGATAGATCGCACGTCGCTTGCGCACGCACAAACACCGCAAGGCTTCCCCTATGGATTGATCAAAGCAGCACATGAACAGGGCACACGAGGGACTGACGACGCCAGCTTGCTAGAGCAACTCGGTCACAAAACAACATTTGTGGCAGGTGATCCCCGTGCCCACAAACTCACACTACCCGGCGATCGACCGATTTTGGAAGCGTTTATGACACCCAGATCCACCCGAACCGGACTCGGTTTTGACGTGCACGCCTTTATGACCGATGGCAACGCACCCCAGGAC
>CAXBRM010000170.1:0-4103 GCA_963978305.1 uncultured Rhodospirillales bacterium
TTGTCGATGCCCAAAAGCGAGACGGGATGATCAGTTACGGGCTAAGCAGCTTTGGCTATGACGCCCGCGTTTCGACTGAATTTAGAGTGTTTACCAACGTGCATAATGCCATTGTTGATCCTAAGGACTTTAGCGACGACAGCTTTGTGACGATGGAAACGGATTGCTGCGTTATTCCACCCAACAGCTTTGCGCTGGCCCGCACCGTTGAATATTTTCGCATCCCTCGTGACGTGCTGGTGGTCTGCGTCGGCAAAAGCACTTATGCGCGCTGCGGCATCATCGTCAACGTGACACCGCTTGAACCTGAGTGGGAGGGCCATGTAACGCTTGAATTCAGCAATACCACACCCCTGCCCGCAAAAATTTACGCCAATGAAGGCGCCTGCCAATTTCTGTTCCTTGAGGGTGCTGGCCCTTGCGAGGTAAGTTACGCGGACCGCGCTGGCAAATACCAGGGTCAAACAGGGGTAACATTACCGAAACTATAGTGCTGGATCCAGCGGCAAACTTTTTGACTTCGCCGCAGAATTGGCCCAATTGGGCGTATAATAGTGACCACGCATCGTTCGTATCGTAGGCGTCGGCCCAAATGATCGAGAACAAAAGTTGACACGCATGCAGAAGATCCTCGTCCGTCGTAGCGGGCCATTGGCGGGAGAATTTCCGGTCAGTGGCGCGAAAAACGCTGCCTTGCCGCAACTATGTGCTGCCATTTTGACCGACGAGCGATTGACGCTGCAAAATTGCCCTGACTTGGCCGATATTGAAACTTTATCAAAATTGCTCGCTCAACACGGCGTAACAATCGATGCTGCCCGCCTTGGTAGCCAGCATGACCCCTCCGAACTGGTTCTTCAAGCTTCCGAAATCACCAATATCACCGCGCCCTATGAGCTTGTTAGCCATATGCGTGCCAGCATCTTGGTGTTGGGTCCCCTGCTCGCCCGTGTGCACCGCGCAAAAGTCAGCCTGCCAGGGGGATGCGCCATTGGCGCCCGCCCCGTCGATTTGCACCTGAAGGGACTTCAAGCTCTTGGCGCTGAAATCGACTTGGAAAATGGCTATGTGGTCGCAAAGGCCCCGGGCGGCTTGAAAGGGGCGGTGTTTGAGTTTCCCATTGTCTCAGTCGGCGCGACCGAAAACCTACTGTTGGCTGCGACCTTGGCAAAGGGGACAACGGTTATCAAAAATGCGGCGATGGAACCAGAAATCACAGATCTTGCTAAATTGTTGGTCAAAATGGGGGCAAAAATCGACGGCATCGGCACCGCACAGCTAACCATCGAAGGCGCCGAGCGTCTGACAGGTACCGCGCACCAAGTTGTCGCTGATAGAATCGTTGCGGGCACAATGGCGTTAATGGTCGGGATCACGGGCGGCGAGTTAGTCTTGCGCAACGCAAAACTCGAGCACCTTGTGGCCTTGCAAGCACTGATGGAGCCGGCAGGCCTAATCTTTAGCCCGATTACCGGGGGTGTCCATGTGGTTCGAACCTGTGAGCGTTTGGCCGCCGTGGAAGCAACCACCAAGCCTTTTCCAGGGTTTCCCACTGATCTCCAATCACAGCTGATGGCGGTTATGTGTACCGCCGAGGGAACCTCGAGGATCCACGAGCACATTTTTGAAAATCGCTTTATGCATGTGCCAGAATTCCAGCGATTGGGTGCCAACATCCGTGTCGATGGGCGCAAAGCGACTGTGGTCGGGGTCACAAACATGACCGGCGCCCCCGTGAAAGCCACAGATTTACGCGCTGCTGTTGCCATGATTATGGCTGGCTTGGCGGCAGAAGGCGAAACCGTCATCAGTGATTTGCACCATCTCGACCGGGGTTACGAAAATATTGAATATCGCTTACGCCAAATCGGTGCGCAGGTTGAACGCGTAAACGTTTAAGGTTGAGACAGGATAAACTCGGAGTTGTCACAATGCTTAAATCTTCCCAAAGGCTAAAAATTCGTGGTCGTGGTGTCAAAGATGTCGTGACCATATCTGGCTTCGTCCAGGATGCGATCATTGCAGCGGATGAAATGACGTTTGAACAGGAAAACCGTCGATTTGTTGCCATCTTGAACCGCTTTATGTGGGAACGCGCAGATCCATCAACATTGCCCGAGAGCGCACAAGACGAGCAAGCTGACGCCAAATTTGAAGATGCCTCGGACGGCAAGTATTGGCGCGTCCAGTCCGCGTTGGTCGTCGAGCGCGCGAGTAGTGCGAAACGGAAAGGGATTCAAACCCAGCCAAACAAAAGCTTACCGGGCAAAGATGAGTTTCATTATTTGTTGAGCATTGTTCCCGAAGGCGATCAGCTGACCCTTTATTTTGCGGGTGGCGGGATGATTATGCTAGCGGGCCCCGCGTTAGAGGTATTCCTGGAAGACTTGAGCGACCCTTGGCCTACACCACAAATGCCCGTACATCCTGATTGATAAAACGCTTTTTTAGCGACCGACGGCCTAGCGAGGATGTCACGATGACGAACTCAACCGATGGCAGTGCCGACCTGCCGATCATATTCGCCTTGCCAAAAGGGCGGTTAGCGAATGACGTTGCGCCTTTAATGAGAAAGGTTGGACTCACCCCAGAACCTGCGTTCTTTGATGATCAAGATCGCCGCTTGAGGTTTAAAACAGCCAACCCTAGTGTCGACCTTATTCCTGTAAAACCCTTCGACGTCGCAACCTTCGTTGCCCACGGTGGCGCTCAGCTCGGCATCGTTGGTGCCGATGTCTTGTTCGAATTCAGGTACTCGGAAGTTTATAGCCCCGTCGACTTGGGCATTGGCAATTGCCGTCTATCGTTGGCTGGCGAGCCCCATACAATCGCATCCCACGCGTTGGACGATATCAGCCATATCAAAGTCGCGACAAAATATCCAAATGTAACCAAGGCATACTTTGCCAAAAAGGGCATCCAAGCCGAGTGCATTAAACTAAATGGCAGTATTGAACTCGGCCCAAAGCTCGGGATGTGCGCGCGGATCGTCGATATCGTGACCACAGGCAATACACTGAAGGCAAATGGCCTGGTCGAGGAAGCGATTTTGCATCACGCGACCAGCAGACTGATCGTCAACCGCGCGGCGCTAAAAACAAACGGTCATCAAATGCGAAAGTGGATTGACGCCTTTCGCAAAGCGCTCAAAGATGACGTTAAGGAGAGCCAAAGCTAATGGATGCTTCGATCCAACCTCAATTTTTCTTGCAGAGCGACCAAAAAGACTTTGCCGCACGCTTTGAAGATTTGCTGGCCAGCAAGCGGGAAAACAGCGACGATATCCGGCAGTCAGTGTTGTCAATTCTCAGTGACGTTGCAGCGCGTGGTGATGCCGCCTTGCTCGCGTTAACCCAAAGATTTGACCGGCATGATCGGCACGAATTGGGTTTGGCAGTTTCACGCCAAGAATGCGAAGCTGCAGCGTCTAAAGTAACCCGCGAGCAGCGTGATGCTCTCGAATTTGCGGCGCATCGCATCCGTGTCTACCACGAACAGCATTTGCCCTCTGATCACTTTGATACCGACACGCAAGGCATTGGTTTGGGATGGCGTTGGACGCCGGTGGAAGCAGCTGGCGTTTATGTACCAGGCGGGACGGCTGCCTATCCGTCCACCTTGCTGATGAACGTGATCCCGGCACAAGTCGCAGGGGTCGGCCGGATTGCGATGGTCACGCCTCTGGTCGACGGTCTCTTAAATCCCTTAATCGCCGGTGCTGCTGATCTTCTCGGCATAGAAGAAATTTATGCCGTCGGTGGCGCCCAAGCGATCGGCGCATTGGCCTTTGGAACGGAAACCATCGATCCCGTAGATTGCATCGTTGGGCCCGGAAATGCCTACGTTGCCGCTGCCAAGCGCGAAGTCTATGGCCGCGTTGCGATTGATCAAATCGCTGGCCCAAGTGAAATTCTGATTGTTGCGGATCAAACAAACAATCCACAATGGCTCGCAGCCGACCTTTTGAGTCAAGCAGAGCACGACCCGAGTAGCCAAGCAATATTGATCACCGACAGCACCACGCTTGCCAACCAAGTTGCTTCGGCGATCGCCAGTCAACTTTCTACCCTGCCCCGCCAGCAGATCGCGAGCGCCAGTTGGCA
>CAXBRM010000171.1:0-4026 GCA_963978305.1 uncultured Rhodospirillales bacterium
GCAGAGGAAGCAAAGGCACGCAAGTTTCGAAGCATAAATTTCGACACCCTTAGTATCAGCTAACGACGCGGAGCATACATAAGGTGCATAGGTGAAAACAACAAATGCTAATTTCGTCGATCGGATCGACAATTTAATGGTTTCTTCATTTAAATGCTGCTTTTGTTTCACCAACAGTGGGCAGCAGCACTGGGGCTGGCAAACAGCGAAACCAACAACTCCTATCCCGCAAATGATAATCACTATTGATGCCAGCAAGCAAAGAACTACTGGAATTCTATGACAATCGAGGCTACATCATCAACGACATGGTCGGAGAACCTGGGCGACCTGTGGTGTTTTTGGGAATGTTTGACGTATGAGCGATTTGATTTTGATTATCCACGGTGTGATTGCATTGATGCTGATCGGCTCGGTTCTTGTACAACAAACAAGTCAAAGCGGATTTGGTTTGGGCGGAGCGCCGTCGACCAGCAACGATTTGGCTCGGCTGCTTCAGGGTCGGGCAGCAGCAAATTTTATGAGCCAGTCGTCAGCCGTGCTTGGCACTTTATTTTTCGCGACCAGCATTGCTCTTGCCTTGTTTATGAGCGCTGGCACCAGCAACAGTCTTTTGGGGCGTTTTTTCAGTGAGAGCCGAGCGCCGTCTGAAAGTTTGGTCGAGCGCGCTGAGGCGGTTCAACAAACAGATGCGGAACGAGCTGCCGCTGCTGCAGCAGAAATCGAGGCCCTTGCCAGCGAGTAGGATTGGGCTTGCTCGACGTCGGCCTCTCCGCATTATGGCGAGGTGACATGCACAGAAGTCTAAGACTGCTATCTTGCGTAACGGCGCGTTTGCCTGCATAGAAAGCGCCCATGGCAAAATTTATTTTCGTGACAGGTGGTGTGGTTTCCAGCCTTGGAAAAGGCTTGGCTGCAGCCGCACTGGGGGCGGTGCTGCAAGCACGCGGCTATCGCGTCCGCTTAAGAAAACTTGATCCCTATCTGAATGTTGATCCGGGGACCATGAGCCCTTATCAGCATGGCGAAGTCTATGTCACTGATGACGGTGCCGAGACGGATTTGGACTTGGGGCACTATGAGCGCTTCACAGGTATTGCGACACGCAAATCTGACAACGTGACAACCGGTAGAGTCTATAGCGATATTTTGGCCCGTGAACGTCGCGGGGACTATCTGGGCGCGACTGTGCAGGTCGTTCCACATGTTACCGATGAAATAAAAGACTTTATCCGCGCCGACTTGGACAAAGAAGACTTTGTCATTTGTGAAATCGGCGGCACGGTCGGTGACATTGAGAGCTTGCCATTTTTGGAGGCGATTCGCCAATTCAGTCACGATGTTGGGCGCAGCAATAGCCTGTTTGTTCATGTGACGCTGGTGCCTTATATCATAGCAGCTGGCGAATTAAAGACCAAGCCAACTCAGCACAGTGTGAAAGAGTTGCAAAGCCACGGGATCCAGCCCGATATTTTGCTGTGTCGGTGTGAACATGAATTGCCCGCCGACGAGCGTGGCAAAATCGGCCGGTTTTGCAATATTCCAACTGAAAATGTGATTCCAGCGCTGGACGCAAATTCTATCCACGAGGTGCCTTTGGCTTATCATCAAGAGGGCCTTGATCGCGCTGTTTTACAATATTTCGGTTTGAATGCGGAGCAGGTCCCCGACCTAAGCCGATGGTCGAACATTATCGAAGCAGAGCAGAACCCCACTCAGACCGTGCGCGTTGGGATTGTTGGCAAATATGTTAGCTTACTTGATGCTTATAAAAGCCTGAATGAGGCGGTGCGACACGCGGGGATCGCTAAGCGTGTGCGGGTCGATATCGACTGGGTCGATGCGGAAGAAGTTCAGGAAATGGGTGCGAGAAAGAGACTGGCGGGCATGCACGCCATTCTCGTGCCAGGGGCTTTCGGACAGCGAGGCGCCGACGGCAAAATGGAGGCGATTCGTTATGCTCGCGAAAACAAAATTCCTTATTTGGGCATATGTTTTGGCATGCAAATGGCCTGTATCGAGGTGGCACGCAATTTGGGCGGCATGGAGGAAGCAAGCAGCAGCGAATTTGGTCCTACCAATCAACCCCTGGTTGGTCTGATGACGGAGTGGGAAACCGAGGAAGAAAGTGGCGATCGCCGCAAGGAAAAGCGATCTGAGGGCAGTGACCTTGGCGGTACGATGCGGCTTGGTGCGTACGAGGCTTGGTTGCGGCCTAACTCACAGGTGGCCACCATTTATGGCGGCAACAGGATTAGTGAGCGTCACCGTCATCGTTATGAAGTAAATTCCAGTTACATTGAAACTCTGGAGAAAGTTGGTCTGCAATTCACGGGGATGTCACCCGACGGTAAATTACCGGAGATTGTCGAGTTGGAACAAGCGGTACACCCCTGGTTTGTCGGAGTGCAGTTTCATCCAGAGCTTAAATCCAGGCCTTTTGAACCGCATCCTCTGTTCGTTTCCTTCGTAAGCGCGGCGATCGACCATAACCCTGGCAATTGAGATTGCTGGAAAATTTTATTGGAAAAAAGACATGCTTGAAGACAGCACGGCAATCGCCGACATTGAGGCTCGCGAAGTTTTAGACAGTCGCGGCAACCCAACCGTTGAAGTGGATTGTATCCTTGAAAGCGGGGCCATGGGACGAGCGATGGTTCCGTCGGGTGCGTCGACTGGGGCCTTCGAGGCGGTAGAGCTGCGCGATGGTCGACAAGAGTTTGGCGGCAAGGGTGTTTTAACCGCCGTGTCTAACGTCAATGAAGAAATTTATAATACCGTGTGCGGCATGGATGCCAGTGCCCAAACTGCCCTTGATCAGGCGATGATTGATTTGGATGGTACGGAAAACAAAGGCCGGCTTGGGGCCAATGCGATTTTGGGCGTCAGTCTGGCCGCTGCTCATGCAAGCGCAGAACACCATGGTTTGCCCCTTTATCAATATGTGGGTGGCGTGAATGCATGCACTTTGCCCGTGCCAATGATGAACATTATCAATGGTGGTGCCCATGCTGATAATGCCATTGATGTCCAAGAATTCATGATCATGCCAACGGGTGCCAGCACGTTTCGTGAGGGACTGCGTTGGGGGGCAGAAATCTTTCAAGCGCTGAAAAAGCGTCTGAGTCAAGCGGGTCATAACACCAACGTGGGCGATGAGGGTGGATTTGCGCCCAACCTGGCCAGTACGCGCGAAGCGCTGGATTTTGTCATGGCCTCAATCGAGGATAGTGGGTTAAGGGCAGGGGACGACGTGGTTCTTGCTCTGGACGCTGCGTCCACAGAGTTTTATTGTGATGGTCGCTACCACCTCTCGGGTGAAGGCAAAGTGCTCGACAGTGACGCAATGGTAGCTTACCTCGCCGATTTGGCCTCAGGCTATCCAATTCGGTCGATTGAAGATGGTATGGCTGAAGAGGATTGGGCTGGTTGGGCTGCTTTAACGACTGAAATTGGCGAACGCGTGCAATTGGTCGGTGATGATTTGTTCGTAACCAACCCAGTGCGGCTGCAACGCGGCATTGAACAGAAATCAGCAAACAGTATCCTGATCAAAGTCAATCAAATTGGCACCTTGACAGAAACGCTTGAGGCTATTCGCTTGGCACACAAGAACGGCTTTACATGCGTGATGAGCCACCGCTCTGGTGAAACAGAAGATGTCACGATTGCTGATTTGGCGGTTGCCACCAATTGTGGCCAAATCAAAACAGGTTCACTTAGCCGTTCGGATCGGATTGCAAAGTACAATCAACTTCTCCGTATTGAAGATCGGCTTGGTGCCGCTGCGTTGTATCCGGGTGCTGGCACATTCTCATCACTGAATTAGGTTGCTGAGCGGTGTAGGTTGCACAGAAAAGGCCTGCACCAGAGTTTTATCCCACCAGCGCAGACCTTAAATTGCAAGCTTTGCTGCATATTAGCTGGCTATCAACCGTTCAGTGGACGGCTTTTGCCAAGTCTCTGTTCAGCGATCATGACCTCGTGACCCACGTTGCGGGAGCTCGCCACCGGAAACAACACCGT
>CAXBRM010000172.1:0-3988 GCA_963978305.1 uncultured Rhodospirillales bacterium
ACAGCAAGGCGATCTTCAAGCCCACCCGCCCAAAGATCTGTTTGGTTAAAATATAAACTATCAACCGACCTCAGAACATCAAATGGCTGTTGATAGGCTGCTCTGCCAACCATCACCCCATCCAGGAAGTCCAAATGTTTCAACCCCTGCTCGGCGCTGACAATACCACCGTTTAAGCTGACGCACAGATCAGGTCGTTGTGCTTTCAACGCTTTAACACGTGCATAATTAAGCGGTGGGATATCGCGGTTTTCTTTCGGGCTCAACCCGCTCAGCCAGGCTTTTCGTGCGTGCACGCAAAAACCCCTGACGCCGCTTTGTGACACGACGTCAACAAACTCGAACAAACTGGTATCCTCGTCCATGTCATCGATACCAATCCGGCATTTGACGGTAACGGGAATATCGACAGCATCAAGCATGGCGCTCAAACAATCGCGTACCAGCGCTGGTTTTGCCATCAAACAGGCGCCAAAGATTCCTTTTTGAACCCGATCACTGGGACAACCGCAGTTTAAATTTATCTGATCATAGCCTGCAGCCTGTGCCATCCGCGCGCAAAGCGCTAGCTCCCTTGGGTCGTTGCCGCCAAGTTGCAGCGCAACAGGATGCTCCTGGTCCTGATAAGCAAGAAACCGTGGCGCGTTGCCGAATAGCAGAGCGCCAGTTGTGACCATTTCGGTATACAAAAGCGCCTGTCGAGAAATCAGCCGATGGAAGTAACGACAGTGTCGGTCAGTCCAATCCATCATCGGCGCAACACTGAATTGCCAATTCTCAGGTTTCATGGTTATGGCTTTGTTTGGTTCATAATGGTCGAAGCGAGCGCGCTAAGGCCTTTCGCCGAGCGGTTAATGCCATAGCAACGCCAAGATCGCCAGAGCCATGATAGCCATGCCGATTATCTCGCCCCTGGTCGGCCAATCCCGAAAAAATATGATGCTGATGCCAAGCGCAAAGAAGAACTCGCTTTGTCCCACCAGATTCACAAGCGCTGGATGCGCCAGCGTAAAAGCAATAAACCAGCACAACGAGCTAGAAATGCTGAATAAGCTTGTGTTCAAAACGATCCACCATCGATCGAACAAATCAAGAAATTCTCTTGGATCTCGCACCGCGATGTAAAGCGTACAGACGATAAACTGTACCACGACCGTGCACAAAAGGGCTGCGACGCCTCGGGTAATGGGCCCCATCAGGTTTTGTGGTAACACGGCACTGGCCTCACGCGCCGCTAATCCTGTAATTGCCAGGAGAAACCCGGCGCCTAACCCAAACCAGACCGTCATCCAGTCCCACTGCAAATCAGGCTTGCCAACGACTTTACCATAAGACAGCAGGATCAGTCCCAAGGTACCCATCGCAATGGCGGTCCACTCCAATAAGCCAAAACTATCGCCAAAAAAGACGACACCAAAGATAGCTGCAGCAGGGATCAGCACCTTGACGTACATGACCCCCAGTGCAAAATTTCGGCGGCTAACCAACCGGGTTTGCAAAACAGTCGCCGCTATTTGCGACATGGCGACGAGCAAAATCCAGAGCCAGAACGGGCCGAGATGCCCTCCTTTGATCAGCGGTGTCAAAGAGGCACCTTCGCTTTGGCTAACCAGCAGCAAAATCCCTGCCACAACTGGAATACCCAGCACCACACGCGCAAACGGGCTGGCGGCATCACTGGGCGCAACGCGCGACAACGGGACTGATTTGGCAAGTAAACGCTGGCCAGCAACGCGAAAAGCTTGCAGTACACCGCCAAGCAGGCTCAGCAAAATCCATAAATCCATATCATTGAATATAAGGCTGTCGGCGAAAAAAAACAAAGCCGTCCAACATGTTGCTGGACGGCTTTGACATGTCAATCGCTGGGAGTTGCCACAGCGGAGGGAGGAAGGCGGCAATCCCTAACCTTGGGAGGAGAACTATGAACTTCCGACCGCTTGGGAGGAGTGGAAGACCAGTGGTCTGATTGACTTGTTGATCAGTTAGGTTAATCGTCTACAGAATCAATGTTACAACCCTAAGATAATCTATTTCTTTGACACAAAGGCCCGACGCACAACGCCGATAACCCAGCCCGTACCATATCTTAATGCTTCGGCCCGCAGACGTTGCGCCTCGCGTAAGGCAGTTTCATGACTGGCAAAATGAGGGAATCGATTTTCCATGGTTCTTATTCTCCAAATGTATATTTACGATCTGCATCCCTGGTGATGGTCTGCGACTAAAAGCTGGTTATTGAGCCTGAGGTTTTCGTATTCGCTGGGTTCAACGATCTTGATGGCTGGTTCATTTTGGCGCCAAAAAAAGCACGACGTAGAACACCAAGCATAGCAGCGGTGCCACTTCTGAACGCTTCCGCACGCAAGCGGCGCGCCGTATGATCCGCGATCTCATACTGTGTGAACTGAGACATTACTTTTTTCATTTCCAAACCCTTTAAACATCCTTTGAGCGCTTGCCGTCCGAGCAGTAATCGGCGCAAAGACAAACAAAGTCAGGCAGACAATTTGGAAGCACTCAGATTGTCGATTAAAACCCGACTGCCACCCTCAGAATTATGTCAGTGTTCCTGACCTTTCATGATAGTAAGTGTTAGTAGAAAAAGAACTAGAGTGCATATTTGCATTAGATTTTTGCAGAATTTGCAAAAGCGATCATATTCTTGTTGTATTGAATTCACACAACTAGTGAACACGTGGAAGACACGGACGTTTTTGTTTCTCTCAGCGGCCATTGGCTTTTGACAGGAGTTGGTACGGATGGACATGGTCAACAGCATGAAACTGTTTCACGCAACAGTTGTAACCGGTAGCTTTTCAGAAGCAGGTCGTCAGTATGGCTTGGCACCAAGCTCTGTGTCACGGCAAATTAGTGCGCTAGAAGATCACTTAGAAGTGCAACTGTTGAACCGCTCAACCCGACAGCTGCATTTGACAGAGGCGGGAGAAATTTATCATTCAAAAGCATCTGAAATCCTCCAGCTAATTGACGATGCGGAAGAAGCCGTTAATGAGCTGCAGAACACACCGCGCGGCACACTTAATTTGAACGTCCCGATCGCCTTCGGCCGTCGCAAAGTCGCGCCACTGCTGCCAAAATTCTTGGCCCAATATCCTGAAATCGAGATCGAGCTCACCATGACAGATACGATTATCAACGTCATCGAAGAAGGAGCGGATGTCGCGATACGCATCGGCGAGTTGACAGATAGCAGTTTAATCGCCCGTAAGCTGGCACCAAACCGAAGGGTCGTTGCCGCATCGCCGGAATATCTCGCCAAGAATGGTACACCAATGATCCCTGATGATCTGATGAACGAGCAACATCGTTTCCTCAGCTATCGGCGCCAGCACCGCGATGACATCTGGCATTTTCAAGGCCCAAAAGGCCAGGAATGGCACCTCAAAATTCATGCTCTTCTGCATGCCAATAGTGGCGAGGGGCTGTTGCCGGCAGCGCGTGCCGGAGCTGGTATCGTGCTACTACCAACTTATCTGTTGGGCCTTGATATCCAACGCGGTCGGTTGCAGAGCATTCTAAATGACTACAAAGCGAGCCCGACAGCACTGGACACACATATCTACGCTGTTTATCCGCCCAATCGTCACTTGTCCCCCAAAGTGCGTGCGCTGGTCGATTTTTTTGTTAAAGAGTACGGCAATCCACCATATTGGGACGATCCTGCCGTTGGACCAGATCCGTTCATGAGTGAATAATGCTGAGATGGCGGGGTCGAGGGCAAAAGACTCGGCCTTCATGCCCAGTTGACCTGCCGGCTTCATCCATCAACGATAACGGCGACCCTGACCAAACAGCGAATATCTGGTCGGCAAAGCGTTCATCCGAAGCGATTTTTCTGATTACCCCCAAAAGTCAATTCGTCGCACTACCAACATCAACTGATTGTTGCATTTCGGCAAAACAGGTCGCAAAACAATGGTAGTTTTTCTGAAATCGTGCCATCAATTGCAAATAAAACCAGGAA
>CAXBRM010000173.1:0-3957 GCA_963978305.1 uncultured Rhodospirillales bacterium
GCGGTGGTTCTTTTCGCCTAGGACGGTGCAGGGTTAAGGTGTCGAAGTCAACGGCTTTGACCGTGACTTTGCTTAATCGCCAGGTCTGCCGCGGTCGCGAGTGCTTTGGCTTTGTGCTGGCATTCCAAGTGTTCGCTGTCGGGGTCACTGTCAGCAACCACGCCAGCACCAGCCTGAACATAGAGTTTCCCGTCTTTGACGATCCCCGTCCTAAGGGCGATACAGGTGTTCAGTTCACCTCGTGCCGAAATAAAACCGACAGAACCAGCATAAACACCACGACGGTCTGGCTCAAGCTCATGGATGATCTCCATGGCGCGAATTTTAGGAGCACCACTGACGGTTCCAGCCGGGAAGCCTGCCAGCATGGCATCCAGCATCGTCACATCTTTTTTGAGATCGCCAACCACATTGCTGGTGATGTGCATTACATGGCTGAACCGTTCAATAATCATTTTGTCGGTGACGCGTACGCTACCGATGTTGCTCACTCGGCCGACATCATTGCGTCCGAGGTCCAGAAGCATCAAATGTTCAGCTCGCTCTTTCTCGTCAGCCAACAATTCAGCAGCCATCAGTTCATCCTCGTGGGTGCCGGCCTGCCGCGGCCTCGTGCCAGCAATCGGTCGGATGGTCACCTTGCTGTCGCTGACTTTGACCAATATCTCGGGGCTTGAGCCGACTAGAGCGAAGCCATCAAGCCGCACATGAAACAAAAACGGTGACGGGTTGACGCGGCGTAACGCGCGGTAAAGCGCGAAACTGTCCAGATCAAACGGTGTTTCAAAACGTTGACTTAAGACCACCTGAAAAATATCACCAGCGGCGATGTATTCCTTGGCGTGCGCGACCATGTTTTTGTACTGATCGGCGGACATGTTACTAACCGGGGTGGGCAGCTCGGACAAAGCGCTTGGCTGGTTATCAAACCCAAGGGGTTTATCAAGTGCATCAACAGCAGCCTGCAATCGCTCAATGCCCGTGGCATAGGCTGCTTTCGCTGTGATACTTTCCCGCGGCCTCACAACAAGATAAAGCGACAAAACGCCTTTCAGATTATCCAAAACGGCGACAAGTTGCGGGCGAAACAGAACGCTGTCTGGAACGCCGAGCGTGTCATTGTTGGCATCGGGGACTTTAGGTTCAGCAAGGCGGACACATTCATAGCCAAAGTACCCGTATAATCCTGCACACATGGGCGGCGTATCTTCTGGTAACTCCAAATCCGCATTGCTGATTGCTTCATTAATGCTGTTGATCACACTTGGTGTGCCTTCCTGGCTTCCAGCAATTTTGCAAGGTTCGAAACGACCAATTTCACCAGTAGATGGATCTGCTTGGGCGATATTCACCTGACCATCTTGTAGCTGCCAAATAAAATCAGGCTGGCTGGCAAACATGCTGAACCGACCAGTTTGCACCGCATCTTCGACACTTTCCAGCAATGCTGAATACGGTTGTTGCGCACCGAGTTTGAGTGCTATTGCAACAGGTGTATCGAGATCAGAGGGCAGGCTAGTGGTTAAAACCTGTGGTCGGCCACGGTTATACTCGGTGATAAAATGATCGAAATTGGGATGGATATCTTTTGTCATGAAAAGCCGTGAGAACAAGTGGGGCTAAAGTGGCGCTGTTCAGAAACGCGCCTGCCATCGCTCCCGTTTCGTCTTGCTGCCTAATTTACACTTGCCGCGCATGCGCTTTGGCCCTCACTGCTACCTTAAAGGCCATCGCTGAACCCTGGTACTTGCAGGCTTGACAAAACATTGCGTACCGAACTCTCGGTCGCAGTGCCATCAAAGTACCCTGCGTTGTTGGCCGTCAAAATGGCGGCATCCATGCTTTGGTTAAACTCTCGGTCGTTGCGCTTTATATCGGCGTTTGCTTCGAGTTCTTGCAAAAAGCCACTGCTCAGCTTTTGGCTGTAGAGCGCGGTTGCCGACGCTTCGATGTCGGCATAGCCTACGCTGGCAGCCTCCTCACTTTGCTGGCCAAGTTCACGCAATTGGTAAACCAGTGTCCTGACACCCAAATGACTGACGGAAACGTCTCCAACAGTCATCTTCGCGGCGTCCATTGGGTTGATGCCCTGGACTGGTAGTTCAATGGCAGAAACAAGCTCTGCTGTAACCACTGCCGCTCCTTCGCGGTTGGCGAGCTCGCCAAAACTGACCAGCCCTGTATCAATTTCGGGGAGTGATCCATCAATCCGAGTGCGCAGAGCTGTGGTCTGTGTCTCATAGGTCCAAGCACGGGCCAGGGCGTCTGTCGCCTCCTGGCGCGTCTGTGGGCGGGCTTCTGTCAAGCTGTCAAGACGCACGACAATCGCGATGCCGTCGCCGATCACGCGCACTTCCGACAGATCGCCGACCGCGTTTAATGAAAACCCGTCTCTTAATAGCCCCTCAGTGTTGACCGCACTCTCGTGGCGCATGTCTTCTGCATTTCGACCGAAGCGGTCGACCTCTGGAAATGTTGTGATCTCAATCCCAATTGCCGATGCCAAATCTTCCAATGTTGCATCGATGATGTCCAAACTACCCTCAGGGGTAATGCCATCTTGCTGGGTATCCTGTAGTGCCTCGATCGCCTGTTTAGCCTGGTCAGTGGCATCTTCTCCGTCAAATAGATCGGGCGTAATAGCAATGGCACTCAAACCCCGACGCTCTTGGGTCTGGTAGGCATCCGGATTGGTGTCAAAAATCTCATCTAGCTGGCTATCAGTCGGTGTTCCAATCGCCTCGTCGGTTGCTGAAAGCTCAAATATATCAAATCCATAGAGGCGATTTTGGAGATTGTATGCTGCGTCAACAACAACCGTGGGCGTATAAGTAGGCGCGTACAGTGACGCGAGTTCCTGTAGCCGTTGGGCATTAATTTCCTGCCGCTTTTGAGCAATGTAGTAGGCCTCTTTTTCAGGCGTATCCAGTGCCTGCTCAGCCAGCAGCTTGACGTACTGGCCTGCCACCTGGAATTGGGGATCATTAACCATGTTGGCGATGATTTCTTCTTCGCTTGCTGTCCATTGCTGGGTTGCAAGTTCACTGAAGATGACCGGCTCGAGCACAAGTTGAGAGATAACCAAATTTTCGACGCGCGACCAACCGTCTAACGCACGGGCCTCGTCTAAGGTTCTTGGGTTGCCAGTCACCAAATCAGCAGCTTGTAGAAAGGTGACGTTCGCCGCGCGTTGCACATCTAAATCGTAAAAACGTTCACCAGCAACACTGACAGCAGAGCTTCCTTGAGCTGTTGATGTTTGTGGTCCTTGGCCCGTATTGGCAACGAATGGAAGAGCCAGCAGCAATATAAAAATCGCGCCAACGGCGGAGGAAGCAAAGGCACGCAAGTTTCGAAGCATAAATTCGGACACCCTAAGAATCAGCCAAAATCGCACGGCATACATAAGGTGCCCCGCTCAAAACAACAAATGCTAATTTCGTCGGCCGGATCGATAACATTTATGCGCGGGCAAATCTCATGGGGGTGGACCGCCGCGCCATCGTGAGTCTCAGCGCAAGGCTTGGGACGGCGCAAGACCCACAACTTCCATGTCGCCAATGATGATCACCGTTGATGCACCGATGATGCTGATGATGCACCGATGATACAATGATCATAATGGTGCGATGAGGACGAGGATGCAATGCTGATAGGACGACCACGATGACGACGATAACGCTGGGACAGCGACGGCGATAGCGAGGACTCCAAGGTGAAGACAAAGGTTTTTGGATGTCCAAAACAGAGACTGTTTTTTAAGGCGGATGTTGAGCAAATTTGCGGATGTTGAGTAAACTAAAACGAAAACGTAAATGAAAACGAAAACGATAACGAAAATCAACGCAAAACTATGCAAATCCATCAAAAACCGGCCCTCAGAAACGCCCAATAAAATCGCAGCGCAGTGTGGGGAAGTACGAATTTTGACAGTGTTCTCACGACCTCGACACCGCA
>CAXBRM010000174.1:0-3935 GCA_963978305.1 uncultured Rhodospirillales bacterium
AACCCCCAAAAAGATAAAGATAAACTGTTTCGACTTTTTTTGGGAAAGCCGTTGGGCGCGCGCGTTAAGGTTAGAACTTAGAGTCCGCTTTGGACGAACCGGGTCTTTCGAGTTGGTATTGTCGACTTGTTGATCATTAGAGTTCCGGGCGTCGACGTTATCAATTGGCGCTCGGTCGATTGTCGTGGAGCCTGACATCAGATCATCGTAGCTTTCGGCCAGTCCATGTGGCTCGGGCCCAAGGACTGGTTCAAGCTCAGATCCTTGGCGAGCGCTCGAGACAAATTGGGAAAAGAATTTTTCAAAAACCAAATCGAAACTCTAAATTACACGCGGGTGGAAACATCAATCTGCTGTCAATGTCGGGAAATGCCCTAAACCAGATAGAAAATATCCGCCAATATGCGCCTTAGCGCTTTAGGCGTCCAGCATCAGTCCGGCTTTGATAACGAACCAGCCTTTAGCTGTTGCGTCCGTGCACTGCTTGCCGTCTCTTTTGCTGGGTATCGTTAAGACGGCTGGAATACATCGACGCTTGTACCGTCAAGATGCTGCCCAACGCGTTTGATTTCCCAATCAAGAAGGACGCCTTGGGTTTCAAACACCCGTTTTCGGATGGTTTCGCCAAGGGTTTCCAGGTCATGGGCCGATGCTTTGTCGGTGTTAATCATAAAGTTGCAGTGTTTGGTGCTAACCTGGGCGTCGCCGACTTGGGCGCCTCGCATTCCTGCAGCATCAATACACTTCCACGCACTGTGGCCAGGAGGATTTTTGAACGTCGAACCTCCGGTTTTTGTTTTGGTGGGTTGGGTAGCGTCACGCTGTGCTCTAATCTTGGCGATTGCCGCGCTTTGTGTCGCGACAGTGCTCGGGGTGCCTTGAAATGTTGCTTCGATGAACAGCCAGTCTGATGGCAAATCGCAATGACGATAACTGTGTCCGAACGCCGGCGCCTCTACAGTCAAGATCTCGCCTAAGCTGTTGATCACTTTCCCGCTCAACAAAACATTTTTTGTTTCCTGGCCGTGAGCACCGGCGTTCATGCGCAAGGCCCCACCGATTGTCCCCGGTATGCCAGCGAAAAATGCAAGATGACCGATGCCTGCTTCAGCTGCTGTCTGGGCGATGCGCGTGTCAAGCGCGAAGGCACCTGCTGTGACTTGGTGCGCGTCGCTATCGACAGAAATTTTTCCAAATGCTGCTGGCAACCGGATGACCACACCGGGGATGCCACCGTCTCGAATTAACAAATTGCTGCCAACACCGATAATTGATACTGACACATCCGCTGGTTTATGCTTGATAAAATCAGCGAGGTCTTCGGCATCCTTGGGCTTAAAAAGGACTTGTGCTGGTCCGCCAACGCGGAACCAAGTTAGGTCGGCCAACGAGACATTTTCACGATAAACACCTCGTACCGATGGCAAACGTTCGAGCAATCCGGCATCAAACATTGACCTGCAAAGCCTCGAGCTGTTCGGGTAACGCATTCGCCCATTGCGTGATCGAGCCAGCACCCAAACAAACAACAAACCCGCCGTCAGGATTATGTTCGAGCAAAATTTCTGGCAGCGCTTCTTGATTGTGTAACGGGTGGGCGGCCCGATGCCCTCGCGCGCGCAACCCAGACACTAAGTGGTCTTTGTCTGCCCCTTCAATTGGGGCTTCACCAGCTGCGTGGACATCTGCGACGAAGACCTCATCCGCATCGTTGAAGCAGGTGCAGAAATCCTCAAACAAGTCATGTAGGCGCGAGTAACGGTGTGGCTGTACCACGGCGATCACTTTACGATCGCCTGCTGCCATACGCGCAGCATGCAAAACGGCAGAAATTTCCACCGGGTGGTGTCCATAATCATCAATCACTGTGAAGGGCCCAGCATCTCCAACATGGGTAAAGCGGCGCTTTACGCCGCCAAAACTTTGGAAACCAGCGTAGATGGTTTCTCGGTCAATGCCTAACTCGTAACCGATGGCTAATGCCGACAGAGCGTTCAGCACATTGTGTTCGCCAAACATTGGTAAGTAAACGTCGGCATATTGAACCGGTTTTGCATCACGTCGGCGGATGCGAACATCAAAACGCATGCCTAGATCTTCATGACGAATATTTTCGGCACGGAAGTCGGCTTGGGCACTCTTGCCATAAGTCACCACGCGTCGGTCACCGATCTGTGGCAGCATGCTCTGAACCGTCGGATTATCGACACAAACGACGGCCATGCCATAGAAAGGAATATTATGCATGAATTCCATAAAGGCTTGGTGCAGGCGCTCGACACTGCCGTAATGATCGAGATGCTCAGGATCAATATTTGTCACAATGCTGATTGTCGCAGGCAGCCTCAAGAAACTGCCATCGCTTTCATCGGCTTCGGCGACAAGCCAATCGCCCGCGCCAAGCCGTGCATTGGTGCCGTATACATTAATGATTCCGCCGTTGATCACCGTTGGGTCTTTGCCTGCTGCATCGAGCAGGCTGGCAACCAGAGAGGTTGTTGTGGTTTTCCCATGCGTGCCGCCGACTGCAATGGACCACTTAAGCCGCATCAACTCACCAAGCATTTCTGCACGGCGCACAATCGGAAGGGCGAGCTTCCTGGCTGTCTGCACTTCGGGATTATCGTCTCTGATGGCTGTCGAGACGACCAGCACATCGGCTTTTTTGACATTCAGTGGGTCGTGACCCTCAAAAATTTTGATGCCTTTTTCGCGCAGTCGTTGGACGTTTGGTCCCGAACTGTTGTCGCTGCCTTGAACCTGATATCCCAAGTTGTGCAGGATTTCGGCGATTCCGCTCATCCCGATACCGCCAATGCCAACAAAATGGAACGTGCCAATATTGATCGGCATTTGACGCAGGCCAGTGGAAGATCGAATAACGCTTGGGGTTGCTTGATTCACGCTAACTTGAACTCCGATTTGGCATAGCCAACGATCGTATGGGCCGCGCCCAGTATGGCTTTTTCCTTGGCAAGAGCCGCTTTATGCGCCAACTGTTGAGGCTTCTCAAGCACGTTGCGCAAGATTTCGCTCAGCCCGCTTGGGGCACTTTCATTTTGTTCGACGATCCATGCCGCACCAGCCTTTTGCAGATATTGTGCGTTATGACGTTGTTGCCCGTCGGCGTGAATGCCAGCTGGAATGAAAATTGCTGCTCGGCCTATGGCTGAAATTTCATGCACAGTCGTGCTGCCGCTTCGGGCAATTACAAGATCACTTTGTGATAATTCGCCAGCCATGTCGTCAATATAATGCAACAATTTGGCGTCGATCCGCATCTCTCGATAGGTTGTCGCCAACGTTTCACGATCCTGATTTGAGGTAACTTGCTGAACCAATCTAATTTGGCTGCGTTGATCTTGATTCAAGTTGCTGATCGCTTTCGGCACAAGGGTGTTGAAGGCTTTTGCACCCAAGCTGCCGCCGAGGCACAAGATGCTTATCCGTCTCCGTGGTCCGGAATAAGGTGAGGCGTGCAAAGCTTCGATCTCTTGACGTAGAGGCACACCCACCACTGCGACTTTATTGAGGACAGTTTTTGATACCCCGCCTGTGTTCGGGAAACCCAAACATATTTTACTGACGCGACCAGCAACGAAAGCGTTGGCTCGACCAAGGATGGCGTCGCCCTGTTTGAGCATGCTGGGGATGCCGAGTTGACTGGCTGCAAGGATCGGGGGAGCACTGGCATAGCCACCAAAGCCGATGACGCCTGCGGCGCCATATTTTTGAAGCAGCTTGCGGCTGACGGGCCATCCCCGCGCCAGCTTTAAAAGACTGGTGGCACGCTTGAGGGGATCACCACTAACCAATCCGCCGCTTGGCACCACGTCGATATCCTGTACGTCGAAATCTTTTGCAAATGCTAGTCCGCGTTCGTCCGTGAACAGCCGAGCTGGTAGATTGTGTTCCGGAAGCGCATTGTAAACAGC
>CAXBRM010000175.1:0-3934 GCA_963978305.1 uncultured Rhodospirillales bacterium
CAGTTGCCTGGTCAACCAACTCCGGCGCAGCGCGGTGGATCGGCCAACTTGCGGCCGCCGTCACGTCACCGCGTTCGTCGATAGGCCGGCCATTGACGTCCATGATGCGGCCCAAAACGCCGCGACCAACCGGGACGGCGATTGGCTGGCCCGTTGCGGTCACTTCCTGGCCCCGGGTCATGCCGTCGGTTGTATCCATCGCGATACAACGTACCGTATTCTCACCCAAGTGCTGGGCGACTTCGAGGACAACCTCTTGCTCGCCAGCCGATGTCTTCAATGCGTCCAAGATCGCTGGAAGCTCGCCGTCAAACGTTACGTCAACAACAGCACCCAGTACCTGTGATACGCGACCTACTGTATTTTCCATGTCAGTCAGCCCTCAGTTGCTCTACAGCGCTTCCGCGCCTGATACGATTTCAATCAATTCTTTGGTGATTTGTGCCTGGCGGCTGCGGTTGTACAGCAGCGTCAAGTCATTGATCATTTCACCAGCATTTCGTGTTGCGTTGTCCATCGCTGTCATCCGCGCACCATGCTCGCTGGCTGCGTTTTCCAGCAATCCGTTGTAAACCTGAACCGCGACATTGCGCGGCAACAGATAATTCAAAACCGCCTCCTCGTCGGGCTCGTACTCGTAAGCTGATCCGGCTCCAGCGGTCGCGTCTTCGGCGTGACCCTCATCGGTTTCGACGGCAAAAGGCATCAACTGCAAGCGGGTTACCGTCTGTTCAATCGCCGACTTGAACTTGGCATAAATCAAGGTGGCGACATCAAATTCGCCATCGGCGTACATCCGCAGCAAATCCTGACCAACCGCATCGGCTTTGCCGAAGTCGAGTTTCGGCTTATCCAAATCGGACACGCCCTTGACAATCGCGTCACCGAAGGGGCGTTTCAGCGCCTGAGCGCCTTTCCGACCCAGGGTATAGAACTTCACACTTTTGCCTTGCGCCTCTAACTCGGACGCTAAGAGCATAGCGTCCTTGATCAGGTTGGCATTGAAACCGCCGCACAAGCCACGATCTGCCGTTGCCAACACAATCAGGTGCACTTGGTCACTGCCCGTGCCTGCCAACAACGGATTATCACTGGTTGACCCGGCAGCTAAACTGCCCAGCATGGTGTTCATGCGCGCTGCATAGGGGCGGCCCGCCTCCGCTTGGTCCTGTGCTTTGCGCAACTTCGCCGCCGCGACCAGCTTCATCGCTGTAGTGATTTTGCGCGTATTTTTAACACTTGTGATCCGGTCCCGAAGGTCCTTCAAACTTGGCATCGTGATGCCTCCTTATTCGTGTCGTTGCACCCAAGTCTTAGGCGAAAGAACCGGCATACTCTTCGATAAACGCCTTCAATTCGTCCGCGTTGTCGAGTTTGCCACTTGAAGCAATGGTGTCCAGAATGGCTGAACCCCGATCATTCAATGCGGCCAACAAGCCCGCCTCAAAGCGGCCAACGTCTTTGACGGCAATTTTGTCCAAATACCCGTTGATGCCTGCAAAGATCACTGCCGCCTGCTCTTCCATCCGTAACGGGCTGTACTGTGGTTGCTTCAAAAGCTCGGTCAGGCGCGCGCCACGAGCAAGCAGTTGCTGAGTGGCAGGATCAAGATCCGATGCAAACTGTGCAAACGCCTCCATCTCACGGTACTGGGCCAGCTCCAATTTAATACCACCGGAGACCTTTTTCATCGCTTTGGTTTGTGCCGAAGATCCAACCCGCGACACCGAGAGACCCACGTTCACAGCCGGACGGATACCCTTGTAGAACAGGTTCGTTTCCAGGAAAATCTGGCCGTCGGTGATCGAAATCACGTTGGTTGGGATGAACGCTGACACATCGTTGGCCTGGGTCTCAACCACGGGCAATGCCGTCAAGGAGCCAGCACCAGCCGCGTCCGACATTTTTGCCGCACGCTCCAGCAAACGGCTGTGCAGGTAGAAAACGTCACCAGGGTAGGCTTCGCGGCCAGGTGGACGGCGCAGCAACAAGGACATTTGGCGATACGCAACCGCCTGTTTCGATAAGTCATCGTAAATGATCAGACCGTGCTGACCGTTGTCGCGGAAGTATTCACCCATCGCTGCACCGACATAAGGTGCTAAAAATTGCAGCGGTGCAGGATCCGACGCGGTTGCGGCCACCACAATCGTATAATCCATGGCGCCATTTTCTTCGAGCGTTTTGACGATCTGGGCAACGGTTGATCGCTTTTGGCCAACAGCAACATAGATACACATCAACTTTTTGCTGTCATCGTCGCCAGCGTTATTGGTTTTCTGGTTGATGATTGCATCAATGGCGATCGCGGTTTTACCGGTTTGGCGGTCGCCAATGATCAACTCACGCTGGCCACGACCAACCGGGATCAAGCTGTCGATTGACTTCAGGCCCGTCATCATGGGCTCGTGCACAGATTTACGTGGAATAATGCCTGGCGCTTTGACTTCAACACGCTTGCGCTCAACGTCGGTAAGCTCGCCCTTACCGTCAATGGGATTGCCCAGCCCATCCACCACCCGGCCAAGCATGCCTGGGCCGACGGGACAGTCAACGATTGCGCCGGTGCGCTTGACAATGGTGCCTTCGCCAATGCCTTCGTCCGAGCCGAAGATCACGACGCCCACGTTATCGGTTTCGAGGTTCAACGCCATACCGCGTGTGTTGCTGGCATCGTCGAACTCGACCATTTCACCAGCCTGCACGTTGTCGAGGCCATAAACGCGGGCAACACCGTCCGAAACCGATAGCACTTGGCCAACCTCAGCGACTTGCGCTTCGGTGCCAAAGTTTTCGATTTCGGTCTTAAGAACCGCGGAGATTTCAGATGCGCGAAGATCCATGATCGCTTCCTCTGGTTTTCTGTCGAAAAGAAAGGGTTAAAGAAAAAATTTATTTCAGCAGAGCCGCCTTCATGCGAGTCAGCTTGTTCGAAAGGCTACTATCAACCATGGTCGAGCCAACGCGGACGGTCATGCCACCGAGCAAGCTGGGGTCAACAACCTGCTCCATACGAATTTTTGCGCCGTATTTGGCCGACAGCGCTGCTTCAATCTTTGCCGCCTGATCGGCGGTCAATGGCTGGGCCGACGTCACGACCGCGGTGACATCGCCGCGGCGAGCGGCGAGCTCATCCTGAAAAGCCTTCAGCATCGCTGGCAAGGCACTTAATCGACCTTTCGCAGCCACCACACCCAAAAACTTGCCAAGAACCGTGTCGCCAAGACCCGCCTTCGCGACCAAAGCCGCCATTGCTTTGGCCTTATCATCGGTGCCAAGCAACGGATTGGTCAAAAAACTACGCAACTCCATACTTTCACCAATCAGGCCAGCCAGTGCGTCTACGTTCTTGCTGACGCTATCCAGATCCTTTTTTTCGTCGGCCAGATCAAACAAGGCCGATGCGTAGCGGTTGGCTAACTCAGGGTTCACAAAAGACATCGCCGTTCCTTTGGCAATAGGATAATTCAATCGGCTTATAAGTGATGGCCTGCCGCAAACTCAACCATGTCAGCATGCATGGCAGAAAATTAGTTTATAAAATGGACTAATTTTTGAAAGCAGAGCGGTTTAGGTGTCATAACCTAAGCGGCGCAATACATCATCAAGCTGGTCAAAATCCTGATAATGATTTTCTAAATAGACCAAAGAAAGTATCACGTGTTGAAAGTGAATGACATTAGAAAATTTTTCGTAGATGAACTAAAAAACGAAAGATTTACTATAGATAAAACAGGACAGAAAACCATCGAAGTTATCGGTGCTTCTTTCCTAGCAGATCAACCTGCGATCTTCGGTACACCTAACGAGGAGTATATTCAAAATGAAATCGATTGGTACTTGTCAGGCTCCAGAAACATCAATGACATTTATGGAACAGATAGAGCACCTCCTGCAGCTTGGAAGTACTCTGCAAATAACTATGGAGAAATCA
>CAXBRM010000176.1:0-3930 GCA_963978305.1 uncultured Rhodospirillales bacterium
CCTGATGAACCTTGTGCAATAAATTGATCAGCGCGCATTGCCGCACAGTTTCTGAAATCATGAAAAATGTATCCATCACTCCACCCACTAGGAGCTGGCAAAAATAACTTGGTGCGAAGAACGTATCAATATCTGCCGTCTCAGCCAATCGATAAAATCGCTCCAGATCACCCTGGTCTTTAAAATTGAGAACTACCGATCTTCTGTTTCGATTGTTGTTTAAGTAGGCCGCCGAAAATCCACCGCGCCGGGTCGCGACCCTTCTAGCGTGATCGCCACTTGGGCTTTCTACTTTAACTACGTCTGCGCCCTGATCGCCAAGCATTTGTGCAGCCAAGGGCCCACTTACCATGCTTGTAAGGTCAAGGATCCGATAGCCTGAAAGCGGTCCCGCCATAACATTTCTCCCTGTAATCTGGCTCGCAACAAACGATAGTTTTGCCACAAAGGCTTGCTACAACAGCCAACCGTTTGCAAGCGGTGAAACAACCTAACACTGCTTCGTGTTTTTCTATATCGCATTATGGAAACCGCGCCCGTTGATCACCATGTATCAAGTTGTTATTCTGACTTTACTGGAGTTAAGCCAATATGTTTGACGTAGGCTATTTGATATTTGTTGTGGCTATTCCGATGGCCATCTCCGGCTTCGCAACATTGTCGGTCCGAGGAACCTTTGCCCGTTACGAACAAGTTGGTACCCGGCGGCGAATAACTGGTGCGCAGGCAGCGAAATTAATGTTAGAAAGACAAGGCGTTTACGACTGCCATATAGAACCAATTGCCGGGCGTTTAAGCGATCATTACGATCCGCGGACAAGAACCCTTCGCCTTAGCGAGCCCGTGTTTAATTCCACCAGTCTTTCAGCAGTCGGCGTCGCCTGTCACGAAGCCGGCCACGCGCTACAGCATGCTCAGGCCTATCCTTGGCTAACAATGCGCAGCAACTTGGTGCCCCTAACTGGTTTTGCCAGCCAGCTCAGCATGCCAATTATCATTGGCGGCATGATTCTTGGCATGGCACATCCGCTTGGCCGAGTAGCGATGCTGATCGGATGCGGTTTGTTGGCCGTTGCATTTTTGTTTTCCGTTGTCACCCTACCCGTGGAATGGGATGCAAGCGCGCGCGCCAAAACCGCTATGGTTGAAGCCGGCATTGTTGACCGAGACGAAATTCAAGGCGCCAGCGCCGTGCTGAATGCCGCATTCCTAACCTATCTAGCAGCGGCAATTTCGGCATTGATTACCTTGCTATATTACTTAATGCGTAGTGGGCTGCTACGGCGCTAGGGAAGAAAAACATGACGCTGCAATATCTCCACACCATGGTCCGTGTCCGTGACATCGGCGAAAGCCTGAATTTTTATTGCCAATTGCTGGGTTTAGAAGAGGTTCGGCGCCATGAGAATGAGACCGGACGATTTACACTCATTTTTTTGGCAGCGCCCAAAGATCGGCAGAGCGCGCAAGTCTCCAAGGCACCGCTGATAGAACTGACATACAACTGGGACACTGAAGAATATCCTTGGCCAGAGCGCTCCTTCGGCCACCTTGCCTACAGCGTTGATAATGTTTACGCCGTCTGTGAAAGATTGATGGCTGGTGGCGTCACAATACTGCGCC
Source organism: uncultured Rhodospirillales bacterium (assembly GCA_963978305.1). Classification (GTDB taxonomy): domain Bacteria; phylum Pseudomonadota; class Alphaproteobacteria; order UBA7985; family UBA7985; genus CAXBRM01. The sequence continues at coordinate 1,624 of CAXBRM010000176.1, forward strand.
CCCCCCGTGACGGTCGGATGGCGTTTGTGCGGTCTCCCGATGGCATCAGTATCGAGTTACTACAAGACGGCGATGCTCTCCCTCAGGCTGAACCGTGGAGCAGCATGCCTAATATTGGGACGTGGTAAGAAAACCCTTAGGTTCTGCCAAAGCAGGTTGAACTATCTCCGGTCAGTAAATCGACAACTGCCAGATGCTGCGCCCAGTCAGTGACCTTGTTTATCCAGCTTACAACAACCGGAAGTTTACTGGGAGCCGCTGAAACGCCTGGCTTTACCTCACCCTTAAGCACCGCTTCGACGCCGATCGTAACGGTTCCAGAGACAAGTCGCGACATCGCACTGCCACGCTCATCACCCCAGGCGTCCAGTGTAAACGCTTTATCGTAAACAACTTGATTGTTGTTTACGGCAGTGAGGCCAACGCACAAAACCACACGGTCGGGTTCACCGTCCTCGTAACCATATTTCTGCCAACAGACATCACTTAGGTCTTTTAACCGGGCTTCATCCCCCGTCTCCACCAAACTGCCGATATCATGGAAGATATCGCGCCACGCCGCCGCCCAGCCATTCAACCGCAGCGTACCACGCGCAAAGTTCTTAACGCGCCAACTGGGGTCAAATTTATAGGCGGCCATAAACGGAAGACTATCCCGGTTAGGATAAACTTCAAATGTTTCCGGAATGGGCAACGGGGCAATATAATTACTGACTGCTTCCCAGGGTCGCTCGACGCGCCATTCATCATAGGCACGAATAGATCTGCTCGGAGCACAGAGCGCTTTAAAGGCACCTAGCGGCGACCAACTGAACTTATATCGAAAGTCATTCTCAAATTTTGGCACACCCCCGCAGTAGCTCAAAAAACTGATCTCATTTCGAGCAGCAAATGTCGGACTCGCCTGATAATCTGCCACGAGCCAATGGGCCATCAAATGATCGATACCCGGGTCAAGGCCGATTTCATTCATGGACACCAACCCCGCTTTCGTGAAGGCGTCATCCAGAGCCCGCATCTCTGGAGAAATGTAACTGCAACTCAGAAAATGCGCACCCACGCCTAAACATCGCTTTGCCACACTTACGTGCCACTCGTTCGGCAGCATGCTTACCACAATATCGCCCGCTGAAACCGCCTGCGTTAAAGCACCCAAGCTAAAGACGCGCATGTCACTATGTCGATAGCCCAAGGCTTCTTGAGCCTTTGCGATCGTTTGATCCCAAACCACCACGTGGCTATCGCCTGCAATCAGCTGCCTGAGACCTGGTAGAGACGATAAACCAGCGCCAAGCCAATGGATTCTGCTCATGCCTTCAATCGCTTCGCCCCAACAGATTTGCTAGATTAGCCTCGAAAATAGCTGTTGCCCTCCGCCAGACACAATCTGGATCTGTTTTTAATGTTAATAGGTGCGGCAACAATTGATCAGCGTAGTCCGTACTACTTTCTACAGGTAGCAAACTAGGCAAATTATCGATTGCCACGACGTCCAGCGGCTGGCGGGCTGTCCCAAGATTCAACACTGGCTCATCAAAACTGCTTGCTTTATCGTATACGGCAATCGGATTGTAGTCACTGTTTGGGTCACATGACACATCACCAATCACCCTGAGCTTTCTGTGCTGCGCAATTGCGTCACGATCAATGAAAATAGGCATCCCTGGTCGTGCAAGTGTACAGTTTATAAAAACCTCGTGCTGTAGTACCTCCTGGAAAGTCCCGCCTGGCGCTTGTGTGTCAACAGTCAATCGTGTAACCGGCAGATTGAGCGACGCGGCGAGGGAGACGGCACCGGAGCCAGCCCGACCTCTGGCGCCTGCCACCAATAGCGATGGGCGCGCCCGGTTGAGCGCAGCATGAACAGCGCCCGCCAGCGCGTCTTGGCCATCATAGGCTGAAACCGGACCCAGTGCTCGCCCCATTTGCTGGGCACGCCAAGCAAGCAATGCAACCGCTGCACCAGCAAAACCTGCCCAATAGCCAAACGCCGCTACTCGTCGGCCACCAGTGTCTGTTAAATATTCCAAATCCAGTAGCGTCCCGCCACCTCGCGCAAAGCGTTTCAGCAAATTGGAGCCATCGCGCTGGCCTTTAAAAGCATGGCCAAACATAATATGGCGATGGCGCAGATCGGGGACTTGACTATCCAATTCCTTTAAACCGACCACGTAGACATCGTCGGTCGCTTGCTCTTGCCAAGCACCCGTCGCTGCCATCTGACAGCCGGTAGCCTCAAACGCTGCATCAGGAATAGCCCGCGTCCTACATTTTTCCACTGTAACACGCCAGCCAGCCTCCATAGAT
>CAXBRM010000177.1:0-3925 GCA_963978305.1 uncultured Rhodospirillales bacterium
AGTGGCTCGAGGCTACGAGGTGCATGGCTCGACAGGCAAGGTCGATCAACATGAGTGGCTTCGATCAATGGGAGTGCAAGAAGTGGTCGAGCGCAAAAAGCATGAGGTCGAGCATCCACGACTACTTGATAAAGCAATGTATGCTGGTTGTATCGACTGTGTCGGCGGGCAGTCCCTTGCCTGTGTCTTACCCAAAATGCTGTATCGCAGCTCCGTAGCATGTCTGGGGAACGCTGGCGGCAATGTACTCAACACAACGGTGTTACCGTTTTTACTCCGGGGAATTAATATTCTTGGTATCGATAGCGTGCAATGTCCTCGAGGTCTTAGAGACGAAATTTGGAACCGGCTTGCCCAGGATTTGCCCGTTTCAGCCTATGGCGCGCTCGGAACTGTAGTCGGATTGGAGAAGCTTGAAATGCTGGCTGAGGCAATTCTTGATGGCGGTGTCAGGGGCCGGATTTTGGTTAGCCCCTCTCAGTAATCACCAGACAATAAATCGAGTCTAAAGATTAGAGTTGTTGTACTTAACAAATCTGACAAAAACTCAGTAAAATATTGAATTATCAAGGTTAAATTTACCGAAGGCGGATAAATATCAAAGATATTATGAGACTTATCCCAAATTTCCACAGATTCCGCCGCATAATATTTATAACTTTCCTGAATTAAGCTTGTAAACTCACTGCGAAATTATGTTGATAAGGTCGCTCTATGTTGGATCAGTTTAAGCTCGCGAAAACATTAGTTTCTATCACGGCAGGGGTTTTATTTCCCATTATATCGTTCGCTCAATCGCCTACTTGGTGGACATTGTCGGACTATACGCAAGCTCGGTGCATGACCGGTGAGCTCTATGATGCTCAACGCACGCCTCTGAACATCTTCTTTGATTCACATTGGAGCACCAATCAGGGCCTGTACGAAGTTTGGTTGGGGAACGAAAAAGCGGCTGATGGTCGATTTCGGGTTGTTAATAACCGGTTAAAACTAATGCCTTCTGATGGCAGGGGAGCTTTTTCAACGGTTTCTGAATACTTTGTTAATCGTCATGAAGACGGGCGGTGGGGCTTGCAATTGGCGAACTCTGATACTGGAGCCCTGGTTGCCTCTGTCGATCCAGCCAACCGAAACAAACCGTGTCGTACGATGCTGCTGCGCCAAGTGCGGGAATCCAGTGGACAGGGCGAAAACGACGCTTTGCAGCTTGAGGCGTCGGCCGATGCCTTCGGCTGGGTGGTGTGGCAAAGTGAAGACCTACGTCGGCAGCTTATGGAAGCAATAAATGAAAACCGTGCTTCCACAGATCAGGAGGTTTTGGCCTTGGTGGCACGGCTCGACGGGATTCAAGATCATATTGCGGCTTTATCTGATGATGTGGAGATAGCTGACTCCGCTCTACGGAGTAAAATCGACGCTGGTGATGCAGCGGTCCGAGCCGAGTTTGAAGCAGCCGACTTGGACCTTAGTGAAGACATGCTTGCTGGTGATGCAGCGGTCCGAGCCGAGTTTGAAGCAGCCGATTTGTCTCTGGCTGAGAACATGCGTGCTGGCGATGCAGCGGTTCGAGCCGAGTTTGAAGCAGCCGATTTGTCTCTGGCTGAGAACATGCGTGCTGGCGATTCAGCAGTTCGAGCCGAGTTTGAAGCAGCCGACTTGGACCTCAGTGAGGATATGCTTGCTGGCGATGAAGCGGCTCGAGCCGATTTCGAAGCTGCGGACCTTGCTCTGAGTGAACAGATCACAAATCTTGAACGAGAGACGCTCGCGGCTGAAGCTCTTTTGTATCGTGATTTAGCCACGCTACGTACCGATATGAATAGCGCTGATCAAAGCTTGCAAAGCGTGATCGACAATTCGCTGGAGAAGATTGAATACCTTTACAATGATGTTGAGCAATTGCGCTCAGACACGACGGTAGCAAACCAATCGATTCGCTTAGAGATGGAAGCCAATGTGACAGCAATCCGAGAGGATCTTCTGGAAAGTGACGAGGCAGTTCGAGAAGATTTGCTACGGGTGATTGATTCCGTGATGGCCGAGGTTGAATTCCTAACCGTCGAAAATGAAGTCAATAAACGCGCTATAGATTCTTTATCGAAAGACATTGGAATATTGCATTCCGAAGTAGACGATAAATTTGCTCATCTTTCAGCAGATATTCGGACTGAGCTTGAAGACACGTTATCGGACATCGAGGATCGTCTTGATGGGACGATCCATGCGATTGGTAGCTTAACAATCACCGACGCTGATTTGGACAATCGGCTGGCCAACTTGGAAGAAAGTCATTTATTGAGCATCGATGTAATAGGCACTCTGGAAACCCTACGGGATCAGATCGGACAACTGGCTACGGCTCAAACCCGGTTAAACAGGGAGTTGGATAGCTTAAAACCTATGCCGTATGATGTTCTTCCGGTAGGGAGTGTCATCTGGTGGTATGCGCCAGCAGACGACCATGAAATTCCCGACGGATGGACCATCGCAAACGGTAGTGCTGTCAGGCTAAGAGATGGCACGCTTATCGAAACACCAGATTTACTAATTGAAAACGGCAAATTGTCTATCGAGCAGTTGTCGGGACCAGGGGTTCTCATTCAGGGGGCGTTGTCCGGGGATGTGTCTGGGAGTCTGCGACCGCTTCCTCTCATCAAGTTATAACTTGGGCACTAAGTGCTAATATGAGAGAAGGCGTTGTGGTTAAAAAGATACCGGGAAACTGGCGAGCCGGTTAAAGTTTTAACCGCGTCTTCGGGGTGGCCGAGACGTCCTTGTTGGTCAAAATATACACAGAAGTAAAAAAATCCCCCTCCGGGAGACGAGGGGGAGAGAGCAATAAAAAGTTTACGAAGTAAAACTTCGCGCGGTCTTATTGGGTTGACACAAAGATACCTGAGGGAATCACTTTACGGGCGTACCGCTGTGTTTATCCTGGCCGGAGCCGCTTGATACTGAGCGTAGCGCTTAAAGATTTCGGATAAATTACGCTTATATGAAGATATTATTTCAGGCAGCGTTCAAGTGGACAGAGGCTCAGCGGAGTGATGGTCTGTCAGAAACGTAAACCCCAATTATTTTTGTTTTGGGTAACCTTTTTGGCGCTAGGGAGACTTTGGCAGCCATTTTTTTAAATTCTATTGAAAAAACGTGGAGGCGAGTACCGGAATCGAACCGGTGTAGACGGATTTGCAATCCGCTGCGTAACCACTCCGCCAACTCGCCTCAGACCCATGCTATCAAGCACCTTATGTTCTGAAAGTAAAGCCCCTGCTGGCAGTGTTTTGGACAGGGCCGAACATCGTCATTCTGTCATTATTCGTTCTGAGAGACGATTAATAAGCGCTCTCCTTGCCCACGGCAATTCTTGGTTCCGAGCGGCATAGACACGATCATTGAGAAATTGTCCGGTTAGGAGCAGTGCGTCGCGAGCATCTTCCTCAAGATAACCGCTGTGCTCACCAATCAGGTATTTGGGTAGATTGAGCAATTTATGCTTGTAGGGTTCACCTGCTACTGCGCTTACAGCTCGCCCCGAACGTGGGCTAACATAAACGAGATCATCAGTCTGGCCCGTCGACGCGCATTTACTCAAGTCTAAGCCAAATCCTAAAATGCCTAACAACCGAAGTTCGATTAAAGCGAGTGTGTGGACCCACGTTTCTTCTTCCAATTGGTTCAGCCAAGTCTCAACAGCATGATAAAGCGATGGCAACGGTTCGCGGTCGGTAAGACATGTGCTCAGGAGTTGACAGAGTGATTGCAGGCCAATCAATCGCTCCCGATCATCTAGCAGTCGAGCGCTCGGTGGAGGGCCGAGCGGTTCGAGAGAAAATGAACCCAAGTTTTCGGGCAATCGCGCCCGCCAGATCAGACTGTAAGTACCACCAATTTCGGCATCGCTGCGTTTCCGCCTGGCGTTGCC
>CAXBRM010000178.1:0-3877 GCA_963978305.1 uncultured Rhodospirillales bacterium
AGCTATCCGAGCTGGGTACCTGACTGGGCACAGATTGGTTCGGGAAGCGCCGAATCCGGTTCCTAGGCACGCCGCTTGATCTCTCGGGCGCGCAGCTCGCGCCGTCTGATACTTGATGTCACCGGCCGCTCAGACGCCACAGAATTTAAAGCCCCCCTGCCTGGGGACTAGGCAGGAGGGCTGAAATGGGTGCCGCAACGGAGTACACGACACTTTTCTAATGTGCCTGTATGCCGCGGTGCGGAACAGGTCTATTTTTTGCTTGTCATGATGCATTTCCTGCACACCTCGACAGCCATGGGCATTTTGCCGTGAAGACGGTTGCCTCCGACCGGCAAATCAGATAGAGGATGCGCATGTTTGCAACCGAGCCTCTGGCCAGCGCGCCGACCGGTTGCACAACATTGAACGGAGAGGTGCCGGAGTGGTTGAACGGGGCGGTCTCGAAAACCGTTGTGGGCGCAAGTCCACCGAGGGTTCGAATCCCTCTCTCTCCGCCATTACTTTCTATGTATCTCGTTAGGTTACACGGATTTTTCATATTCCGTGTGATGCCCTATTTCCGGCGATAGAATTTGACGGTTCCGCCTATCCCGCTGCGGCTGGCCATCAGAGCGCCAATACGTGCTTGACGCCACGTTGGCATCTGATGCAACGCCTGAATTTCTTTGCTGGCTGAAAAGGCATCGTTATCAGACACACACGGGCATGCCCCCGCTGCTCCTCACGGTAGGTCTGTTTTGTGCACGCAATGCCAGAAGCATGCATCCAATTTGGGTCCGACCAGATCGCTTCGATAACCAAGGTCGCCCGGCAGTTACTCTGATGCAGTTTCAGTTGCAGCTGTGGGTTGGGTCATCACACTTTTGTGATGCTGATGTTGGGTCTTTCGATTGCGCATTTGTTTCACCAGCAGTAGGGCGCCGGCGCCAATGACAATGCCAGACAACAGATGCACTTTTGCATTTAATGCGCTTGCTATGAACACAGCTCTCTCCGTCAGTTCGATTTCCTGCTTTCGAGTTAATGGTGCGGTACTGGTTTACAACGGGCTGCGACACTAAAGCCGGCTGCCAGGCAGGTGGTTACGTCATTGTCTGCTGGCACACCTGCAATTGATCAGTACAGTGGGTAACACGTTTCATTTTTCCGAAGAATCCAGATGAGCGCAGACACCAAAAGGCAATGCAAATCCGACTGAGACGTAAAAGCCACAGCTTGATCGCAACTGGGTTTTTGGAGCTGGGCTGCCTGATGGCGGGCGCTACACTGCCACTGGCAAGCATCACCGAGTTTTGGATATTCGAGAATGAGTTTTCCATTTTCAGCCTCTTTAGCACTCTCATTTCATCCGGAGAGATTTTGCTTGCTGTCATCGTGTTTGGTTTTGGATTCTTGTTCCCGCTGGCAAAAATAACCACCAGCTTCTTCGAGGGTCTCGGTTCTATTCCTGCAAACATCCAGCGGTTCGGCATGGTAGACGTTTTTTTGCTCAGCTTCCTCGTCTACGGGAGCAAAATATCAGAGACTTACGACGTGGCGCTTGGTGCCGGCTTCTACTTTCTTGGTGCTGCTTTGGCACTCGGTTTTGCACGATCGTCCTTTTGGGAAAGAGCCGACGGTTGAATGACTTTCTGAGTTGAACGGGAGAATGCAAATGGCGGTCTATATGGTGGTAGACACCAAAATAAAGGATCTGGACGCTTACGAAGAATACAAACTCAAAGCCAAACCCATCGTTGAATCCTATGGTGGCGAGTATCTTGCGCGAGGCGGATATACCACCGTGCCAGAAAATGAATTGTGGACGCCCACCCGATTGGTAATCGTACGTTTTCCTTCACGGAAGGACGCAGAAGCCTTTCTTGATTCCGACGAATACGCTCCGGTAAAAGCTATCCGCAACAAGCATGCCGACGCCACACTGACCATTATTGATGGTGCCTAATCCTCAATCCACGAAGCGGTATGCTCACCTGCATGACAAACAGAGCCATTCTGAAAAAACCGGGACACAAAATCTCATGCGCCTTTGCCTCGCCATCACCCTACTCACGATGCTGATTCACCCGGCATGGGCTGACACAACCAATCGTGCGAAACAATTCTCGCCAGTTCCCGGAATTTTTGTGGGTGGCGTTGGCCTGGAATGCAGGTCAAACCCAACGACCATTGTCGAGTTTCTGCTGATAACAAAAGACAGGCGAAAAATTGGCGTCGCCATCTTTGACAATGATGACGTTACCTACACCTTCCTGCCGATTACAAAAACCACACCGCGCACTTACATCGCTGAACAGGACGATATGGAGTTCGTTTTGGATCGTCAGAGTCTTAAGCTGACCTTGGATCGGGACTATAATTGTGCGGTCATGGGCATTAGTGATCTGCACAAAGCAGCACAAAATTATCTCCGCGCGCTACTCAGCGAGAACAAGATCTAGAGCGCTGGTTCAGGTTGACGGGTATTCCGGTGGGCAATTCCCGTAACCCTGAGATCAATAAATCTGCAATAAAGAATTCCCAGTCTGGCATCTAACAAAGAAGGAGCCTCGAAATGGCAGTTATCGTTAAAGGCGAGATCACAATCACCAAAGGGTTTGAACATTGGAAGAATATGGTGTTCTCACAGAAGGACAAAATGGCTGGTATGGGGATGCAGTTCCTTTTTGCCGGCACCGAAAAAGGCGATCCTACAAAGCTGCACGCGGTTATGAAGTTCGACAGTGTCGAAGCAATGCAGGCATTTGGTGCTGACGAAGAATTGACCGAAACTCGGCGGCAGGCTGGAGCTGTCATCGAAAGTGGCGTGATGACACCAATATCGGATGAGTTCTTCACAAATTTTCCAGAAGCTTTCATGCAACATTAGAGCGGCAAAATGACAGCCCCCACTGGCCTCTCGGTGGGGGCGTTTTCTTATGAAACGATCTGGTGAAGCCCGCGAACATGCCAGACGGACCTATGCGTCAAATGTGACCGTTCTGCGCTGACAACAGGAATAAACCCTGCTTCTGAGCCTGCGCGCCTCCGAAAACGGATTCTTGATGCGCCTTGTCCCCGGCGCCATTATCCTGTCAGCCCTATATCGGGCATTCCGGCACGTGATTTTCGGAGGCGAATATGCTGATCAATTTCACATCAGGCGTTTTCAAATCAGAAAAAGAGATGGAGCTTTACAAATTCCGCTGGAATGAAGCGCGAGACAAATATCTCAGTGACCTTCAGTCCCTCGGACTGGTGCGATGGGCCAGCATGCAGATCTGGAACAAACAGGGTAAGGCGCAACTCGCGTGGCTGTTTGAATATGAAGACCCTGACGCCTACAAACGGTGCCAGCCAATCTTCAAGCAGATGGAAGCCGATTTCGGTGACATAGAAATGCAGCTCACAGCGTATCGGGGCGTGGTTCTTGAGGAACACATAGCCGAGACATGATGCGGCTTGTCCTGACCACCAATAGTCTGCTGACGCGCGCAAACCCGATCTGTGACTTCTGATTGCCATCCGCATCTGGCAGGCTGGTGGAACGATATCAGGCAACACCCCTCTTTCGAGACCGTGTTCACCGCCTTTCCGAATCCGGCGCGAACGGCATCGCTGCGCGCGGCCGGAAAGGAGGCAGCGAATCGCGTGACGTCGATCCTTGCCGGTGACTGAAAGAAGCGCCTCGTTGCACGCAGCCCTCTTGATTGAGTCAGCCGAATGTTGAAACACTGTAACGAAAAAGTCCTCACTGGGCCTGCCACCATCCTGGAAAAATTTGATGACACGCCAATTCGACCTTCCCGTCCCCCGCGAACTTGTCGGTGACAATGCCCCGTCTGTGCTGCCTGGCGATGAGCCCGCTATTCTGGGAACAGCCAGGCTGACGCCC
>CAXBRM010000179.1:0-3855 GCA_963978305.1 uncultured Rhodospirillales bacterium
AACATGAACAGGCGCTACTAACTTATGCTCACGAGGCATTAGAGGATTTTGGCGGCATAAATTTTTATGGAAAATCCTCTGAAAAAGTAAGTGTTGTCAGCTTTACCCTTGATGATGTCCACGCCGGTGATGCGGCAAGCATTTTAGACAAAACCGGCGTTGCGGTACGCTTTGGTCAACATTGTGCAGAGCCATTGCATGTTCGGTTAGGGGTTAGTTCGACAATCCGTGCCAGTTTCGCGGCTTACAATGAGCAAGCCGATGTTGACGCCCTAATCTCGGGGCTAAAGGTGGTGAGGGATTTGTTCGCATGAGCGGGTTGCCACCTCATCTGCAGGAAGATGGCCTTACCTTAGCTGATTTTATGCCCGGTGATGAGCGCAAGCGCGGCGAAGGGTTCAGGGCCATCCGCGGCGAGGCTTTGCCAGCTGGCGCCGAGTGGGCCTCGCAAATTCAATTAATAGCGGCGATTCAGACGGTTCACGATCCGGAGATTCCAGTAAATTTATGGGATTTAGGTTTAATTTACAGATTAGAACAACTAACAAACGGCGATCTTGAAGTCGAGATGACCCTTACAGCGCCCGGGTGCCCTGTCGCCGGGGAGATGCCAGTTATGGTGGCTGAGGCGCTCGCAAAAGTGCCTGGCACTGGGATCGTGACAGTTTCTCTGGTTTGGGAGCCTGCGTGGCACAAAGGACTGATGTCTGAAGATGCGCGCATGCTCCTTGATCTTTAGGCGGTATTGAGCCAATATCACTAGATGGCACAGATGAACAATGTAATGACACTGACTGAAGCCGCAGCCCGGCAGGTGAAAAACCTTATTGAACAGGGCGCCGATCAGCCGGGCTCTCAAGTGCTCGGGCTGCGTGTAGGCGTTGAAAAGGGCGGCTGCACCGGCATGAAATACGTGGTAGAATATGCCACCGAGCGCAAACAATTTGAAGAAGTTGTGGAAGACAAAGGGGTCCGAATTTTCATTGACCCAATGGCCATCATGTTTTTGATGGGCAGCCAGATGGACTATCAGTCCGATACTTTTAGTTCGGCCTTCACCTTTTCAAATCCAAATGAAACGGCAAAATGCGGCTGTGGCGAGAGCGTCAGTTTTGCTTAACTGCGGCATTCCGTCCTGAAGGATCCGGTGGTTTAGACTGGTCTCTATCATCATCTGGGCTATGTCGTGGCCATGGAGAGAAAAACTTACCTCATATTTGGCGCGACTGGCGGTATGGGCCGGGGGATTAGTGTCGCGTTGTCAAACGCTGGTCACCAAGTCCACTTGGCGGCGCGAAACCCGGAAAAATTAGAACAATTAGCATCTGAGTTAGGTGCATCGTTTAGTGTCTGTGACGTATTGTTGCCTGAGAAAATCAAGGCCGCTGTCGAGGCAGCTGGGCCGGAAATTGCCGGGCTTGTTTATGCGGTTGGCTCGATTGACCTGAAGCCATTACGGTCCACGGCAGAAGACTCGGTGCACAAAGCATTTTCTTTAAATGCAACCGGAGCGATGTTAGCGGTTCAAGCGGCAGAAAAGGCCCTCAAAGCAGCGAACGGCAGCGTTCTTTTGTTTTCAACAGTTGCTGTTGGACAGGGGTTTGCCAATCATACAACGGTGTCGATGGTCAAAGGTGCTGTCGAGGGTTTGACGCGAGCGCTCGCTGCTGAGCTGGCGCCAAAGGTCCGGGTCAATGCAATCGCGCCTAGCTTGACCGCCACAGCAATGGCGGCACCGCTTCTTGGCAACGAAACCATGCGTTCCAGCTTAGCGAAGGTCCATCCTTTGGGCCGTCTGGGTGAAGTCGAAGACATGGTTGGCTTGGCGACCACACTGCTGGGACCATCTGGCAACTGGATTACCGGTCAAGTGATTGGCGTGGATGGAGGGCGCGGGGCGCTTGCAGGCAAAGGATGACCTTAATTTGGCTTAAATTATTCTATAGACACTGTTTGTCTTAAACGGTTGTTATGGGGGTTTCTGTGTATAATCTGGCACGAAGAAAAATTCTTTCTGTTCTTCCGAAAACAGCCGGAGCGTTTGCTGGCGTGTCGGTGGCTTGTGCTGGAATGCTGCCGCTCAGAACTGCAGAAGCCCTCAGCACGCCTGTTTATCAAAACGTGGACTTTGACATTGTTGCACGCGGGCAGAAGGTTGGCGGGTTTTCGGGCCGTTTTCAAGGTGATCCAAGCGGTCAGTTTATAGCGGCAACAAGAAATTACATAACCAGCGATGTATACTCAGTTGACGCATATAACGTTGAAACCTGGAATCAAGGCATTTTAACCAGACTAACAGGCGAGGGCGTTAACAATGGATCTGCTTTTCGCTTTGAGTTATCGGGCATCGGCCAAGGACTTTCTGGTATCGACCAGAACAGAAACCGCCTTGCGGTTTCACAGAACGCATTGCCTACGACTTATTGGAATAAAGATTTTCGTCGGGCGAGGCGGGTCATCAACACAACAGATGGCACTGATTTTGGCGTGCGGGCCACTGAGTTGGGCCTGGGCACAATCCGTACTGCCTATGGCGAGATTCAAGTTGAAAAGGTGCGAATCCGCGGTGCGGGACTAGGTCTATATAATGTCGTTTTGAGTTACGATGCTAACGGCGATTGGACTGGGCTAGAATTCTCTTTATTTGGCTTTGATGTTCTTTATCAGCGCAAATGAGCTAACGTGGGTTTGATATGAGGTTGTTTCCTGTTCTTGGCGACCAGCTAAGCCATGACCTCGCGTCGCTGCGGCAAGCGGAGGTGGGTGTCGACCATATCCTGATGGTGGAAGCCTTGATGGAAACCAGTTACGTTTCCCACCACCCGCAGAAGATAATTCTGTTTTTGTCGGCGATGCGGCACTTTGCCGAGGAACTCCGGGCCAAAGGCCATGTTGTCATTTACCAGGATCTCGAATCAAATCCACACACTTCTCTGCACGATAGCATTAGAGCGTGCGGACCTGAATATCGTGGCGTTGTGATGACCCATCCAGGCGAATACCGCGTATTCGCAGATCTTGAGTCCCTGCCGAATTTGACCTGGTGTGACGATGATCGCTTCATCTGTTCGTTAGCCGATTTCAAAACTTGGATTTCACAAAGAAAACAGCCGCGGATGGAACATTTCTATCGAGAAATGCGGCGCAAGACAGGACTTTTGATGGCAGACGATAAGCCTGTCGGGGGAACCTGGAATTATGATGGCGAAAACCGGAAAAAGTGGTCGAACGCTGCACCGCTGCCAGCGCCTGTTGCCCACCCAATTAGTCAAACAACACAGGAAGTTATCGACCTGGTTGCCAAGAGATTCCATCTTAATTTTGGCAGCACAGAAAATTTCAATTGGCCGGTAACACGTGAGCAGGCGCTGCTCGAGCTTGAAGACTTTCTAACCTACCGATTGCGGTACTTCGGTGACTACCAGGACGCCTTGCGCACGCGTGATTTGCATTCAGGCTCTGATTTCCTATTCCATAGCAAACTAAGTAGCAGTCTTAATCTTGGACTCCTTAACCCAATCGAGGTTTGCCAAGCCGTTGCACAGTGCCTCGGCGCAGGTCTGGCACCAATCAATGCGGTTGAGGGCTTCATTCGCCAAATTATTGGCTGGCGCGAGTATGTTCACGGTATTTATTGGGTGATGATGCCGGAGTATAAAAAACAAAATGCTTTAAATGCCGCGGCGCCACTTCCCGATGCTTATTGGGGTGGAGACACGCAGATGACCTGCTTAGCCGAAAGCGTCGATCAAACCCGTCGCAGTGCTTACGCTCATCACATCCAGCGATTGATGGTTACTGGGAATCTAGCGCTCCTGCTTGGCGTCCATCCAGGCGCCCTCAATGCCTGGTATC
>CAXBRM010000180.1:0-3824 GCA_963978305.1 uncultured Rhodospirillales bacterium
CTACGCTCACGTCGACTGCCCGGGTCACGCTGACTATGTCAAGAACATGATCACTGGTGCGGCCCCAATGGACGGCGCGATTTTGGTTGTGAATGCCGCCGACGGTCCGATGCCACAAACCCGCGAACATATTTTGTTGGCGCGTCAGGTTGGCGTTCCAGCGTTGGTTGTTTTCTTGAACAAAGTTGATCAGGTTGACGACGAAGAGCTGCTGGAATTGGTTGAGATGGAGATTCGTGAGCTTCTCAGCGATTACGATTTCCCAGGTGATGATATTCCAATCATTGCTGGCTCTGCTTTGGCGGCGCTGGAAGGTCGTGACGACAACATTGGTAAGGAGAAGCTTGTTGAGTTGATGCAAGAAGTTGACAACTACATCCCAGAACCAGAGCGAGACAAGGATAAGCCATTCTTGATGCCCGTTGAGGACGTGTTCTCAATTTCAGGTCGTGGTACGGTTGTGACTGGTCGTGTTGAGCGTGGTATCATCAACGTCGGTGACGAGATCGAAATCGTCGGTATCAAAGACACGGCAAAAACCACCTGTACCGGTGTTGAGATGTTCCGTAAACTTCTCGACAGTGGTGAGGCTGGTGACAACATCGGCGCGTTGCTTCGTGGCGTTGGCCGTGAAGAAGTGCAGCGTGGCCAGGTTCTGGCAAAGCCAGGGTCAATCACGCCACACACCAAGTTCATTGGTGAAGCCTATATTTTGACTAAGGAAGAAGGTGGTCGTCACACGCCATTCTTTACCAATTACCGTCCTCAGTTCTACTTCCGAACCACTGATGTGACCGGTGTTGTGACCTTGCCTTCTGGCACCGAAATGGTCATGCCTGGTGACAACGTAAATATCAACGTCGAGCTAATCGCACCGATCGCTATGGATGAAGGATTGCGTTTTGCGATCCGTGAAGGTGGCCGTACCGTCGGCGCGGGTGTTGTAACCAAGATCGAATCTTAATACCTCGGTCTGACTGTTGTCTGGCCTATCGGCCGGAAAAGAATTTCCCCGCTAAGCAACAGTTTGGCGGGGAATTTTGTCTCAAAGCCTGGTTTATAGGCCAAACCGAGGCGACAAATTGGTGTTTGGGATGGTGATTTTTGAACGCACGTTAATCTGGTTGGTCATGGTTGTTGTGGCTGTGGTGGTTGTCGCGTTTCTTACGTTGCCAATCGGCTGCCGGTACTGCGTTCGTGCCGTCTTGTTTGAGCGGCCAGTTGGTCGAGACGGCGATGTTCGCGTCTTTGCGGGAGAGGGTGCCTATGCCAAGTCTGCGCAGCAGGTCTTAACCCATTTGCCGGAAGCTAAGCGCCGTGTCGCAGGCCTCCTTGGACCACAAGGGATACAGGCAGACATCGTCATCGCGCCTCGCGACCAATTCGGTGAAAATGTCGATTACGCTGGTGCCATGTTTGACCGCGTTTTTGGTTCGCCGGTCCTGGTTTTGCCTATCGATAGTATCAGCACCAACACGACGGCTCACGAATTGGTGCATGCTGTGCTTGAAAACCGCCAAAATTGGTGGCGGTCTGCCACAGATATGCCGGTATGGTTTAATGAGGGTTTGGCGTTGCAAGTGGATTATAGTTCTAGCTTTGGTGTCGATGTTTTATGCCAGCTGTCTTCTAACTACGGATGGCCTTCGTATCAAAAGCTACGGTACCCAGAAGGTTTTTATACAGCCAGAACACAGCAGGAAGTTTTACGCAATTATGCCTGGGCCAAAGGTGCTGTGTGGAACTTGCTACAACAGGGTTCATTTGTCGAAAATCTAAAGGCCCATCTTCAAGGCCAGCCCTGGGAGGCAGCATTCGGGCGGTTTGACGCGGTTCTCAACGGTTATACCGCGCGATCGACCTGTTGATTGGCGGCAGCCTGGAGCTCCGGCATATCGGGCTGCCAGCGTCAGGGCTAAGTGCGCTCAGACAACCATATGAATAGCCATGCCTTTCCGCACTTCCGGTTTGCGCAAGGTGCGTAATAAAAAAGCAATTATTATGCGTCTTTGGGGTGGTGCTTTTGGCTGAGATGTATATAAGCGCCAATTCTTAATCGATTCCGGTCTTTGACAGGTTTAGCAGCGCTTTGCCGTCCGGGCCACCTGGTGTATCAGCGGCATTGGTGCGTAGGTGGTGGGGCGGTTTGGTTTTATTGGGGTTTGTTTGACAATGGATAGCCAAAATATCCGAATTCGCCTAAAGGCATTTGATCACCGCATCCTGGATACCAGTACGACGGAGATCGTCAACACGGCAAAGCGGACGGGCGCTCAGGTTCGGGGTCCAATCCCGCTGCCAACAGAGCTTGAACGCTTTACGGTGCTGCGGGGGCCTCACATTGATAAGAAAAGCCGGGACCAATTGGAAAAGCGGACACATAAGAGAGTAATTGAAATCATTGATCCAACGCCGCAGACTGTTGATGCGTTAATGAAATTGGATCTGCCCAGTGGCGTAGACGTGCAGATATCACTGCAACATTCGTGATTGCTGGGGTTGGGCGCATAAGCGCAGAGAAAGTTTTGGCACGAGGCGCCATCTATTAAAGAAAAGCCTCAAACATTAGCCGTTCCTCTCGAGGCTTAAAACATATGCCTCGATGAACATTTAGCAAAGCGCCCTGATGAAACAGGGCATGGAAACCAGAGGTGAATGATGCGTACAGGTGTCATCGCACAGAAGATGGGCATGATGCGGCTGTTCTCGGACAATGGCCAGCACCTGCCTGTGACCGTTCTTCAGATGAAGGGCTGTCAAGTTGTTGCTCAAAAAACCGAAGAGACAGATGGTTACACTGCGCTTCAGTTGGGGGCCGGTGAGCGCAAGCCAAAGAATGTAACCAAGCCTTTACGTGGGCATTTTGCCAAAGCGAAGGTCACGCCGCGCCAGCGCGTCGCTGAGTTCCGAATTGATCCTGCCAACATGGTTGAGGTCGGCGCGGAGATCTCGGCTGACCATTTTGTTTCAGGCCAACGTATAGACGTTACTGGCACGAGTATTGGTAAAGGCTTCAGCGGTGCAATGAAGCGTCATAATTTTGGCGGTTTACGGGCATCCCACGGTGTGTCGATTTCACATCGTTCACATGGATCGACGGGTCAGTGCCAGGACCCTGGTCGGGTGTTCAAGGGCAAGAAGATGGCTGGCCAGTATGGTAACAAGCAAATTACAACCCTCAACCTAGAGGTGGTGAAAACGGATGAAGCGCGCGGCTTGCTGTTTATAAAAGGGGCGGTGCCCGGACCAAAGAGTGCATGGGTATTGGTTCGTGATGCGGTAAAAAGACCTTATGCTGATTTGCCTATGCCAGCGAAATTGTACGAGCTCTCCGAGCCTGCAAGCGACGACGCAGCTGAGGAGTTGGCTGAAGAAACCGTCGAAGCGGCGGAGGCGGCCAGCGCTGTTGCTGATGAAACACCAGTAGAAGCCACCGTTGTGGAAGCGACGCCTGAGGCGTCCGATTCAGAGCAGGAGAGCGGCGAGGAGACGGACAAATGAAACTTGACGTCGTAAAACTAGCCAGCGGCAAAAAGGCTGGCGCGATAGAGCTTGCTGATGAGTATTTTGCAGCAGAGGTACGGGGCGACTTGATGTTTCGCTATGTCAACTGGCAATTGGCCAAACGTCGGGCTGGCACGCACAAAGTAAAAGAGCGTAATGAAATCGCGCGCACTGGACAGAAGTTCGGCCGCCAGAAAGGTGGCGGTGGCGCACGGCACGGCTCAAAGCGTTCCAATGTGTTCCGTGGTGGTGGCATTGTCCACGGACCGCGCGTTCGCAGCCATGAGCATGGCTTGCAGAAAAAGGTTCGCAGAGCGGCG
>CAXBRM010000181.1:0-3819 GCA_963978305.1 uncultured Rhodospirillales bacterium
ACGATACTATTCGAGCGATCCCATGCCCGTGAAGTTAAATTGGTGCCGCGCGAAAGCATGGTAAAGGAGAAAAAAATGTTAAACCTTGTAAAAATGTCTGTGGCCGCAGTGGCGGTTGGGCTCGTGGCGACGGCATGTCAGCCAGGTGTTGAATATGACACTGCTCAGAGTGGAGCAGCGTATGGCGCAGCTGTTGGTTGTGTCGCCAAGCTTGCGTTGGATCCGACTGACGCGACCAATGCAACCGATTGTGTCAACGGAGCTTTGGTTGGTGGCTTGACTGGCGCCGCTGTTGGTGCGGTGATTGATGAGTCAGAACAACCAGCGGGCTAAGCAAAGAACGGATCTTGGCGGTCGCCTGACCGCGACCTTTAGCTGTCTGCGAACTTATTGATTGTTGGACTTGAAAAAAGGCCTGTTCATAGCGATGAGCAGGCCTTTAATATTGTACATTTTTGCGCTGGAATATACGGTTGCGGTTTCAGTGCCAACCGGACGAAGTTGGTTGATACTCGGCGGCTGGCGGCAAGATAACACAAGGTACGCCTGGCTTAAGTCCAGCGATGCCGTGCTAGTGTGCATGCGAAGGCAAAACGTCAGTGGTTTGACGTGGTATCCGGCTAGTTGCTGACACTCACACCCAGCAATTGAAGCGTGTCCATCGTGATGCCATTGCCGATCATACCGTTTTCGCGCTGAAAACGATCGATGGCGCTTGTCGTGCGTGGACCCATCACACCATCTATACGACCTGTATCATAGCCACGTTCACTCAAAGCGCTCTGTAGCAGGCGAACGACGTCCGGTGTTGTATTGGTTTCGCACAGAATTGATCGCCATTCGGTGCGAGCTTGCTGGACCAGTACTTGACGATTCACCGGACGAGTGACAGCCGGTATCTCGATAATTTCTTCTCGGGCGGGCTGTACTTCGACACGACGGGCGACGAGCTGTGTGACGGCAGGTACAATCCGTTCTTGGACACCTGCCGGTTGGTCGATCACTTCCCGTGTCACTGTTTCCGTCACAGCTGGGATGATCTCTTCCCTCGTCGTAGCCGGGGTTACCATGACCTGTCGTTCCACGGTCTCATAGACGGCAGGCTCTTCAACTAAGCACAAAATTTCACCAGTCATATTATCAATGCGCTCAATTGGGCCACGGCCGGGTTTCCAAACGGTGCGCGCGGGAATGACTTCAATTTGCTCCATCACGGTTTCGTAAACAGGCTCTACAGGTATCAAACGACGCGCTTCGGGGCGAATTACAATCTCTTCTACGACCGTTCGATAGGTTGCTGGAACGACGAGCAGTTCGACACTTTGCTCTCGAATGATCACCTCATCTTGGACATCCCCAAATACAGCTGGGATTATCCGTGTCTCTGTACGCGCCTCCTCAACGATAATTTGTTCCTCGACTGTGTCATAGATCGGGTCAAACGTAATTTGGGCGTAGCATTCACCAGGGAGTGGATTAGGGGGAACATCTGTTGGGTCGGGTACCATGCCTGCAAATGGATCGGCTGGCGATGGTTCAAACTGTGCCGAAGTCTCGACAACGTTTTGGATAGTGAAGCCAGTAGCGTTCAATGTCGGCGCCGAGACTGGCGCTGGCATGAAAGTGTTGGTTTCATCCGTGTTGATCGTTGCACCCGTGTCTGTTGAAAGGCTATCTGTTTCGCTATCGCCAGCACCTGTCAGGTTTCCGAAGGCAGAACAACCAGACAATGCTATGACGCAAACGGTCGTTAAAACAGCAGTCTTTAATGTTAAACCCATTATATAAAATTCCTAACCCATTTGACGTCCATTGTATCAGACATCACGCGATCATTCACGAGTCATGCGCCACTGGTATCCCGTTCAGAGCTCCATCTTCATGGTAATCAGAGAACAAATCCCGCAAACATATTGCTAGTTTACCACAACTCCACCAGCGTTGCCGATACCCTTATAACCGTTTTGTCTCCGATTGGGGCAATTTGAAGACAGCTTGGGTCCAAAAGAGGTGGGCATTTTGTCGTGTTTAGGGCTTTTTGCCAGGCTTTTTGGTGTTTGATCGCGACCCTAAGGGGTTTCGTTTTCCAATGCGTATCCGACTTCACGGACTGTTCGGATCAGGTTTGGCTGGCCCGGCAGGTCAATCGCTTTGCGCAATCGCCGAATGTGAACATCCACTGTCCGTGGTTCAATATCCTTGTCACGGCCCCAAACGGCATCCAGCAATTGCTCGCGAGAGAAAACGCGGCCCGGGAACTGCAAAAAGTGACGAAGCAGGCGATATTCCGTCGGCGCTAGTGACAGCTCAACGCCGTCACGCATGACGCGGTGATCGCTTTGTACGATGCTGATGTTGCCAACACTCAAAGTATCTTTTAGCTGCGCCGGCTGAGAGCGCCGCAAGACCGCACGCAACCGCGCGAGCAACTCAGAGGGCGAAAACGGTTTGGTCAAATAGTCATCAGCACCCATGTCCAACCCACGCAGCTTATCGCTTTCTTCACTTCTGGCGGTAAGCATGATGATTGGAATGTCCCCTGTTTCTGAGCGCCGTCGCAACTGACGACAAACTTCTAAGCCACTTTTCAAAGGGAGCATCCAATCAAGCAGAATGGCGTCTGGCTCAGCAGTTAGGGCAAGCTCGATGGCTTCTTCGCCATCTCGCGCAATGATGGTCTCGTATCCTTCAGCTCGTAAGTTGTACTCGAGCAGTTGCACGATCGCTTCTTCGTCCTCGACCACTAAGATCTGTTGGTTTTTCACCTTCATTACCGGCATAATTTGATTCGACGCCATATGGTCATCGGCTCTATATCGTTCGAAAGTTGTCATGGTTGTACCGTGCTCGTCAAATCAACCCAGCGCTTTTCTGTGGGAGAATGCGCACAACAATTAATACACCGAGTCAGGCCGAACACACTGATTCCGACCATGCTGAGCAGAATATTGCTTGCATACTACATTTATATGACAGCTGCGTAGCCAGTCATCGCCATAACAAAATGGAGGCGCGTGATCGATTAACCGAAGGCGCCAGCAATATATTCTTTGGTTCTTTGCTCACTTGGGGCTTCAAAGATCTGCTGAGTGCTTCCCACTTCTTCAAGATCGCCACGGTAGAAGAAAGCCGTCCGCTGGCTAACACGTTGGGCTTGGGACATGCTGTGTGTCACGATGACGATGGCGTAGTTTTTCGCTAAGTCTCGAATCAGCTCTTCAACAATTCCAGTGGCAATCGGGTCCAGTGCTGAGCATGGCTCGTCCATCAGAATGACCTCGGGGCTGACGGCAATCGCGCGGGCGATGCACAGGCGCTGCTGCTGGCCGCCCGACAGGCCAGTGCCGGGCTGCTGCAGCCTGTCCCTGACCTCGGCCCAGAGTCCGGCGCGCTCAAGCGAGCTTTCGACAATGTCATCCAGCTCGTCGCGGCTTGACGCCAGCCCGTGAATCCGTGGGCCGTAGGCGACATTGTCATAGATCGATTTCGGGAACGGGTTCGGTTTCTGGAACACCATGCCAACGCGGGCGCGAAGCGGCACGACGTCCACATCAGGTGCGTAGATATTATGACCGTCGAGCGAGATTTCCCCCTCGATGCGGCAGATGTCGATGGTGTCGTTCATGCGGTTCAGGCAGCGAAGGAATGTGGATTTGCCACATCCGGACGGGCCGATGAAGGCAATAACCTGCTTTTCGGCAATGTCGAGCGTGACATTGTCGATGGCCTGTTTGTCGCCGTAATAGACATTGACGTTCCGCGCCGTCATCCGCGGATGGTCCGTGAAGACGTTGCCGACGGTTTCCGCCGGGACGTGCG
>CAXBRM010000182.1:0-3786 GCA_963978305.1 uncultured Rhodospirillales bacterium
GTTCTTAGCGTTTGTCGCACCTTGGTGGCTCAAACCTTTTTAAACACCAAAACGGCGTTGGTGCCGCCAAACCCAAAACTATTGCTAAGCGCGTAATCAAACGGGCCATTTTGACGGTTGGTCAGCAAATTGGTCGTGGTTGAGCCATCATCGCGGTCGATGATATTGAGTGACTTCGCCATGAAATCATTCTGCATCATCAATAGAGTATAGATAGCTTCATTTGAACCAGCAGCGCCAAGCGCGTGTCCCGTCATGCTCTTGGTTGAACCAACCCACGGTTTGTGGTCGCCGAACACACTCTCAATCGCATTCAGTTCGGTGATGTCGCCGGCTGGTGTGCTAGTGCCGTGGGCATTGACGTAGGCAATATCGCTGGGATCAATGGGATTGCCATAAAAACCTTCCAGCGCCTCTTGCATGGCTCGGATCGCGCCTTCCCCGCTGGGTGCAACCATATCGACACCATCACTTGTCGCGCCATAGCCAACCAACTCCGCTAAAATCGTGGCACCGCGGGCAACGGCAAGGTCCCAATCTTCCAGAACCATGATCCCGCCACCGCCAGAGATCACGAAACCGTCGCGATGAGCATCATAAGGGCGGGAGGCCTGTTCGGGCGTCTCGTTGTATTTGGTACTCAGGGCACCCATTGCGTCAAACGATCCGCTCAGAGCCCAACTCAATTCTTCACCACCACCGGCAATAACGCGATCAGCTTTCCCGAGCATAATCAATTGCGCGGCGTGACCGATGCAGTGAGCGCCTGTCGAGCAGGCGCTTGAGATCGAGTAACTGAGGCCTTTCAAGCCCAACAAGGTGGCTAGATTCGCAGAAACAGTCGAGCCCATCGTTTTGGGTACGGCCAGCGGACCGACACGCTTTGGCCCTCGTTCGCGGACCGTGTCGTTGATGTCAACTTGCAGTTCAAAGCTACCACCACCAGATCCGGCAACAACGGCTGTGCGCGTGCTTTTGAGTTGCGCTTCGGTGAGCCCAGCCATTTTTATGGCTTCGTCTGCCGCGACGTAGGCATAGGCGGCCGCAGGGCCCATAAAGCGCATGGTGCGACGGTCAAGTATGTCCGCTGGATCACCTGGAATTTGGCCTGAAACCTGGCAGCGAAAATTATATTTTGCAAAGTCCTCATCGAATTTGATGCCGCTTTTGCCTGCCTCAAGCGAGGCAGCCACCTCATCGCAGCCCGTCCCGATACTGCTGATGACTCCGTAACCGGTGATGGCAATTCGCTTTGCACTCATATTGCTATTTTATCCTTAAGAGCACCTGGCGTGCGCTGTTCCGTTGAGTTAAATCAAATGGGCCTATTCAAAACAATCTTCAAGCTTAGAATTCGTTATTGACAAACAAGCCAACCTTTAAGTTTTCTGCTTCGTAGATCAATTGATCATCACAATATAAACGGCCGTTGGCGATACCCATCCACAGTTTGCGAGAGATCACCCGCTTAAGATCCAATTCGTAGCGAAGTAATTTTGCTTCTGGCAAAACCTGACCTGTAAACTTAATGCTTCCGCCAAGTGCTCGGCCTCGACCAGGTCCACCAATCCACCCTAAATAAAAGCCTATCAGCTGCCACATAGCATCCAACCCAAGACAGCCTGGCATCACCGGGTCGGATTTGAAATGGCAATCGAAGAACCATAAATCAGGATTGATATCCAATTCGGCCAGAATTTTTCCCTTGCCATAAGGTCCATCGCTATCTGAAATTTTGGTGATCCGGTCAAACATCAGCATAGGGGGCGCTGGAAGACGAGCATTTCCGTCACCAAACAGTTTGCCATGCGCACAATCGATTAGTTGCTCATATGTGAAACTGTCTCGGGCCATCAAACCTATCCCTTTGCTATTTGGATTTTAGCATTGACGAATACCGAAGCTGTCATCAATTGTGAACCTGGAATTACAGTCGCATTGCTGCAACGAAAAATCGTGAATCTAAAGAAAACCCAAACAAAGTAAACAGCATGTCAAAGAATCAAGACAATCCCCGGACGAAAAGATCAAAAGCAAAAGAGACAGCGCTCTCTCGCCGTCGTTTTTTCGCTACGGTCGGTGTGGGTGTCGGCGCCACGGCCACTCTGTCTGCCCCCGCTGTTGCTCAGGGTCGTCGACGCTGGACCATGGTTACCAGTTGGCCCAGGGGCTCTGCTGGTCCCGGTAGCAGCGCTGACCGGATTGCCTCGATGATTACCGCCATGAGTGGTGGGCGGTTGGAAGTATTGGTTCGGGGTTCTGGTGAATTGGTTTCAGCATTTGGGGTGCTCGACGCTGTTGCTGATGGTGTGGCGGAATTGGGTCACACCGCGAGTTTTTATTGGTCTGGCAGCGAGCCTGCTGCTGCTTTTTTTACGACAATCCCCTTTGGTTTGACGGCAGTTGATCATAATGCCTGGGTGAGATTTGGCGGCGGCCAGCAGCTGTGGGAGCGCACTTATGGTGATTATGGTGTTTTGCCTCGCCTAGCGGGGAACAGCGGCATGACAATGGCTGGGTGGTCTCGCCGTGCTATCACGGGCCTTGAAGGTCTTAAGGGACTGAAGATCCGCTTGTCGGGTTTGGGCGCAGAAGTTTATGCACGGTTGGGTGCGATTCCAATTAGTTTGCCACCCAGTGAGATTGTTCTCGCTTTATCCACTGGCGCGATCGACGCCGCTGAGTTCTTGGGACCTTGGAGTGATAGTGCCAATGGTTTTCAACGGGTTGCGGATTATTACTATTTTCCGGGCTTTAATAAACCGAATGGTACCGCCGAAGGTTTAGTGAACGCAGCGGCTTACCATGGGCTGCCAGAAGATCTTCAAGCAATTGTTGATGCCGCATTCGCCGCCGAAAATGATTTTGGGTTGGCTGAGGCGAAGTGGTTTAATGCGAACTCACTGTCTATGCTTGACATGGAAGGGACCCGGTTAGAGGCCATGCCCCAATCGATTATGGACGAGGCGGAGCGGGTGACGATTGACGTGCTGAACGATCGTGCTGCAAGCGATTCTTTCGTGTCGGAGGTGCTGGCGAGCTATCGTGATGCGTCCACACGACTTGGTCGGTGGACGAGCATTTCAGAAGGGATATACAACGGACGTGGCTGATCAACCTTCCAATGGCCGGGCAATCGCCACCTTGTTGCCAAGGCTTCGCGCGGTAAACCCGCTGGTGTATTGCCTTTCTAACCATGTGACAGCGAATTTTGTTGCTAATGTTTTGTATGCCGTCGGCGCGTCGCCACTTTTTTGTGTTGACCCGCTCGAGGCGGAAGAGATCGCGAGTGCAGCCGATGCCATGGTGGTCAATTTAGGCACCCTCGATACACAACGCCGCCAAGCCATCGACCGTGCGATCCCAAAAGCTCAGCGCTGGGTGCTGGACCCAGTTGGGATTGCCGGTTTGTCATCACGGCGCGGGCTGGCGAAATCCTTGCTTCAGCATAAGCCCGCTATCGTTCGGGGAAACGCAAGTGAAATTATTGCGCTTGAAGACGATGCTACGTTCCAGTCAGCCAAAGGCGTTGATGCTGTTCATCCGGTCGATGTCGCGGCGCCAATCGCCAAACATCTTGGCGCTGTGACAGGCACAGTCATCGCTATGACAGGGGAAATCGACTATGTCAGCGGCAAACGATTGGATGGATCAACCCGCATGGTTCAGCTGTCGGGTGGTGACCTGTTAATGGCGCGCGTGACGGGTATGGGTTGTGCTGTATCAGCCCTGTGTGCGGGGTTTTTGTCGGTTGCGGAACCGGGCTCCGACGGTCGCTTTGATGCG
>CAXBRM010000183.1:0-3734 GCA_963978305.1 uncultured Rhodospirillales bacterium
GAGCGCTTGATTCGCTACCGCAACTTGGCCGAGGTCTTTGCATATCGGAACCGATATGAACTGAAGGAGCATAAGAAACTACAGGAAGCTGCGCTCAGCCGAAACGCTGATCGCGCAGTCGAGCTACTTCAAAAACATTATACCGTAACTTGTGAAATTCTGGTGGCCAGCAATTGCTTCGATTAAGAACAATCAAATGAACGTTGTATTCAACGGTCTTGGTCATACGGACCAGGGAATGGATATCAATGGCTTGCCATTAGCCATCATCCAGCGAAGTGAGCGCCAAAAATCTGCGGGGCAAGCTTTTATCACGTCCCCCGTCCTCGGCGGACCCGATTTTGCTACTAAGGGACTACTCAGCCTTATGCAGAATAATGAATCGTCACCTTGACCTAAAAGACAAGTCCGACTCGTTTGGCTGGATTTCAATTGCATTGCATGGTGCAACAGCAACGGTTATTCTCACAATGTGGTTTATCGGCCAAAGTATCTACTCGCAATCGTCGCCTGAAAGTGTTGACGCAGCAAAAAACTTGCATATTACAATTGGTCTTTTAAGCTGGGCCCTAATTGCAGGACGAATTGCCTGGCGGATAAGAAATGGTCACCCACGTGTGGCTGGTCAAACTTTGCGAACTCATCGCATTGCCCGCTCAGCCCATTATCTGATGCTCGGGCTGCTAAGTGTTGTGATCATCACGGGACCGCTGATGGCTTGGCTCGGCTCCTGGGGATCAGCGCTCTTCTCGCTCCTGCATACTATTCATGGAATTGCAGCCAACGTGCTTTTCGCATTAATCGTTGTGCATATTCTTGCCTCACTGAAGCACCTGATGTTTCATGAGGACGAGACAATAGTAAGAATTTTGATGCCGAAGAAGTAGCTAGGCGCCTGCCTTGGCTGTATAAACTATACTTTTTAGGGGAAGCTCAGACAACTAACGGCTGATCCGGCCAGTTCAGGAAATCTCTTTACCATCCAGCGTTTACTTCCCGCTAGCTAGCCCAGATGTTTCATCGAAGGAACCGAGTTGAGGAGAAATTTGTGTAGTGCCCTTACATATCGATCTTAATGAGTTCGTCATAGAAACCGGCCACATTCAATGTGACGGTTGTGGGACCATCGGCAATATTCAGCCAATACCATCCATGTTTACCACCGTATGCCGCAAGTATTGCACCCGTTCGGGTGTTACCTTCGCCTTCATCGTAGCGAGTAAAAAATTCGTCACCGAAGGCTTTATCATGCGCATGAAAGTCGTAGTAGACCTCCCCGTTATCAGTTGACCAAGTAAAGA
Organism: uncultured Rhodospirillales bacterium; assembly: GCA_963978305.1. Taxonomy (GTDB): domain Bacteria; phylum Pseudomonadota; class Alphaproteobacteria; order UBA7985; family UBA7985; genus CAXBRM01. Next base: position 1,302 of record CAXBRM010000183.1, read on the forward strand.
TCAGTGTATCACCTTGCCGCATGATTGCCTTGTATTCAATCGCACCGTCGGAGGGCAAATCAATTGTCACGGACTCTGATTTCCAGTTGCGATTTCGCGCTATGAAATTTTCGCCAGTAGCGGCTGGCAACGTCTGTCCGAATTCGTCGGTTTCGATAGCGATATCGCCTGGCGCGATATAGCGAAATTGCGGCGCTCCTGCAGTTGATGCGGCTGGTCGGTTCGCCGCAACATCCTCCTCCGGCACCGGATGAGAGTGGTGAGAGCCCACAAAGCTCACACCTATCAGTGAACCCAGACCGATCGCGGCAACCAGTAGCAACACTATTGTCGATTTATTCATTTTTTTATTCCCCAACGCTGTTTATCCAGCGTTCCAGTAGAGTGCAAGTTGATAGGCCATAAGCGCAAACCCAGCAACGATCAAGCCGACGTTTACAATGACTCGTGTTTTTGATGAGTACTGCTCCCACCCTGGTGGCCGAGAAAGCATTATGATACCAAAAAGAGCCGCGAATTGCCCAAGCTCGACCCCTACATTGAAGGCAATAAGATTGGCGACCAGCCCGTCGTCATTAAATCCGAGGTCCTGCAATTTGGTTGCAAGACCGAGGCCATGAAACAATCCGAACAAAAATACAGCCAGCCTGTCGTCCGGCGATTCGCCAAAAAGTCTTTGAAATCCGCCTAAATTGTCAAATCCTTTGTATGCAACAGAAAATCCAATTACGGCGTCAACCAGATAGGGATTTACGCCGAGCCCAAACAACACACCTGAAATCAGAGTAATTGAATGGCCTATCGCAAACAGGCTGACATATAGCGCTATATCGCGAACCCGGCGTAGCAAGAATATGACTCCAGCGAGAAACAGCAGATGGTCGTAGCCAGTTACCATATGCTTGGCGCCCAGCCAGACAAAAAGTGCAACCTGCAAACCGGAATTATCCGAAATTAGCTCAATATCCTGTTGAGAAACCTCGTGCCCCTGCACCGCGGCAGCGGCCAGTAGAAGAAAGGCTGTTACAATAGTTTTCAATGTGATTTTGGATTGCAAATGCAATCGCATCTCTAACCCGTGCTTACGTATGGAATCAATCGACCAAGCAATAATACGCTTGTCCATACAACCAGCGATATTGACCCAATAACCTTTGCGAGCGCCGGAGGATTCGCGTTGGCATCCCACTCATGCATTTTGGGATGGATTTTCCAGGCGTACCAGAGGGCATTTATCCCAGCAATCACGATCAACACCATCTTGAGCTGAAATCCCGTGTGTACCGCGTAGCGAAACGGGTCGCCGAAAAAGAACAATATGCCGGTGACTAGATTTAAGACAAAGCCGATAAGCACCCAAGGAAGTAATGCGTGCGTGGCACGGATATCCAAGCCGCGGAAAAATCCGATCATACGTAGATCTATCACTATCAACCCACCGAGCAGCAAAGACAGACCGATAAAGTGGATAATCTCCATGAGTGGCCAGATCCAAAAATCAGACGTCACCCAGGTATAGATCGCGCCGCCTTCGATTGATTGTGCAAGTGCTTCCATCATGTGCTCCAAATTTAGAGGTAGGCGATCAGGCGACCGTTCACGATTGCACCGATCCAGGCCACAAGGGAGATGACCGCAAGTGCCCGAGAACCTGCGCCCTTAGGATTTCGTATCTTGTGTTGTAAGATTCCCGTGATAACCGCACCGGCGAATATCAAACTGATTTTTAGCAGGAAGGGGACGTTGGTAACGAAATACGATGCCTGAGACGAAAACAGTAACACGCCGGACACTGCATTTATCAAGAAACCGACCCAGGCAAATTTCATCAACGGCAGGAAGCTGTCCACCTGCAGACCTTTGAATAGGCCAAGCAGTCTGAGGTCCAGCATAACTACGACTCCAACGATTACCGCGAGACCGACAACGCGCAGGCTCAGCAAGAACGGATATGCCCAAAGTGATTCGCCAACCCACAGCGCAATTGCTGTTTCCTCGATCCAGTAGAGCATTTCCATCAATCAGTACTCCTTATACCATCCTAACGAAAATATCGATAATTATATTTTTTTGTGTATTTTACCGACTTTTTATAAGAATGCAAGTACGGCAACGCCACAGTCCAACTAACTCTTCAACAAACAACGAGTTTGCCGTTATTGCCACACCGGCAAAACCACACCATGCTGCTCCGCATATTGCTCCCACAGGGCAATCATTTCAGCCAGTTTTTCGGGCTCACGGGAAGACAAATCATTGACTTCACCCGGGTCCTCAGCGATGTTGTAAAGCCCCCATCGATCAGCACGTTCCGGGCTGACCAGCCATTTCAGCTGTGAAGACAACCACAGGAGTTTCCAGTCGCCTTTTCGAATCGCGCGCTGACCAAACAACTCCCAACCCATTATGTAATCCTGAGCATGAGGGCTCTGC
>CAXBRM010000184.1:0-3732 GCA_963978305.1 uncultured Rhodospirillales bacterium
CAGTTACCTAGAAGAAATTTTGCCGCGGTCTCGATATCGAGACGATTATAATTTCGAGGTGGCGCCTTCCAACAATGACACTCGCCTGACGATGTCGATGATGATGTCGGATAGTGCAGCTGAACAGGAGGTGTTCCTGCTGGGCAGCATCGGCCAAGAATTGGGGTCATGGGAGCAGCACACTGACACCATGACGAGTGCAGAAAAAGCCCTGTCGCTTGTGGCTCAGCTTCCTGAGTTTGAGTTAACATCTGCTGTTGCGTTCGAAACACTGGTACGACTGCCAATATACCAACTGAAATAACAACAGAAGGCGTGATGATGCGAAGCAGAAGAAACATTTTGGGTCTGATAAATGCTAGTCTGAGCATTCCATTGGCTCCGCTTGCATTAACTCAGTCAGCAGCACGATCGGGACGCCGGTTAGTTTTGGTTGAACTTTCAGGCGCAAATGATGGTTTGAATACAATCGCGCCTGCTTGGGACGAGCGGTACCATCTCTTGCGGCCTGAAATCGGTCTGGACCCTAATGATGTCATTGAATTGGAACGCCGATTGGGACTGAATAAAGCGATGACGCCGTTGATGGAGGCCTGGCAGGATGGCGAGCTCGCCATCGTGCAAGGCCTGGGCTACCCAAGTCAAAACCGCAGTCACTTTAAGTCAATTGCACTTTGGGAAACAGGCGGGGATGGCAACCGGGCGGGACGTGATGGTTGGCTGACCGAGGATATAGAGGCGATCGGTTATGATTCCATCGATGCACACGGAATTAGCCTGGATGGTGGCATGGGTGTCTTTGCGTCGTCAACAGGCCTTTGGATCAGTCTAACCTCGTTGGCTCGCCTCCAGACTTTAGGCGCAACAAATGCGAACTACCGCAACAGCAGTCAAACCGATAACCCAGCGTTGTCGATGCTCGTTGATCGTGCCAATAGTTTTGACACAGCCATGTCGCACATCGCGGCAAAAATAGAACGCCTGCCAAATCGGTCATTTCGCATTAATGCCCGAGACCTTGGCCGGCAGGCATCTCTGGCGGCGCAACTGATCGTTGCAGGCGTCAACGCGCCCGTCTTAAAGCTGAAAATCAGCGGGTTTGACACTCATGAAGATCAAAGGGGTGATCATGAACGCTTGTTGGCAACGGTTGCCAGCGCTCTAAGCGGACTTCGCAGGGTGTTGAAACGCACAGGTCATTGGGATGATACCCTGGTGATGACCTATAGCGAGTTTGGCCGTCGTGCCAGAGAAAATGAGTCAGGGGGCACGGACCACGGGTCGGCGGCACCGCACTTTATTCTGGGCGGTCGAGTCAAAGGCGGACTATGGGGAAGTCACCCCGATCTGGGTGCTTTGGACGGCGATGACTTACAGTTTACCATGGATTATCGATCGGTTTATGACCGGGTGTTGTCCGACTGGTTTAATCTGCCAAACAATCGCTTCCACAGCTTTGTAAGCCCGGAATTGACTGGTATTTTTGCTTAGGCGATCCGGTTTGCAGAAATCAATTTGTTTGCGATCCAGCGATGAAAAGTGGCGGTGGGCCCATCCATCGCGGGTGAAAAGATTCCACCATCGTATGCCGGGCTGCGGCGGCCTTCCTGCATGCTCTCGATCGCAAAAATGTCTTCTTCAAAGACTGTGCGCCAAAATCGCTTCAACTCGGCGCGCATGGTCTGATATTCCGGTTGGCAAGCCATAGCGTCAAAGTAGTAAAGTTGAATATGTTCTCGCGTTCGCCCCGCATCGAGTGGTTCAAGCACGATTGAGAAGAAATGATCTTTGTGCGCACCGAGTAACACATTTGGAAAGACGGCAAGATATTCAGAGCCTGTTTGCCAGAAAGATGATAGACCTTTGGCATTTGGGAAAATGCGCTCATCGCTGGTTGCAGGATTGTTATAGTCTCGAGACCCTTGGCCAGCATAGCTTGTCGATTCAATGTTGTAATGGTCTTCTAAGCGGCTATTTCTGTTAAGCTCCGGATGAACAAAGGGCAGGTGGTAAGCCTCGCAGTAATTTTCGACGGCGAGCTTCCAATTACAAGCGACATCGAGGAAAAAGGCACAATCGGTTGTGGTGGCATGCATAGGCACATGGATAAAATCGGACCAACGATCGCTGACTGTCGCGATGTAGTCTTCAAATGGCGCGGCGTTGCCACTTAGATTGATGAAAACAGTTCCAAAGATAACGGCCGAGCGGACCTCTTTGAGCCCTGCGCAGCTTGGGTCAAAATCTTTGTGTGTAGATTGTCCGTGACCACCAAGATGGGGCGTCTGGCGAAGGGCGCCGTCTAGGCCATAGGTCCAGCTGTGGTAGCGGCATCTCAAGACCCGTGTATTCGTGTCATTGTCGACCAATATCATACCGCGGTGTCGACAAACATTATGAAAAACACGGATCCTGTCGTCTCCGTCCCTGACGAGGATCAAAGGCATGCCCAAAAAATCACAAACCTTGACATCGTAGCAGTTTGGTACGTCTGCGACATGGGCAAGACCAGCCCAGCCACGCTGTAGCACCACGTCGGACTCGGCAGCGAAAACGCCTGGGTCACGATAGCACGCGTTTGGCAGCCCATTCGCCGTTTGGATTGGCTGGGTAGCCTTCTCTAATAGAGGCGCATATGGTCTCAGGACCGCGCTAGCATCAAAATCTAAAGGATTCTTAAGCATGGTTTGTCCGACAACTTTTTAGGTGTCGGTAACGCTAGCGAGTCTTTTTTTTGGCTGCTTTTCTACAAAATTTCCTAATTGCGACAGTGACTCTGCGCCGTTATGGAAAAACGGCGCAGCACGGTGTCGCTGGGATGAGACTTAGGCGTACAACTTGGCCTGTAGCGCAAACATCAAATAGCCGTAAGCTGCCCCAAAAACCAGTGGGGCAAGGTATGGCTCGGCTGTGTAACGAACCCCTTCATTCTCAGCTACGCGCTGTTGAACAGTCACGAAGCTTGCGATAACTGCGGCAGCGGCCTGAACAACGAAATAGGCAAAGAAGTGCCAACTGCCTTCAACCCCGTTAAACAGGATGACTAAGTGGAGCGCGATGGCAGCTAGGCCAAAAGTCCCAACCAGACGGCCAAAAATAACCCCTGTGTGGCTAATGTTAAAGCGGTCAAAAAACCGCTGAGTGAAGAATAGCATTTGAATTGTGTAAAACACCCAGCCCAATGTCAGGATGCTAAAAACCGCTAGATTGAACCAGCCGTCAAAATTTTCCACCATTTTTAGTCCTCCATAATTCGTCGCCACAATATGCGGTGACTAAGTTCGTTGAGGGGACTAAAGCCGTGTCGCCGTCAGAATTGGCGCTGACTTGGTGACATCACAAAACCCCTCAAGACACATTATAACCAATTGTCAAAGTGCCCTCAATCTTTACGCATAATGTTTGCTTGGTGGTTTGGCGTGTCAAATGCAGCCGAGCGCCACCGAACAGCTAGTCTGACAAGTTTCGGGCCCGCGTTCTCAGCTCATATTTTTGGATTTTACCAGTGGCTGTCTTGGGAAGATCGCAAAAAATGACCGTTTTGGGCCGTTTAAAGCCTGCTAAATGCTGACGACAAAAATCAATAAGCTCGGTTTTGGTCGCTGTCTGGTTGGGTTTCAATTCGATAAAGGCGGCTGGATGTTCACCCCATTTTTCGTCAGGGCGCGCGACGACAGCAGCCAGCGAAACCGCCGGATGCTGGTGCAGGACGGCTTCAACTTCGACGCTAGA
>CAXBRM010000185.1:0-3728 GCA_963978305.1 uncultured Rhodospirillales bacterium
GCCCCGGATTGCTGGTCGCTTGCTGCGTCGGGTCCGCGATTTTGCCATGGTTATGGGGGGGGGAGGCATCGACCTGGCCACCGCGCGTGCCGCGTTGGATCGTCTGGATGTTGATGCTGCCGGCTTGGACGATATGGACCGGCGATTCTTGGAGTGTATGGCAGAAAATTATGGTGGCGGCCCGGTTGGTGTTGAAACGCTCGCCGCTGCCGTGTCCGAACAGCGGGATATGCTTGAAGATGTCCTGGAACCCTATTTGCTTCAGCAAGGCTTCATTCAGCGTACACCTCGTGGGCGTGTGCTCGCGCGAAAAGGTTGGGAGCATTTAGGTCGTCCGATCCCGGAAAATTCAGCTGTTTTTCAAAGTGCACAAGGGACCATGTTCGAGGACGAGCAATGATGCGTCGGTTTGGTACTTTTGACGACAAGGCGCATATCTTGCCGCTGCGGGCTTATTTCGCTGATACCGATGCGGCCGGCATCATCTATCATGGCCGCTACATTGAATTTGCCGAGCGTGGCCGAAGCGAGTTTTTGAGCGGCTTGGGCTATAATGTCGGCAGCATGAAAGCCCGATTTGGCAGCGTCTGGGTGATCAGCGACATCCAGATCAAGTACCTAACGCCAGGTTATGTCGATGATGTTTTGGAAGTCGTGACAAGCATTGCTGAGCTTAAGGCAGCCACCGTGACGATGGCTCAAATTATTCAACGTGTTGAAAGAGACCGTCGCGTCGAGCTTGCCCGTGCCCAGGTGCGCGCCGCAGTGTTGGATCTGGAGACTGGCAAACCGAAACGATTTGATCCGGCTTTCAAGTCGGCTATGGCGCGCTTTTGTTAAGCGTTGATTGTCGACAGGTCGCCGACGGTCATTCGACAAGCTGAGTCCAGAAAGTCACAGAGTGGCGTCATCTGACGCCAATTTGCCATACTTTACAGATAAGCAGAAACGGCTGATAAAGCACCCTATCATCACGCCAATTATGCGCCTAAATTGGTGCAGAGTGTTTAACCCTATGAAGATGCGAGTGGCCCCGTGGAAACTGAAGAACTGAACCCGGTTGGTGAGCTGTCACCGATTCAGCTGTTTCAGCAAGCTGATGTTGTCGTTCAAGGTGTCGTCATATTGCTCATTTTATTGAGCATCTGGTCGTGGACGGTCATCGTGCAGAAGTTTTTTGCGTTTATGCGTGCCAACAACTTGGCCAACAAATTTGAAGCCAGCTTTTGGTCAGGTGGCAACTTGGAAGAGTTGTATGACCGCATTGCTCAAATCCCCAATCAAGATCCAATGAGTGCAGTGTTCGCCAGTGGCATGCGGGAATGGCGAAGGGCACCGACCAGTCGCTTGAATACCGGGACCGAAGGGCTCAAAACCAGTCTGCGCCAACGCATTGATCGCGCAATGGATTTAAGCATTGGCAAACAACTTGCCAGGCTTGAGAACCAATTGACGATTCTGGCAAGTGTTGGGCAGGCGGCGCCGTTCATTGGCTTGTTTGGCACCGTTTGGGGCGTGATTGATGCCTTTCAGACCATTGCTGCCCAGGGCTCGACATCGTTGATCGCCGTCGCACCGCCGATTGCTGAAGCACTATTTGCAACGGCACTTGGGTTGGTTGCCGCGATCCCCGCCAGTATCGCCTACAACAAATTCTCAAGCGACTTGGGGAAGTTTGGCGATCGGCTCGACACGTTCTCAGGTGAATTTGGCGCGATTTTGTCTCGTCAGCTTGATCGACGGGATTAGAGAGAAAAGGCCACGACGCAAATGGGAATGACAGGGCCGAAACGGGGCAACAGCCGCCGCAGTGGTCGGGGACATCATCGGCCCGATGGCACGATTAATGTGACGCCATTTGTCGATGTGTTGTTGATTTTGCTCGTTGTCTTCATGGTGGTCTCGACGGCTCTGCCTGGCCTAACGCGCACGGCAAGTATTGTCGTTGTTGTTTTTGAGCCTAACCGAGGTCGTGTTTATTTGACAGAATCTGATAGTCTCAGGATTGTCGATGATGCCATATTCCAGGGCACAAAAGAGGAAGTTTCTGCCTATGTGAACGAGAATTTTTCACAGACAGATAATTTTAGTTACCGTGGTGAAGCTCTCGTGCCTTACACCGAAGTTGAGCGCTGGGCGCGCGAGATAATCCAAAGTGGTTACCGAAAGGTAAAGCTGCGTTTGCGCCGCGAGGCGGAGGACGTCGCCACTAATTTGGCATTAGAAAGATGAGGCTATGATCCGTGGCCTTTTGCTATCGTTGGTTTTGCACCTGGGCGCTGGGTACCTATTTGCTTTTGGCCTTCCGTCTGTATCACTCAAGATTCCTGGCCTAGACGAATTTGACCTTGAAATTGAGCTGGTCAATGCTATCGACGATGCGCCGATCTTGGCGTCGCTTGACCAAACAGAAACGAGAGATCAACCGCCCCCAGAACCAGAGCTGATCGAGACACCCAGTGCTGCAGATCTATTGCAGGAAATGTTAGAACGCCCGGCTGCTGAGCCCGACCCTCTGCCGGCCAACGTCGATCAGCAACGCTTGGACGCACCCACTAACGCTGGTCTTGAGCTGGATGTCGACACCGCCGATTTCGATCCAACCCAAGAATCATCGCTGGGGCGGGGCAGTGACGGGCCGCAATCAGCCGACGCGCCTGATGCTGACACGAATGATAGACCCATCGCCAACGAAGACATATCTCTCAATGATGTTGAAGAAAATACCGGTCCAGGCGGCGATGCCGATGCTTTGGCTGAGGTGATTGAACGACTAACCAACACGGGCGTCGACGATACGTCGCCAATGGCTGACCCGGGCGATTTTGGTACAGACGGAACCCGGACGGAAGAGCCACAAACCGACGAGGCCCAACAGACAGAAAACGTTGAGGATTTACGCCCAGAAGCAGGTGGTGCAGGCCCGACCGATGAAAACGCTGAGACTGAATTTGCCAGCATCGCGATCCCCAAAATGCGGCCACGACAACCGCCAAGCTATATTGACCCCCAGGTCGCCGCCGTTCAAGCCAATTTGGCGCCTGGTGCACGCCTTGAGGTTCAGCCGGCGGCTGAATCGGATGCCGACGTGGTCGCAGATGTCGACAATGCCTTGAGTATCCCCGCACAACTCATTGATGACGCTGTCGCCCGATCACAAAGCAATGAAAGCGTGGTCAGTGATGCTCAATCTGCTGCGGCCGTCTTGGCAGATAAAGATGCCATTCTGGCGGCTGCCTCACAAAGAATCAGAAACCGGTTCCAAGATTTGATCAATTGGCCGTTTTTTGTGCGTGCGCAAGATGGTTGGAAGGTCTTGGCCAAGGTTGAACTTGTCGATGAAAACGGCGAGATTAAGAGTGTGGATGTCAGTGTGATTGTCGCGCCGCCCAACGCCAGTGCTAATGCGATTAGAACGGTGGTTGATGCCGTAGAAGGCGGTATTTGGGCGAGTCAGCCTTGGGAGATTCCATTAGAATATGTTGACGACTGGTTGATCCTGCACCAATTTGTGCTTTGTCCGCAGACGAGCGCTGTCACGGCTCAGGCCGCTTGTTAAAATGTTGCCTTTTTTTGACATTATTCAGCCTTAGAGCTTGTGAATTTGGAGCGTTAAGCCTTGCGTACCCGTTTCGCTAACTTTGTCTTAATCATGGCCCTGGCATTCAGCTGCCTCGGATTTTCGCCGACGATGGCCCAAATCCGGTTGGGTGGGCAGATCGCGGACT
>CAXBRM010000186.1:0-3690 GCA_963978305.1 uncultured Rhodospirillales bacterium
GACGTATTTTCCTGCACCCAGATACCCTAAACCTAGTCGGCCAAAACGACTTACCCAAAGGTGATGTGTTGGCTACTGCTCGGATTGCTGGGATCATGGCGGCAAAGCAGACCCATCATTTGATACCCCTATGCCATCCACTCGCGCTTAGTAAAATTAGCGTCGAGCTATCAGCCAAAACTGAGCCAAAACCTCATATTCTTGTTGAAGCAACCGTTAAACTCAGGGGGCAAACCGGAGTAGAGATGGAGGCCCTCACTGCTGTCTCTGTTGCCTGTCTTACACTGTACGACATGGCCAAAGCCGTCGATAAAAGCATGCAAATTGCCGATATTCGTTTAATCGAAAAAAAAGGCGGTCAGTCAGGCTTTTATCGGGCTGAGGAATGATAGAATGCCTGGACTGGTTCCGTTTGATGAAGCCTGCGAGCGCATTTTCAGCTTAATTGCGCCCCTTGAGGCTCTTGCGCTCGCGACTACCTCAGCCGACCAGCATGTCGTGGTCAGCGACATTTGCGCTCGCCGGACGAGCCCATCAGACGCACTTTCCGCGATGGACGGCTATGCCGTACGTGCTGACGACGTTAAACCAGGGAGTCCTCTCGCGGTCGTAGCCCATATCACCCCCGGCACAAAAGCGAACAAGCAAGCACTCAGGACAGGTCAATGCGCGCGGATTTTTACAGGCGCCACCATGCCGCTCGGCGCTGACTCTGTGTTAATCCAAGAAAATACCAGCCAGGCGCAAAGCGAAAATCACGTTTACCCCACGACACGCGTTACACCTGGGACATATGTTCGACCCAGGGGTCTTGATTTTGTCAAGAATGATATCCTCGTCAGCGCGGGGACACCACTATCCCCAGCAACAATCGCTTTGTTGATCAGCGGTGGCATCAGCAGCGTAAAAGTACATCGACACCCAAGGGTCTCAATTATCTCTACCGGAGACGAATTAATCGATCCTACAGAGTGGACCCCCGAACAGAACCATTGTGTGCCAGCCAGTAACGCTCCGATGCTCCAATCATTATTGGCGCGGCATGGCTATCAATCTGCGTTACTTCCGATTGCCAAAGACGATCTGGCAGCCTTACAAGCTCAACTTGAAAGCCTGATAAATTCAAGCGATTTTGTAATTTCTACGGGGGGCGCAAGCGTCGGCGAATACGATATTGTGCGTCAATTCTTGACACAAAACGCCAATGACATACACATCGAGAAAATTGCCATGCGCCCAGGCAAACCCGTCATGCTCGCTCGCCTTGGTCAGCTTTGGTGGCTTGCCCTGCCCGGTAATCCAGTATCAAGCTTTGTCACTGGTCTCGTTTTTGGCATTGGTATCTGTCATCGGCTAGCCGGAAATCAAACACCATGGCCACTGTACCAACAGGGCACTTTGGCTGGTGACCTACCGGCTAATGATGAGCGCCTAGAATTTATGCGCGCTATGAACACAAAAAGCAAGCTAACCCCGTTTGATCGGCAGGACAGCAGCATGTTGCGAGCGCTCGCCCTCGCCAATGCCCTTCTCGTCAGACCAGCATACGCGCCACCCGCACGATCGGGGGAAACTGTGCGATTTTTGTCTCTTTAGCCTCACAAAAACACAGAAACAGGTCATTGCAACAGCGATGATCAGAACAAGCGTTTGACTTTTGTTCTCCAGACGCATAAGAACATAGATAGAATCAAGCATGAATCTTTTGGGGCACTTCATTGTAGACTCGGTCGGTTCCGCTGCGAGGGAGACTGAAACGGAGCAAACGCCATGCTGACATCAAAGCAACGTGATTTATTGATTTTCATCCATGAAAGACTTGAACACGACGGCATCTCTCCGTCCTTTGATGAGATGAAAGACGCCTTGGGACTGAAAAGTAAATCGGGGGTTCATCGGCTTATCAGCGCACTGGAGGAGCGCGGGTTCCTTCGTCGTTTGGCACACCGCGCGCGCGCGCTCGAAGTACAGCGCCTTCCCGATGATTATGCCGCTAAAAATATCGAACCGATCAGTAACCGTCGTGTAGCAGCGCTGCAAAGAACACCAATGGAGACGATGCGCCACAATGCGGCCATCCTTCAGGCTGGTTTAGGCGAAAATTTTCGCCCAGAGGAAAGCCACACCTCCTTTGCGAACGAAAGCGAATTAGACGCCGCGAACACAAATCAAACCGTCGGCCGAATCCATCAGTCGAGCTGGGGAAAACGTGGCATCGACCAAGTGCCGATGCTGGGTAAAATTGCGGCCGGTCTGCCAATCGAAGCTATAAATGATGACAGTTTGCCGACCATTGGTGTCCCGCAAGAATTGAAGGGCAACGGCGAACACTTTGCCCTCGAAGTACAGGGCGATAGCATGATCGAAGCTGGGATCAACAACGGCGATCAGGTGATCATTCGCAAAACTGACATGGCGTCAAACGGCGATATTGTGGTTGCGGTGGTTGAAGGTTGGGATGTCACTCTAAAACGGCTTCGACGTACCGCCAATGTCGTTGCGTTGGAACCGGCCAACTCCCGCTATGAAACAAAGATTTACCCCCCTGACCAGGTCGGAATTTTAGGGCGGCTTGTTGGCTTGATGCGGACCTACTAGTAGCGTGCACCCACCCATGGGCGCCGCCCGCGCCTGTCCAAATCCGTTTGGAGTCGGATCTTGCCATTTTTAGTCAACCAAATCGCAATTGGACCGTTTTCCCTCACCTGTGCTGGCGTAGCACCAGCTGGCATCCGGCATTGTGTCGGGACAAAAACCGCGGCAATGACCGGGATTTTGGCATTGCAGGCCTGATCAACAGCCTCCCTGGTCAGCGCTAAACCGACAGTTGGCTTGCCAGCGGCATCAAACAAAAGGCACCCCTGTTTTGAACAGCGAATTTGTGGGTGCTGGTTTAGCTGTTCGAGTACCTCTGCTTGGGTCGGCATTTGTACCACCTCACCCCGCCAATAATCGGTCAAGAACGATTGATGGAATGCATCAATATTTGGTCCTGCTATCAAGGATTTTGAAACGACCGCCGTGGCCAGACCAAAATCTTCGGTCAGGACAATGTCTGCCGGACGGTGCAACGCAATCAAAGTGCCAATTGCACACAGAATCAATAGCGCGTAGGCTTTCCGCCACGTTTTCATCAACGCCGCGCAGACCAGCGCAAGGCCAAGGCATGCCGGAATTGACCGAGGCCAGTTGGCCACTTTGAGCGTGCTGTTCGGCAGACCCTGGGCGATATTTGCGACCAATTGAACGACGTCCAATCCATAACCTGCAAGCATCAAAAAAGGTGTTTCTAATCCAAACGGCATCAATAATAGGGCAATCAAGGCACTGGGCATCACCAGTAAGGCTGTTATTGGCACCGCCAAAACATTTGCCAGGACGCTAACCAAACTTACCTGGCCAAAATGGAAGAGCGTCAACAGGGCTGTGGCAAGCGTTGCAACAGCCGACGTCACAGCGATGGCACCAGCGTACCGTAAGAGCTGCATACCAAGACCTGCGGTTGACCCCCGCGGGATCATTGAGCTCACAATGATCAAGACGGTGACAGCGGCAAAGCTCATTTGAAAACTAGGTCCGAGGATCACTTCTGGCGCGACTGTCACGACAAGAATAGCTGCTAAACAAAGCAAACGCAGGCTTATGCCGCGCCTGTCGCCAATGATTGCAAAGGCAAAAAGCGTCGCCATC
>CAXBRM010000187.1:0-3637 GCA_963978305.1 uncultured Rhodospirillales bacterium
TTTTGGAAAGGCGGTGATGGCCGGCTTATCGACGGCCTCGGTCCCGATGGCATTGCGGAATTAGCTCGGCGTATGAGTGTGCGCCTGAGTGCGCTGCAAACCGGCTATCTCTATCATTATGCCTTCGCGATGTTGTTAGGCGTTTTTGTGTTGGTCCTGTGGTTCTTGGTCCGTAGTTCGGGTGGGCAATAGGTTTTATGGGGATTTGCGCTTGATGTGTCTCATGGCTTGTAGGCAACAAAACCGCGCTAAAATGGGCAGCTTTAATGACTGAAATACCGAATCTTTTAAGCATTTTGATCGCGCTTCCCCTGATTGGTGCAGCGTTTGTCCTGCTACTGATTCGAGGCACGGAAGAGACAGTCGCAAATCGTAGTCGGCAGGTTGCTTTGCTAACGTCCAGCGTAACGTTTGTGGTTTCGCTGATGCTTTGGTTTGGTTTTGACCGCGACCAAGCAGGGTTTCAATTTGTTGAGCACGTTCCGTTGATGCCAGATTTAGGGATCGGCTATCGTCTCGGCGTTGATGGGATCAGTATGCTTTTTGTGTTGCTGGCAACCTTGTTAACGCCGATTTGTATTCTGGCGGCCTGGAATAGCATCAAAAAGCGAGTACGCGAATTTATGGTCGCGTTTTTGGTTTTAGATGCGTTGATGATTGGTACATTTGCTGCGCTCGACCTGGTGTTGTTCTACGTCTTTTTCGAAGCGGTCCTAATCCCGATGTTTTTGATCATTGGCGTTTGGGGCGGGCCACGTCGCCTCTATGCGAGTTATAAGTTCTTTTTATACACGCTTGCCGGATCCGTGCTGATGCTGGTCGCGCTGATTGCCTTGCTTGCGATTTCTGGAACCAGTGACATCAGCTTGTTGATTGGCAAGCCGATTGATGGCAACGCAGGCGTAGCTGCTTATCACTTCGCCCCCGGGGTTCAGAACTGGTTGTGGTGGGCGTTCTTTGCTGCGTTTGCGGTAAAAATGCCCATGTGGCCCGTCCATACCTGGTTGCCAGATGCTCATGTTGAAGCGCCGACAGCGGGGTCGGTAATTCTTGCCGGTGTTCTGTTAAAAATGGGGGGGTATGGGTTCATCCGCCTTAGCTTGCCGTTATTGCCTGAAGCCAGCGCGGCATTTGCTGGCTTTGTGTTTGTCCTCTCGATCATTGCTATCATTTACACCTCGTTGGTGGCTTTGGTGCAGGATGATATGAAAAAAGTGATTGCTTACAGTTCTGTTGCCCATATGGGTTACGTCACCCTCGGTTTGTTTACGATGAACAGCCAGGGCGTTGATGGTGCTTTGTACCAGATGCTCAGCCATGGGGTTATTAGTGGTGCGCTGTTCTTAGTTGTTGGTGTTGTCTACGATCAAATGCATACGCGGGTCATTGCCCGTTTTGGTGGCGTAGTTGAAAAAATGCCAAAGTATGCTGTTGTTTTTATGCTCATGATGATGGCGAGCGTTGGCCTGCCAGGGACCGGTGGTTTTGTTGGCGAATTCATTGTTCTGATGGGTAGCTTCAAGCAGGCGCTGTGGGTTGGTGCTTTGGCGACAACAGGGATGATTTTGGGTGCTCCTTACATGCTGTTGCTCTATCGTCGTGTCGTCTTTGGTGTGATCCAACGGGACGAGGTGCGTGCACTCAAGGATCTAAATCGTCAAGAAACGCTCATTTTTGCCCCCTTGGTCGTGCTGGTATTATGGATGGGTGTTTATCCAAAGCCATTTTTAGACGTAATGCGGCCCAGTACAACAGAGTTGGTTGAGCAGCATTGTGCGGCGATGAGCGCAGCTGAGATAGATTGGCGAAGCTGTATTGAGCCTGGTGTTGCTGCAACTGGACGTGACGAAACCCATGCGAAAGAGCAAAAAGATGAAAACCACTGAGCTAACCAGCAACGCCCAGCCCTGCAAAGTTAAAGGCAAGATCGAACAATGAGTTGGAACGACATCTTCACGGCTGGTCCTGAAGTGGCCTTGGCGCTTTATGGCATGGTGCTTTTGATGGTTGGGGCTTTCGGCGGTGATCGTTTGCAGCGCCCAATGATGGCTGTTACCACCGTGATCTTGATTGCCGTAGCGCTTTGGCAGTTGTCAGCCGTGGTGGTTGGCTTTAATGGACAATCTTCCTTCGGCGGCATGTATGTCGATGACGATTTTGCCCGGCTAATGAAAGGGCTGGTGTGTGTTGGAGCAGCAGCGGCGCTGATGCTCAGCTTTGGTTTTGTCCAGCGGACGGACATGCACAAGTTCGAATATCCAGTCATCATGACCTACGCCGTGGTTGGCATGATGGTGATGGCCAGTGCGCGCGATCTGATCTTGCTCTATATGGGTTTAGAGTTGATGAGCCTGTCCAGCTATGTGCTGGCCACTTTTCGCCGGTCAAGTTTGCGTAGTTCTGAGGCTGGACTAAAATATTTTATTTTGGGCGCTTTAAGTTCAGGGATGCTGCTGTACGGCATGTCAATGATTTATGGTTTTGCCGGATCAACGGATTTTCAGGCCATCGCGAATGCGTCGTCCCAAATTCTAACCGGCGACGATGATCTGCTCATTGGGATGAGCATCGGCCTGGTGTTTTTGGCTGCTGGGTTAGGATTTAAAGTCTCAGCGGTTCCGTTTCATATGTGGACACCTGACGTTTACCAGGGTGCTCCGACACCGGTGACAGCGTTTCTTGCTGGGGCGAGCAAGGCAGCTGGTTTCGCCATGTTTATTCGGGTTTTGTTTGAAGCTCTTGGCCCACTATCGCTGCAATGGATCAGTATTTTGCAGCTGTTGGCCATTGCAAGCATGGCGCTCGGAGCGTTTGCTGCAATTGCTCAGTCGAGCATTAAACGGCTGTTAGCCTACAGTTCCATCGGCCATATTGGCTTCGCATTGGTGGGTCTCACGGCGGGAACAGAAGCAGGTGTTGCGGCAACGATCACTTACATAGCGATTTACGTTATTATGACAGGTGGTGCGTTTGCTCTTGTCATGGCCATGAAACGCGACGATGTCGAATTAGAGGACATTAGTGAGTTGAGCGGTCTTGTCCGGCAAAGCCCTGGGCTTGCTGTTGCGCTATTGATCCTGATGATTTCGATGGCCGGATTGCCGCCATTTTTGGGTTTCTGGGGAAAATTTGAAGTGTTCCGAGCCGCTTTTGAAGCCGGCCAAGTGGGTATGGTCGTCGTTGGCCTGTTGCTCAGTGTTGTCTCGGCGTTTTATTATCTCAGAATGATTGTCTTGGCGTTTTTTGCTGAACCAACAGAAGCTTTCGACCCAAATCTTCCAGGCAGTGTCCGTTTCGTGTTGGTTGTATCTTCTGCAGTAACGGCGTTCGGCTTCATACTGGTCCTCACGATTCCAGCTATTCCAGCAATGAGTCAGGCTGCCGCCCAAGCATTGTTGACAAACTTTCTTTAAGACGTAACCGGATCATGTCACTACCGCTCGGTTATCAGACGTTGCGGCTACCTAAGAGCGCTATCGCCTGCCTTTTGTTTGAAACATTGGGTAGCACGAACAGTCATCTGGCAGAGGTCGTGAACAAAAACCCGCACCGCTGGCACGAAGCGCCGCTAGCGCTTGTTGCAGAAACACAAACCGCAGGGCGTGGGCGGCGAGGCAATCAGTGGCAGTCCTATCCT
>CAXBRM010000188.1:0-3581 GCA_963978305.1 uncultured Rhodospirillales bacterium
AATCACTTAGCCTTAGAACTAATTGAAAGGCCCGATCACTGGCACAATGGTTGCGCGTTGATTGTTGGTGACGAGGCATCTGGCAAAAGCCATATGCTGGAAGTGTTTGCCTGGAAGCATCAGATTGTCAGGCTGCGCGCTGATCAATTGTATCTTGCTTATTCGGCGCCTACTCTAGCAGTTGATGATATTCAATTGCTCGTCGACAATCCAGAAGGACAAAAAGTTCTTTTTCACCTCATCAATCGCGCTGTCTTGGGTGAGCTAAACATACTGATGGCCAGCCGTCGGCCAGTTGGGATTTTAGACCTTGAAGTGCAGGATTTAGCATCTCGTTTAGCCGCCGCGTCGACCGCGATTATAGGCTCACCTGACGAAACCTTGCTGGCTCAGTTGCTCACGAAACATTTCGCCGATGCACAAGTCGAGGTGAAGCCGGCTGTTATTGACTTTATTGTATCTCGTATTGAACGAAGTTACGTAGCTGTTTCACGTGCTGCTGCGGTGGTGAACTCGTTGGCTTTGGCTGAAAAGAGAGCAATCCCCGTACCACTAGTCAAAGAGGTGCTCGCTCTTTAAAGTTGATTTCGAACAGTAATTTGTCCGTCGGAGAAACCGATCCAAAGCTTTCCACTCACCAAGGCCCTGGCGGCTTCCCCGAACAATTCATTCCGCCAGCCCTTGAGGCAGCTAATGTCAATTCCTCCCCAGTCATCAACGGGCGCGCGAGCCAGTTCTTCCAAATCAGCTGTCGAAGCCAACAATCGAGTTGCCGTGCCAACTTCGGCTGCTTTAACGCTTGCGAGCATTTTCAATAAACTAAGCTTAGCGCTTTGCTCGTCGGTTAGCGCAGGTTTCCGTTTTGGAATAAAGATTTTATCTTTGGGAGTCGCAAGTCCGTTGTTGATTGCTCGAATGATTGCCTTTCCTATTAACCCTTCCGCCATTTTATCGGTGATCCCACGGACTTTGCGTAATGCTTCAACGGTGGATGGTTCCGCCCCAGCCAAATCTAGCAGTGTGTCGTCGCGAAGCACACGACCTCTGGGAATGTCCCGGTTCTGCGCCTCGGCTTCGCGCCAGGCGGCTAACTGCTGCAAGATTGCGATAAATCGTGTTTTGTCCGTTCTAACCTTTAATCGCTTGTAAGCATTCATCGGATCGTTTTGATACCTTGAGGTATCGCAAAGTTTTGTCATTTCCTCGTCGACCCAAGAAAATCTATCTTGTTGTGTTAGTCGTTCTATTAACACGGCATAGGCGTCTCGCAGATGCGTTACGTCGCCGGCTGCATAATCGATTTGTCGCTTTGACAGAGGACGCAATGTCCAGTCACTGTAACGACTGGTTTTGTCGATCACGCTACCAACGGTCTCTTTTATGAGCTTGTCGTACCCGATCTGATCTCCTAGCCCGACGACCATTGCTGCCACCTGTGTGTCGAAAAGTGGCGATGGCAATCCCCCGGCCGTGCGCACAAAAATTTCGAGATCTTGGCTCGCAGCATGCAAAACCTTTGGCATTGATGTGTTCATGAACAGCCGCCAAAGCGGCTCTAGGTTGATAGCCTTGGAAAGAGTATCAATGACAACTGCCTCAACATCCGATGCTACCTGAACCAAACATAATTGCGGGAAATACGTCTTTTCCCGCATGAATTCAGTATCAATTGTCAAAAAACTGGCTGATTGAGCAGATGTGCAAAATGTCAAAAGCTGTTCGCTGGTTTCGATTAGGCGGATGTGCAAGTTAGTTGAGCTCATTAAATAGGGGCTTTCATAGTGCGAAACGTCGACGACGTAGATCTGTGTAGACGTGCACGCAACTGGTCGCAATCACTCCAGACTGCTATCAGAGACGTAAGAAGTCACTAGTAACTCTTGGGATCGCCACGAGATGCATCAGTATCGAACTCATAAATGCCATGAACTCAATGAAAATAATGTCGGTGAGACGGCTCGGCTTAGCGGTTGGATTTACCGACGACGTGAGCACGCAGGTCCATTATTCATCGATTTAAGGGATCACTATGGTGTCACGCAATGCGTTATTCTGGAAAGCAACGCTAACTATGATTTGCTTAAGCGCATTAAACTGGAAAGCGTTGTAACTTTAACGGGGGAAGTCCGAGCGCGAGACAAAACAGCAATAAATGAAAGGCTTGAGACTGGTAAAATCGAGTTGTATGTCGATGCTGTGGAGGTCCAAGGCGAAAGCGAACAGGTTCCCTTTCCGCTCAATATTGATGAAGACGTCAATGAAGACCTAAGGCTCAAGTATCGGTATCTCGATTTGCGTCGAGAAAAGATTCAGCGCAATATGACGTTGCGTAGCCGGGTGATTGCCGAAATGCGCGATCAGATGCGCGCCCAGGGGTTTACCGAGTTTCAAACCCCTATCCTGACGGCGAGCAGCCCAGAAGGTGCCCGGGACTTTTTGGTGCCTTCCCGCCTTAATCCTGGCAAATTTTATGCACTGCCTCAAGCTCCTCAACAGTTCAAGCAACTTTTGATGGTGTCAGGTTTTGACCGCTATTTTCAAATTGCACCTTGTTTTCGAGATGAGGATCCCCGTGCTGATCGTTCGCCTGGCGAGTTCTACCAGCTTGATTTTGAAATGAGTTTTGTGACGCAAGAAGATGTTTTTGCAACGCTTGAGCCGGTCTTATTCAATATTTTCACCAAGTTTGGTGGTGATCGCCAAGTCACATCCTGCCCATTCCCTCGAATTCCTTTTTTTGAAGCAATTGAGAAATATGGCAGCGATAAACCTGATTTGCGAAACCCACTGCATATAGGTAATGTGACCGAGCATTTTGCCGGTTCTGGCTTCAAAATTTTTGCACGGCTTATTGACGAGCAAGGATTTAATGTGATTGCTTGCCCGGCACCGGGTGGTGGATCCCGCAGTTTCTGCGACCGATTGGACAGCTGGGCGAAAAAGCAGGGCAAGCCAGGTCTTGGTTATATCTTCTGGAAAGACGGTGTCGGCATGGGGCCGTTGGCAAATAATATTGGTGAAGAGCGCACAGAAGCGATCCGCCAGCAGCTAGATCTAAAAGATGGAGATGCAGCATTCTTCACTTGCGACAAACCCCTTCGTGCAAAGACCTTCAGCGGCACGGTTAGAAACGAAGTCGGCACTCAGTTGAACCTGATTGATCAAGATGCTGGATTTAAATTCTGTTGGATTGTTGATTTTCCAATGTACGAAGAAGACGAGGACACGGGTGAGATTGATTTCAGCCATAATCCATTCAGCATGCCCCAAGGCGGGCTTGAAGCTCTGGAGCGCAAAGATCCGCTCGATGTATTGGCCTATCAATATGATATTGTCTGTAATGGAATAGAGCTGAGTTCAGGCGCAATCCGAAATCATTTACCAGAAGTCATGTACAAGGCTTTCGCCATTGCGGGTTATGGATCTGAAGTCGTTGAGGAACGATTTGGTGGTATGTTAAACGCACTTAAATTTGGTGCACCCCCACATGGAGGATCAGCCCCAGGTGTCGACCGGATCGTGATGCTTCTCGCTGATGAACCAAACATTAGGGAAGTGATTTTGTTCCCCTTGAATGGTCA